>JAZGFZ010000268.1:0-2915 GCA_036480015.1 Algisphaera sp. | reverse complement strand
GACCGTGATTCCCTGGCCCGCACCATTGAGTGTCAACCCCTTGTCAATGAGCAGCGTGCTGCCCAGCGTAATCGTACTGTTGTTCAACCCTGAACCAAAGTTAAGGGTGTCGCCGTTGCTGGCACTCGCAATCGCCGCACGCAACGACCCTGCGCCCGTGTCGTTGGAGCTGGTCACCGTGAGGGTTGCCGCCCATCCCGCCTTGGGCAAAGCCCCGCCCGCCGCCACCGCCATCAACACCGGCGCCACGCGCAAAATCGAAAGGTGATCTGCAAGCCAGCCCGTGCGATAAAAACAAGTTGACATGCGGAGATTCCTAATACGCGAAACGCGAAAAACGTGTCCGGTGTCTTGCCTGGCACCTCACAGGTGCCGCAATAGCAAAAGGTTGTTTAATCCAAGAGTGCAATGAAATCGGATCAAACAACCAACACATCGCGACCTCAATCGGCAGCCAAGACATTGTTTCGACATACGCTGTCATGATCGGAAAACTTACCGGAACCTTTTTGTTTGCCAGACACCCCGCGCCGTTTCTTTAACCCCATGCCTCTTTATGTTTCATTTTTGCTTCCCGCATTCAAAGCATCACGCCATTCAGCGCTTTTTTGCAGCTCTGTTTTTGCTGAGCCTGATTTGTGCCCTTGCCTGCTGCGCCAGCCAGCCTTTTTTGCCTGCCCTGACCGTGCAAGAAACCGCCGGTGATCTTGCCGATGCCGCCGCCACCCCGCCTTACACCACAGAATCTTTCAACCCCCACACACGCGTTTTTCTTTTTGCGGCCAGTGCCGACGTTGCCAATTTTGCCCAAGAGACCATCGACCAACGCAACACGTGGGTTGCCCGAGGCGTCGCCCCCCACCAAATCGCTTGCTATCACGCCCGTCCTACACGCAAGGCTTATTTAAAAGATGCGGCTCAATACAACGCGCTTCGCAATGACCTTGCCGCCTTTTACCCTGCCACCCTTTCCACCCTTCGCCGCCACTTGAATGCGGCCGCCGCCACACCCCCCGCCCACGTTTACCTTTATTTCACCGGACATGGCCAACGCCCCGGTTCTGCCCGGATGAGCCTTGCGCAGCGCAAGCATCCTCAAACCCGCGCTTTGTTTGCTCGTATTCCCGGCCTCAACCAGCATCGATTAACCAACAACGCTTTGGACACCGGCACCGCAAACCTTCGCATGAAACTTCATGCCGTGAGCCATGGCACGCCAGAACACGATGTTTTTCTCACCCCCACTGCCTTGCACGACATGCTTGCGGTTTTTCCCCCGAGCACCCGCAAAACCGTTGTGCTTCAGGGTTGTTACACCGGCGGCTTTTCCCCAGCCCTTGCCCGTGTGCCCAATCTCACCCTTCTCACCGCGGCCCAAGCCGACCGCCCAAGCTTTGGCTGCGCGGCAGGCAATCGCGTGACTGTTTTTGGTCAATGCTTTGCCGACGCCCTTGCCCATCAACCCGGGCGTCCTTCAAACATCGATTGGTCTGCGCTTCATACCAAGCTTATTCGCACCGTCGAAGCTCGCGAAACCGCCATGGACATCGCCTTGCCCCGTCGGTCGCACCCCACGCTAACCCACTTTCCGTAAGGCGTTTTCTCCCTTGTCCCGTTTTTTAGAATACGCATGACGCCTTTGCCTGTTCGCAGAATCGGTTTTGGGCCAATGGCCAAATTCTCGTATACGTTCTTATCTGCTCGCCCCTTGTACACTGTTCAAGGCGTTGTCCGTTTCACGGTCTTTAATCCATGTCTAAGAAAAACAGCCTTTCCAACGGCGCCCCTTGGCCCAACTACCGCAGCCCCCACCGCCGCCGCGCCGACCGCGAGGCCCATGCAGGGGGAGAAGTAACATTGCCTCCGGTGTTGGACCACCCCTTGGTGCCTGCGGGGCCGCCCGATGTGGTGGACACCCCCGAAGCCTTTGCCACGCTTATTGACAAACTGCGTGATGAAACACGCTTTGGCTTTGACACCGAATTCATCGGCGAAGAAACCTTCTTTTTGCGTTTTTGTGTGGTGCAAGTTTCCACCCAAGAGGGCATCACCCTGATTGACGCGCTGGCGCCAGGCATTGACTTGCTTCCTTTTTGGGAATTGGTGGCCGACCCTGCCATTGAAAAAATCGTGCATGCTGGATTGCAAGACATCGAGCCGGTCATGCGATTGACCGGTCGCCCACCTGCGGCCATTTACGACACGCAAATTGCCGCAGGGTTCATGGGCAAAATGTATCCCATTTCGCTTAAAAATCTTTGCATGGAATTGCTGGAGGCCGACTTGGGAACCAGTGGCAAGTTCAGCCAGTGGGACCGTCGCCCCCTGACGGCATTGCAACATGGCTACGCTGCCAACGACGTGCGCTACTTGCATCTTTTACGCGAGCGTGTGGCGGCCGAGTTGGAAACACGTGGCCACACCGACAAAGCCCGCGTGGAGTGCGAGGGCTTTGCCAACCCCAACGCCCATCGCGTTGATCCCCTTAAAATGAAACTAAAGGCCAAGGGCAGCCGTGGCTTGCGAGGCCCCGAGCAAGCGGTGGCCAATGCCTTGCTGTTGTGGCGGGCCAAAATTGCTCGCGAACGCGACTTGCCACAGCGGGTGTTACTTGATGACCAAACCTTGATCAACTTGGCTCATAACCCGGTGGGTTCTCTTGAAGACGTGAAAAAGTTCAAAGGCATGCCTTGGCCGGTGAAAGAAACCTACGCCCAAGAGCTTGTTGATCTCACCGCCGCCGCCCTTGCAGGCCCTTTGCCTCCACGGCGTAAGTTTCACAAGCCACTTAATGAAGAGGCTGCCGCCCAACTGGCTGCCGTGTGGGCTGCAGCGCAGGCGCATTGCGAGGCGGCAGGCATTGCCACCACCTTGACGGTGAATAAACGTGACGTGACCGAGTTGGTGCGTGCCGC
>JAZGFZ010000267.1:0-4995 GCA_036480015.1 Algisphaera sp. | reverse complement strand
AAGGAAAAGGACGGGCGGGCATTTTTGGCCGAGGGGCGGATGGTGGTGGAGCGGGCGGTGGCGGCGGGGGTGGTTTTGGAAAGTGTGCTGGTGGTGGAAAGCAAGGCGCAGGCGGTTGCGGCGTTGGTGCCCGATGAGACGGTGGTGTTGGCGTGTTCGAAAGAGGTGATGGCGACGGCGGCGGGGTTCGCGCTGCATCAGGGCATTGTGGCGGTGGGGCGAACGCCTGAGCCGGAGACATTGGCGGCGGTGGTGGCGCGGGGGCGGGCACGTGGTCGCCCGGGCACGTTGTTGGTGGGGCCGGAGATTACGAACGTGGACAATTTGGGATTGTTGGTGCGTGTTGCGGCGGGGCTGGGGGTGGATGGTTTGTTGCTGGGGCCGCGCAGCGCCGATCCGTGGTATCGGCGGGCGGTGCGGACGTCGATGGGGACGGTGTTTTCATTGCCGGTCATCACCAGTGCAAATTTAGACACGGATTTGGCGTGGCTGGCAGAGGAGGCGAAGTGGGATTTGGTGGCGACGGTAATTGATGCGGATGCGCCGTCGTTGTCAGATTTTTCTCGGCGAGACACGCAGCGAACGGGAACGGCGGTGCTTTTGGGAAGCGAGGGCTATGGGCTAGATGTGGGGAGTGTGGCGCGGTGCCATCGGCGGGTGCGGATTCCGATGCATCATGGGGTGGACTCGCTTAACGTGGCGGTGGCGGCGGGCATTGTGTTGTATCGGGTGATGGAGGAGGTGGCGGGGTTGGGAGAGGGGGCTGAATAGCTTGGCTAAACAGCCCAATTTAATAAAAAGGGGTCAGGAGCCTTTTTGTTAAATGGGGGCGTTAAACGTGAGTTTTGCCGTGGCAAAGCAATGGAATTTGCGAACGGTTGCGGGAATAGTTCGTGGCGGCTTGAGGTTCTTTGGGTTGACTGGGTTGGCGATGAAGTCAGAATACGAGCATTGCAATGAATGCGTTAAGGCACTTTTTTTTGATGGGGTGGGTGTTGGTGGCGGTGGCGGGATGTGTTCCTGCGGGCCGCGAAGGTGATGTGGATTGGAATACGAAAAGCAAGGAGATCGTTTTGATTGAGAATCCATCGCGTGACGACCAGGGCAAAATTGTGCCTGTTCAAAAAACACCCGAGGCGTGGCAGGCCGAGCTTACCGATCAGGAGTACCGTGTTTTGCGGGAATCGGGTACGGAACGGTCGGGGACGGGCCGGTATTTAGAAAACAAAAAAGAGGGTGTGTATGCTTGCGCAGGGTGCGGCTTGGCGTTGTTTGAAAGCAAGGCGAAGTTTGATTCGGGGACGGGTTGGCCTAGTTTTTATCAGCCGATTGCGAAAGATCATGTGGCAAGCATTCGCGATGAAACGCATGGCATGGTGCGGGTTGAAAATCGCTGTGCGCGTTGCGACGGGCACTTGGGACATGTGTTTAATGACGGCCCGGCGCCGACGGGCGAGCGGTATTGCATGAATGGTTATGCGCTGCGCTTTGTGGAAGGGCGATAGGGGGTAACCGTTCACGGTTTTAACAAGCGTATTTGCGTTGACGTGCAATGGGCAAGTCATCTCGGGCAAGAGATTTTACGCCAAGACGCCAAGACGCCAAGGCGCCAAGGAAGACAAGAAAGCCAGCAAGAACACTTTTGTTCTTTGGCATGCGTGCGATATTCAGTGCCAGGTGGAGAGGCTCTTTTTGAAGTGACACGTAAGGCAATCGCGACGCCTTACAACCGTTTCTTCAAGCAAAGGCGTTTGGCTGAATCGGGGGCTGAGCGAAAAGATTAAGAAGCCGTCAGGCTTATTTCCTGTCTTTCTTGGCGCCTCCGCGTCTTGGCGTAAAGCTTCTTCGCGATACATCCTCGAACAAAAACCGTGAACTGTTACAGGGTGATCCCGTGGTCGCTTCCGAACGGCCTTTTTACTCAGCCCCTTCGTCCCTCAACCCCTCAGCCCCTTCGTTCTGTTAGTGCAGTGAGGGCGGCTTCGTATTTGTCGGCCACGTTGTCGGGGCCGCTGAGTTTGAGGCCCAGGTCGCCGAGTAGGCCATCTTTGAGGCCGTAAATCACGCCGTGAAGGGTGATGGGTTGGTCGCGTCGCCATGCGTCGCGAACGATGGTGGTGCGGCAGACGTTCATGACTTGGTCGATGACGTTGAGTTCGCACAGGCGATCGCATTGGGCGGATGAATCGGCAAGGGCGTCGATGGCGGCGCGGTGGCGGTTGCGCACGTCTTCAATGTGGCGTAGCCAGTTTTCGATGAGGCCCAGTTCGCTGTCGTCGAGGGCGGCTTTCACGCCGCCGCAGCCGTAGTGGCCGCACACGATGATGTGTTGCACTTTGAGCACGTCAACGGCGAATTGAATAACCGAGAGGCAGTTGAGGTCGGTGTGGACGACGACGTTGGCGACGTTGCGATGCACGAAAAGTTCGCCGGGGTCGAGACCGACGATTTCGTTGGCGGGCACGCGTGAGTCGGCGCAGCCAATCCAGAGGTATTTGGGGGCCTGAAGTTTTGACAACCGGCGAAAGTAGGTGGGGTCTTCGCGGGTCATCCACGACGACCATTCGCGGTTTTTCTCGAAGAGGTTGTCGAGGTTGGTTTCGGGCATGGTGAAAGAAAGGTTAGCAGCCAGCAGGTTTTGTTGGCAAGTCAGCGAGGTTTAGGCCTCGCTTTATTTGTCGCAGAGCCCGTCACGCTGGCATTGGGTGGCGATTACTTCGCAAACTCGATGGTGCGCATTTCGCGTAGTACGCTAACTTTGATTTCGCCGGGGAAGGTCATTTCTTCGCTGACGCGTTTGGCGATGTGGCGGGCGATGGCGTGGCAGTCGTTGTCGCTGATGTTGTGAGGGTCGACGATGACGCGTACTTCGCGGCCGGCTTGGATGGCGAAGGCTTCTTTGACGCCGCGTTGGTCGCGGGCGATTTGTTCGAGGTCTTTGAGGCGTTTGACGTAGCGTTCGAGGCTTTCGCGGCGGGCGCCGGTGCGGGCTCCGCTGATGGCGTCGGCGGCCATGACGATGGGGGTGTAGGCGGTGGTGGCGGGGATGTCGTTGTGGTGGCCGGCGATGGCGTTGAGGACGGCTTCGTTTTCGCCAAATTTGCGGCAGAAGTCGGCGCCAATTTGGGGGTGGCCGCCTTCAACGTCGTGGTCCATGGCTTTGCCGATGTCATGCAAAAAGCCGCAGCGGCGGGCAAGTTCGCCGTCGAGGCCCAGTTCGTCGGCGATGACTTGGCAGAGGTAGGCGACTTCGTGGCTGTGCTGCAAAATGTTTTGGCCGTAGCTGGTGCGGTAGTGCAGGCGGCCCATTTGTTCGCTGATTTTGGGGTGCAGGCCGCGAATGTTGGCTTCGATGCAGGCGTCTTTGCCGTATTTGACGATTTTCTTGTCCATTTCTTCGCCCACTTGGGTAAAGAGTTCTTCGATGCGGGCGGGGTGGATGCGGCCGTCTTCGAGCAGGCGGCGAAGGGTTTCGCTGGCGGTGGCGCGGCGGACTGGATCGAAGCAGCTGACGATGATGACGCCGGGGGTGTCGTCGACGACAACGTCGACGCCGGTGGCTTGTTCGAAGGCGCGAATGTTGCGGCCTTCGCGGCCAATGACGCGGCCTTTCATGGCTTCGTCTTCAATTTTTACGCTGTTGGTGGTGCTTTCGGCGGTGTGTTCGCTGGCGTAGCGTTGAATGGCGGTGAGGGTGATTTTTTGGGCGATTTCTTTGGCTTCTTCTTCGGCTCGCTCGGTGACTTGGCGAACCAAGGCGCCAGATTCGTGGGTGAGCTGTTGTTCCAAAAGGCTCATCATTTCGCGCTTGGCGTCTTCTTCATTGAGGTGAGAAACGCGTTGTAGTTCAGCTTTCATACGCTCGGCGTGTTGATCGGCTTCGCGGCGGCGGTTGCTGAGGATTTCTTCGGCTTCGGTTTCTTTTTGGGCGATGGTTTCTTGGGTTTTTTGGAGTTTGCTGTCGACGTCTTGAAGGTGCTTTTCTTTGGTGGTGAGCACGTCGAGTTTTTTGTCGAGATTGTCTTCGCGTTTGGTGAGGCGACGCTCTTTTTCGGCCAGGCCGTTGCGGGAGGTTTCGGTTTCTTTGTCGAAGGCTTCGCGGCGTTTAACCTGAGAGGTTTGCGCGTCGAGTTCGGCTTGTTTGATGAGGGTGGAGGCTTCACCTTTGGCTTGGGTGAGCAGGGTTTCAGATTCGCGTTTGGCGTGGGTGACGGCGCCGTTGGCGCCGCCTCGGCCCATGAACCATGCGGCCACAAAGCTGCCGATGCCGGTGACGGCGGCGATGAGCAAGGCGGTGGGGCCGGCGATGTCGGCCAAGAGGGTGTTAAGGAGAGTCATGGGGGCCCTTTTCCGTTCGGCTCTAGGGCCGTGGGGGTGAAGGGCACAGCGCCAAGGTTTGGGTGAAACACGCGAGATGCGTGTTGACTCAAAGACCAGGGCGGGGGGCGAGGTCGTCTGTTGAAAGACGACTTTGCCAGTCAGGTGAGGCACGGGTTAGGTCAGGAGGGGCCGCGCGGGATGGGCGCGGGGGGCAAGGCGACGCGGTGCGTTGAGTGCATGGGGCTTTTGACGCAAAAGGTCAAAAGCTTGTTGCAGTGGTAAGAACGCGATGTACGACACCAAAAGGGGTTTCCCTGGACCTGGTTTGCGGAACAAGCGACGGGCGTGGTGCCAATCGGTGGGGCAATGTGCGGGAGCGGGCTTCGTAAAGGGGCAAGCCGGAGAACTGACTGGAGCGGGCCCCGCCCCAGAGGGAGCGGTGTGCCAAATTTTAAACGCCTAAGGCGGCGTGGGATTTTACGCTGCCCATCGTATCGCGGTTCGCGGAAGAGGGTTGGAGAGTGGCTGCGCGGCCTTTGCCACGTTATGCCACGACGCCGTCGTGCCAGGTGACTGCGGGGGCTTGGTGGTGGTGGGTGAGGCCTGGAAGTTTGAGGGCGATGTGTTGGAGGCGGTCGGCGAGTCGTTTGGGGCTGCCGTGGGGGGCAAAGCCCA
>JAZGFZ010000266.1:0-32128 GCA_036480015.1 Algisphaera sp. | reverse complement strand
CTGGGCAACGGACAGATGAACGGCGTGGGCGAAGGTGAGGTCGTAGCGGCGCGCTCCCAGTGCGGTGGCGAGGCGGCGGCGAACGCCGGCGGTTAGATCGTCATGGGTGTTGTTCTGAGGCGGCGATTGGAGCGATGGCGTTTCTGAGGTGTCTTGAGAGGCCTCTTCTGACGCCATTCGCGACGTCTTTTGAATGGCGTGCATGTCGGTGGGGGCAACACGGGGGGAATGCGTGGTTGGGGAGTGTGTGAGGGTGGGACTCAAAACCGATTTCCTCTAGGCAGGTGGGACAGAGGTCGAACAGGGGCGGCACAAAAGGTTGCTGGCGTGGAGGCGAAGCAACCTGTGGAACCATCGGCGGCAACCTTGCTTGGTTTGCCCCAAGGGGCAGGCCAGCAAGGCCTAAGCGCGGAGGTTCCTTGAACCGAACCGTGGGTCATGAATGTGCCCGTGATCGAGGCGGCGACGGATGAGAGTCGGTGCTGCCTAGAAGTGATCTGCAATGCTCGCTTAAAACGTCTGTTCGCGAGGTTGCAACGATCGCGCCGTCCTCACCATGGTGGTGTTGGGACGCCGGCGGCGAAGCAGAGCGCGTGCAGAAGAAAGAAACGTGCGATGTCCCGCAATCCGTCGCGGCGGGCCGGCGTGTGAAGCGTCGATCACCGGTCCCTCGGTGACAGGAAGGAAGATAAGCGAGAGGTGATTGAGATTCAATGGGGGGGAGATGTTGTGAGGTGGGGTTGCAATTCAAAGCCCTCAAAAAACAAACGGTTAGAGCGAAAAAACTTTTTGTCCACGAAAGGTGTGTGGGGACGCCGCACAAGTTGTGGATAAGTGGGTGGATACATTTTTTTTGGGTTTTAATTACTTGTTTTTCGTTTAAAAGCAAGGAAATCCGCATCGATTTAAAAAATGTATTTCAAGGTGAATCGTGTTTGTGTGGGGCTTGTGTTTTAGGGTGACGCATGCGTGGCGATGAGTGCGCACTTGCGCGCGGTGTTCATAAAACCGGCGCGACGGTACAAGCGACGCGCGTGGGGGTTGTCGCGATCGACGGCAAGTGAAATGCCGCCACCAAAGGGTGTGGCGGCAGTCACGGCGTAATCCACCAAGGCTTTGCCCAGCCCTTGCCTGCGCCCGCGCGGCGCGATGCCCAAATAGACCAGTTCGGTGCCTGGGGCGGTGCCGGGTGGTGCTTGGGGGTGGGCGGCGGCTTCGGCCATGAGTAAAACGGCCACAGGGCCTTGGGCGTCGGACCACAAGGTCCAAAGTTCGGGGTGAAAAACGCCTGTGGCTCGGTGGCCGGCGATGACGTCGTCAGTGTGCCGCAGCCCACGAAGATCGGGGCAGTCGAGGGTGTCTTCGTAGCTGGCCTCAATCACTTGGGCAAAGGCGGCGTTGTGGGCAGGGGTCCATGAAACGCTTGAAAGGCCTTTGGGCGGCGCGGGAGCGGGGGCTTGGTTGCTGCCGGGGCGGTGTAAATACAGCAATTCGGCCAGTGGGCGCATTCCACCGCGTTCAAGAGCGGCGTGTTTGAGCGATTCGTCCGGATCGATCAGGGCTTGCACAAGGGATGCTTGGCGGGCGATGGGGCCGGTGAGGGCTGTGGCCACCACTTGGGCCATGGCGTTAATTTCGGCAGCGCGTGACAGCGGCGAAACAAAAAGCATGGCGGTGTGGCCAACGCCTGGAATGACCAATGTTGACCGGCGCGGCCGCCCGCGGCGGTCTAAAACAGCGTAAAGCCCGTTTAAGTTCATTTGTTTTTCACGGGCATAATCGACAAAGGCCCCCACTTCGGGGGTTGAGGCGTCGATTCGACCTGTAAGCAGCATGGCCAAGGCTTGGGGGCCATGGGGCCCCAAGGGGTCAATGACCGTGGGCATTCCGTGAGGCGTCGGGGTTGGGTTGGGCGGGTCGGGTGGTGTCATGGCGTGCCAAGACATCGTATCGGACGCGCTCGATGTTCTGTGAGAGATACGGCGGGCCGGTGGTAGACTGCTTGGTCTTGGGCTTTGAGTGCCGTGTTGGCCTTGCCTGTTGTTTTTTATTTGCTCCTTTTTTGAGGTGTCGCCATGCGTCTCCGCCACACCCCCCTGCTGCGTTTTGTTTGTTTGATTGCTGCATGGGCAACCGTGACTTCTCCCGCTGTGGCGGGTGAGGACAACCCTGGAACTTACGCCACCCCTGCGGCGGTGAGCAATGCGTGGGCTTATGACCTGACATTGGCCACCCCGCGTGCCATTTCGGTTGAAAGTCGATGGTATTGGTACATGCCATACAAGGTGATTAACAAAACCGGTGCGGATCGATTGTTTGTGCCTGAGATCACGGTGACCAATGACCACGGCGAGATTGTGATTGCAGGGCGTCGCATTGCACCTGCGGTTTTTAATGCGGTGGCCGATCGTTTGGCCAATCCACTGCTTGAAAGCCCCGATGATGTGGTGGGCACGTTGCTTCAGGGCCAAGATTTTGCCAAGGAAAGTGTGGCCATTTGGCCTGTTTCACCGTTGGACATCGACACATTTACGGTGTTTTTTGCGGGCGCTGATGGTGAAGTACGGGCGCTGATTTCGCCTCGCACGGGCGAGCCGGTGACCCAAGCGGCCACCGACCCCGTAACGGGCGAAGCGTTGATGGATGATCAGGGGCAGCCGCTTCGGCGACCTGTGTTGGTGCAACGCAACCGTGCATTTACCTTTGCCACACCTGGAACAACAGACAATCCTGAACACCAAACGGTGCAGCCGGTGCGTGAATGGGCCGTGATGCGCTAATGCACCGGTTGACCTAATTCGGGGGTTGGCTTTTAGGCAAACGATGCGGGCTTGCTTGCGGCGAGTGGGGACCGCAAGCGAATTTAAGACGCCCTTAAAATCGAACCGTGACGCGCGGAATTGTTTTTTTAGGGGCGCGGGAGCAAGAATGCGGGGCGAAAATGAGGCGTGTCCAACCTTTTTATTCTGGGGCCGTGAGCACCAGCACGCGGGGTAGGCGTTCGTGATCGCGCAGCACATGGGCGTTTGAAAAGCCTGCGGCGGTGGCAAGGGCCAAGACGTCATCTTCGTGTGACGCGGCGTGTTCGAACAGCGCATGGCCGCCGGGGTTGAGGTGGTCGGCGGCGGCGGCAATAAGCGGGCGCAAATGGTCGAGTCCGTCGGTTCCACTTCGCAGTGCGGTGGTGGGCTCGTGATCTTTGACGTTGGGGGCCACGTCGGCCCACTCGGCGTCTCGAATGTAAGGCGGGTTGGAGAGCAAATAGTCAAAACGTGCTTCGGCCAACGGGGCGTATAAATCGCCCCGGCGCACGTCGATTTGGTCTGCCACGCCGTGTTCAATGATGTTGCGGCGAGCGACTTCGAGCGCGGGTTCAGAGAGGTCGGTGGCCACGACCGAGGCCGCAGGCAGGTGTTTGGCCAAGGCCACCGCAACCGCCCCACTGCCGGTGCAGACATCGGCGAGGGCGATGGGGTTTCCTTCGCGGTGCCGGGCGTCTTGCAGCACAAACTCCACCAAGGTTTCGGTGCTGGGGCGAGGGATGAGTACGGCAGGATTGACTTCTAGTTCTAACCCAAAAAAGGGAGCCCGCCCCACCAAATAATCCACCGGCTCGTGTTGTCCTGCGCGTGTGACCAAATCGCGATACTGCGTACGCTCGGCATCGCTTGCGGGTCGATCGGGCTCCATATAAAGCCGAAGTCGTTCAACCTTGAGCACATGACTCAATAGCATTTCGGCGCACACGCGTGGTGAATCGACGTGGCGCTCTTCAAAATGTTGGGTTGTCCACTGCAGTAGTCGTCGCGTGGTCCAAGGGGCATCGGGCATGGGCACCATGGTACGCGCCTTGGTTGGGCTAGCGCGTACCATGATGTCATGCATGTTGTGTTTATTGCCAATGCCGATTACTTGGCGGACGAACTTCCTGAGTTTCGTCAGTTGTGTGTGGGCCTTGTGGATGAGCAGGTGCAGATCACGCGTATTGTGCCCGCCGATGCGGTGCGGCTGGCGCGGCGCGGTGGAGACGCCTTGGACCGGCGCGAGGCCGACGTGGGCGGCGGCTTGCGGGATCGTGAGCGTGAGGGGCGAAGTGCACGCCGTTGGGATGCCATGATGGACCCTGCGGATGCAGGCCCGTCTGAGGGGCCACTTTCCAACACGCCGATGTTGGGACGTCGGCTGACATGGGAAGCGTCGCGCTATGGGGTTTTGAATCACCGCCGTTTGGTGCGTTTGGGCCACGTTTTGGCAGATCCGCCTGCCCCCTCGGGGGGTGCCTCGGCGGGCGCTCCAGTGAGTGTGATTCATGCGCTGCACCGTGATGTTTGGTCGGCGGCGGCCACTTTGGGTGAACAGCTCGATGCCGCGGTGATTTTTCGTGCTGCGGCCTGGTCGGATGCTCACGCGGCGGCTCAATTGGTTCGTCAGCTTCAGCCCACGCGGTACATGTTGGCGGCGGCGGGCGAACCCCTGGCGACAGAATTACGTCGTTGTACGCAAAATCTCGTGCAGATTGAAACGGTGTTTCCGGGGGTGCATGTTCAATCGCCGCAATATCGCCAGCGGGCTCCAGGCGATCCGGTGTGCGTGGCGGTGTGTGGCGACGGTGTGCTGGACGATGCGTACCGGGCGGCACTGGGGGGCATTGCCCAGGTGGTGAAGAAGCGGCCCGAGGCGCAATTCTTTTTTGACACTTTCCGCACCGATCCGCATCGCCTGTGGCGTGAGGTTGAGCGGCGTGGCTTGTTGCCCAACATTTCGTTTGTGCCGCGGGGTGTGGGGCATCGCGAACTTTTGTTGAAGGCCGATGCGTTGATGTTGCCCCAGGTGTTGGGCCGCAACCGTGGGCTAACGCTTCAAGCCATGGCGTGTGGTTTGCCGGTGTTGGCGGCAGCCGATCCCGCCCTTGATGAGCTTACGGCGGATCACACGGCATGGGTGCTGGAGCAACCTGATGACATGGCTTGGGCTGAGACGCTTGAGCGATTGATTGCCACGCCCGACGACGCGACGGATTTGGGCCTGCGTGCTCGGGCATGGGTGCATGAAGAACGGCTTGCCAGCGATCAAATTGGTCGATTGCTGACGCTTTATCGCATGATGGCCGGTGAGCCCATTGGCTTTGTGGGGCGTTGATCGCGCGAGGGGGCAGGAGAAAGGCAGGCAAAAAAACACCGCGAAATGATTCGCGGTGTGAGGTGTGTTTTTGAATGAAAAATCTGCCGGAGATCACCACAGGGCGCGGGCGCCTTGGGCGGCGATGCGTGCCAGTCGGGTGATGTTCATTCGGTTTTCGTCGCTGAGGTTGATGAACTCTAGGCCAAACTCCATTTTGCGTCGGCCCAGTTTGCGGATGCGTCGCACCTGCACATCGACGGGAAGCACTTGCTTGTCGATTTGAAGCTCGATGCGGAACATTTCGCCTTCGGCCACGGGCATGGTGCCTTTGCGAACCACACGCATGCCTGAGGCAGAAATATCCACCACCTCGCCCAGTGACGAGAGTGTGCCTTCGGTTTTGAGCCGGCCGTGACGACGTCGGTTGTCGTCTCCGCCGTGCTCAGGGGTTTCAGTTTGACGCCAGAAGTCCATGCAAGAATCATCGGCTGCTATCGCCATGGAGTTGAGGAATTAGGCTTAAAAGGAGAATTTTTTTTGCATTGGGTTTTTTAAATTCGTTTTAAGGCCATGCGGTACATGGGTTGGCCAGAAAACGTCCTAGCGCAGCGTCAAGCCTAAAAACGAGGGTACACGTTGAGCTCGCTTGTGAATCCAGCCTACCGCGGGCGGAGCCCGCACCGTTTGCCCGGCTGTTTTCCCAAGGCGCTCAACCCAGAATGACGGCTTAACGGCGCACTAATTAGCCGCATCGAGGGGTGTTTTAGGAAAACACGGAGGCCAATTGGTCGTACCCACGGGTGATCAATTCGTGGGTTTTGTCCCATCCCAAGCAGGCATCGGTGACCGACACGCCGTAACGCAATTGCGAGATGTCTTGGGGAATGGACTGATTGCCCTCTGACAAATTGGATTCCAGCATCATGCCGGTGATGGCGGTGGTGCCTTGGGCCCGTTGGGCAACCAGGCTGTCCCAGACCGTTTCTTGTTGGGCTGAAATTTTGCCTGAATTGGCATGGCTGCAATCCACCACCAGCCGTGGCGAAAGATCCGCGGCGCGAAGTCGTTCCGCGGCGTTGGCAATATCAGCGGGATCGTAATTTGAGCCGTCGGATCCACCACGCAAAATCACATGGCCATAGGTGTTGCCCCGGGTGTGAACCACGCAGGCCTGGCCTTGCTCATTGATGCCAATGAAGTGATGGGGGCTTAAGGCCGACTGCATGGCGTCGAGCGCCACTTGCAGCGATCCGTTGGTGGCATTTTTAAAGCCCACGGGCATCGACAGCCCGCTGGCCATTTGACGGTGGGTTTGGCTTTCGGTGGTGCGAGCACCAATGGCGGCCCAGCTGATTAAGTCGTCTAGGTATTGCGGGGTGATGGGGTCGAGAAATTCGGTGCCTGCCGGAAGGCCCAAGGCGGTGATGTCAAGTAACAATTGGCGAGCCAATTCTAGGCCGTGCGACACATCGAAACTGCCATCCAAAGCAGGGTCGTTGATCAGCCCTTTCCAACCCACAGTGGTGCGTGGTTTTTCAAAATAAACCCGCATGACGATGCACAGTCGATCTTGCACTTTGTCTTTGAGTTCAGCCAGCCGCTTGGCGTATTCCATGGCGGCTTTGAGGTCGTGAATGGAGCAAGGGCCCACCACCACCAAAGGGCGTGGGTCGTTACCGTTGAGAATGGCTTCGATTTCTTGGCGACCGCGCAGCACGGTGGCCCGCGACACGTCGGTCAGCGGTAGGCGGTTTTCAAGGTCTTGGGGGGTGATCAAGGGCAAGAGACCCTCGACGTTGATGTTTTGGGTGGAAAGAGTTGCGGCCATCTTCCCAGTGTAAACAGGGTTCGCTTAGAGCGGGGCTGTTTTTCTTTAAATTAAGGCTTGGTCAGGGGCATGCAGGGATCGAACAGGTACGTTTCGCACTCTTTAGTGGGGTTAAAGAATGGAGGTTAGGCCGCACTGCGACGTTGGACCCGGTTGATTCCACGGAGCAAATCCCGTGCATTTTTAAATTGCGACATGGCAGGGTTTTTGGGGCGTAACACGGCGGCAGACAGGGCGTGCAGCGTACGGGCTTCGTTGCCCATGGCGTCGTAATCCACCAGCCGCTCCAATTCAGGGTTGAAATGGGGGTGGTTGATTTGCACCGCCAAGTAAAAAATGTCCATTCCGCGATCGGGCTTGCCGGCGATGTCTTTGAGTGAAGCGCTGGTGACTTCGCCGCGAGCAAGCATGTCGCTGAGCACTTTTTGAACTTCACTGGTCTGCATCAATTCCATGAACAAACTATTAAGCACCGGGCGGGTGGTCAGGTCTTCGTCAATTTGAGCGGAGGTTCCGAAATCGACAAACCCCACGCCGTCGGCGGTGATGACCATGTTGTCGAGTCGAAGGTCCAGGTGCATGATTTTTGCATCGTCGTGCAGTGCGGCGAGAAGCTCCATCGAAGAGGCGGCAAACTCGGCTTGGGCCATTGGTTTTTGGCGGCCATTTCGCAGCCAGTTCATGTCCAGTCGGGTGACCAAACCACGTTTGTCACGTCCAATACGCAAAGGCTTGGGCACGCGGCTGCGCAGGTGCTTGGGCAGGCGTTTTTGAAGGAGTTCCAAGCATTTGGTTTCGCGGGTGAGAAACAGCGGAAAAACATCGCCCACCAGTTTGCGGGCCCGTTGTTTGGCCGCCACGGGATCAAGCCCCGGGAAGCGGGCGTTGATTCGTCGCAAAACACCTTCAACCGAGGGAACACGTTTGGTGACGCAGAAGCCTTCGGATTCGTTTTCGTCGCGGGTGAGTACCACGTCGTAGGTCGATCGTTTTGAATCTTCGTCGGGCCGAACAAGTTCGGTTTTACGGGCCACAAAGGCCCATGCGCGGGGTGTGATGCCAGGTATGCGAATGCCCAAAGGAGCGTGCCACAGATCGTTGAGGGGCTGCTCTACGACAAACCCGTTGGCATTGTCGTATTTCTGCTGCAATTCAGCGATTTTGTTGTAGTTGGTGTCGATTGTGGCAAAATAGCCGCCCCATCGCAGGCGATCGAATACTTCGCCGGGATGTCGAGGCTCGCCGGGGCTCGCCACACGCAGGTCGATCAATCCGTCTTGGAGGTTGTCGCTGGTGCGTCCCAGTTGGCGGCCTTCGGATTCGACGGCCAAGCGTTGTTCGAGCAAACGTTCGACCCAACGATCCCCTGCAGTGTGGGAATGACCCTCGGACGGTGTGCGGCGGAGAAAAGCCGGAAGGGGGAATGACTTGAACATGTCGAATAAACCCGTGGGAAACACAAATGGAAGAGCGGACCGGTTCTTCTTTTCGTGCGAACGGAGTTTCGACTGTGCTGTTTAGAGGCACGATGGATGGTTTTTGTGGCTTGCGTTTCGGCACAGGGCGTATGTTTTGCCTTGGCCGCGTAACCGTTAAAGCTTGACAGGGGCTGGCATGCCCTCTGTGGAGATGGGCCTGACACAGCGAAACCCCGTGTGGGTTGTTGCAGAATCGGGAGCGTTGGCGGTGCGGGCCCCCAATCGATAGCGGTTGCAGTAGGAATGGTGGCATAAGAAACTGCCACCTTTTTGCACGCGGCGTTTTTGCCCTGCGCTGTCAATGGGGGTTTCGGCGTTGGACGGGCCGGTGGGATCGATGCGGGTTTCGGGGCGATCTTCGGCGTGCCAAGTGGGGCTATACCCGTCGGAGGCCCACTCCCAGACATTGCCGCAAACATTGAACAGGCCAAATCCATTGGGCTTGTAGCTGTCCACGGGGCAGGTGCCGGCAAATCCATCGGCGGCGGTGTTGCGATCAGGAAAACGGCCTTGAAAAATATTGCAGTGGTGTTGGCCTCGCAGCTCTAGGTGAGAACCCCAAGGAAAGGTCTGGCGATCGGTTCCCCCGCGGGCGGCAAACTCCCATTGGGCTTCGGTGGGAAGCACTTTGCCCGCCCACGCGGCATAGGCGCAGGCGTCATTCCAGCTGGTATGCACCACGGGATGGTTGGGAATGTCTTTAATGGAGGATCGCTCGCCCAAGGGGCGGTCCCAGCGGGCTCCAGGGACGGCGACCCACCAAGGGATTTCGGGGACTTCCCTTAGTCCTGCGGCAAACTTGGCGGACAGATGAGGTTTAAAAACATAGGACCAGCCAAATCGCTGAGCCTCGGTGAGATAGTCCGTATCGGCAATAAAACGGGCAAAAGCGGCATTGGTGACCGCGGTGGCGTCAATCCAAAAGGGACTTAGGGTGACTTTTCGAACCGGCCCTTCGCCATCGCTGGGGAAGCTTTTGGGGTCCTCACTTCCCATCCAAAACCCCCCGCCGTCAAGGCGCACCATTCCCTCGTGTGAAGTGGATTCGGGGCCTGGCGCAGGCTGAGGGGGAATCGCAGGGTATTTGCCGTGATTGGAGGTGTTGGGGCCACAGCAGGGGGTGGAAGGCGGGTCGGGGGCTGTCATGCCCGTAGCCTATCCGGCCTTTTTGCCAAGCCTTAGCCCGTGGGTGTTTTTCTCTGTGTGGAGCCTCAAAAAAAGGGTTCGCCGAAGAGAATATTGTGTTTTTGATTCATTAAATTAGGTGCACGGCCAGACGCGGGATATCATGTAAGCACCGCCTGTCGGCGGTTTTTTTGTTTGACTCCTTATTACTCTTGGGATCTTTGCTGTGAAATTTGCTTCGGAGAAAGTCGTTTGTTCTTTGCGATCGTGGTCTTTTGCCTTGTGCGCGGCGGCGCCCATGGCGGGGTTCATAAGTCCGACGGTGTGGGCCGACACCGCCCTGACGGATTCCACCCTTGATGGTGTGCAATGGCTGGATCGCGCCGCGGCGAGTGCCCGCCGGATCACGGGGCGCGGGGCAGAGCTCACCGAGGCGCTTAGTGAAAAGGGCCAGCTCATGGCGGCGCTGTCCGGCTTTCAGGCGGCTTCGGGTGATGTTGCTGGGGCACAAAAATATTTCGGGCTTGCCGAATTGTGTGAACGCGCCTTGGCTCACCGCAACGCCCAAGGGCCCGTCAGTGCAGCATTAACCCAAGCGCTTGCCCAAGCAGGCCGAGGTGACGATGCCGCTGCCCGTATTGCAGAGATGCCCGAGGGGTTGGATCGAACCGCTGCGGAGGCCCGTTTGGCCGCTGCTTTGGTGATGGCCAATCCGAACGATCCGGCTGTTCAAGCTCGCTTAAAAGCGGGGGTTGTTGCCGCGCGGTCCAGCGCTCAAGCGTTGTCTGCTTGGGTTCCTGCGTTGATGGAAGCGGGCCAGTTTGATGAACTGCGGGAATTGCTTGAAACAACAGATGCCTCTGATGCGATTCGGGCCGCGCATCTTGCGGGTTTGGCTGAGGCTCAAGCCCGGGCTGGCGAACGCCGCGGGGCACAAGCTGATCTGGTGAGTGCATTGACACTTTTGGGACGCGATACCACAGAGGCTTCGGTGTTGGCCGTGGCTGGGGCGCATGCGGCGTTGGGTCAGCCTGCCGTCGTGAAACACAGGGTTTCAGGGCTTCAAAGTCCTGCGGCACAAATCAAAGGCATGGCCATGTTGGCGGCCGCTCGTGGGGTTGCGGGGTCTTCTTTTGAAGAGGCTCTTGCTCCCTTGGAAAAAGCCGCGGCTTTGGCGACCGAGCATGCGGGCAAGCCGGGCGTGGGCCAAGCTGTTCGTCAGCTCACACGTGTTGCAGCCGACTTGGGGGCTGCTCAGGCCACAGGGCAATGGGTTGACCGCTTAGAGGATCCCCGGTTGCAAGCTCCTGCGGCGTTGGGTTTGGCTGAAGGCTTGATGGCTCCAGAGCAGCGATCGCAAATGACCCGCGCCTTGCCTGTGACAAAACAGGCCGAGGTGGTTGCGGCGGATTCTAAGGTGCTCACAGAGGATTCCACGGAAACGGCTGGAGCCGTGGTCGTGCCTGATGTTGTTGACAGCGAGGCAACCCTTACGGACTCCACGGACCCCCTTGTTGTGGCAGACCCTTGGGTTGCGGGAGAAAAGATGCCCGTGCTCGAAACGACTGATGCTGCGGCCCCTGCGTTGAATCAAGATGTTGACGGCGTGGCGGATTTATCACAAACCGCAGACCGTGCGGTGGACGATGCGATGACGGGCCTTCCGGGTGCGGCGACCACGGGCTCCGCAGCATCGCGGTTGTCTTCTGGCGAATCGGCCCGCGCGGTTCTTCCTGCTGCCGTTGTTGCACCGTGGCCGGGCTTGCCCATGGCTGAACCTGTCGTTGTGGCAACCCCTCAAGCCCTTGAAGTTCCTGTGGGATCCCAAGACGCGATCTCTTCGGTGACGTCCACGCCCCAAAAGGATTCTCAAGCGGTTTCTCACGAGGACGCCGCCGCTTCTTCTCTTGAGTCGAATCTTGAACCGGAAACTTCCTCTGTTTCACCTGCGGTTGAAACCCAGGCCGACGCCATCGCACCGGTGCCTGCGTCTGATCCGCAAGCGATTCGCCCGGTTGTAGAAACCCCTGAAGCCCCTGCAATTCAAGAGACGCCTGTTTCGGAAGACGTTCAACAGGATGTTCAGCAGAACGTTCAAAGTGTTCAACAAGAGGCTCTCGCCCAAACGTCGCAATCCGAGACGCCTGACATGTCTGACATGAACAGCCAGGCGAAAGACTGGGGGACGGGTTCAACGAAAGACCTTGCATCCACGGCCACTGTGCCGGCGACGGATGCGGCAAGTACAGCGACGACGCAAGCGTCTGCTTTACGCCAAGCAGGGGATGAAACCTTGGAGTTGCCGTTGGCGGATTCTGCCGCGAATGCCACGTCGATGAACGCCGACCCCGACGCCTTGGATTTGGGATCTGACGCCGCATCGGTGGATCTCACACCGGTGGAGTCTGACCTCACGTCGGCCCATTCAGCAGCCATTGATGAGGCCCCGCAAAATCCACTGAGTGTTAATCCGCTGGCCAACAAAACCCCCAGTGAGTCTTTGGCCACATCGTCGGAAGCTTCGACGGATGTTTCGACAACAACAGACGCTTTGTCTGACGCCTTGACCTCGGGTGAAGACCATGTCGTGGGATTGAAAACGGCGGGTGTTGCAACCGCAGCGGCGACAGCGGCGGTTGCGATTGATCGCTTGCCCGATTCTTCGGTTGTTGAGCCTGCTCTTGTTGTTGAGGCCCCTGTTGTAGAAACCCCTGTTGTAGAAACCCCTCCTGCGGCGGCTTCTAATTCTGCAGATTCTCTCGATTCCGCTGTTTCGCTCAACCCTGCGGACGCCGTGGTGTCTGACGCGTCGGTGACACCCGACCCCGCAGCAACGCTTGACGTGGCCCGTGTCGAATCAGATGCAAAACCATCCAGTGAAATGGCGGCAGGACAGCACGCCGTTGCGGTGCCGGACTTGCGTCGTTTGGCCGATCCTGGCGATGCCTTGTTTCGCGGTCAAAGCCCTGCGCAATACGACGCTCGCTTCACGACCACCCGCGGGGTTTTCACGCTTCGTGTGCACCGCGACTGGGCCCCGTTGGCGGCCGATCGTTTTTACCACCTTGCCCGATCGGGTTTTTACAATAACAATCGGTTCTTTCGGGCAGTTCCGGGGTTTGTGGTGCAGTGGGGCATTCATGGTTTTCCCAATGTGGCCACTGCGTGGCGCAATGCGTCGATCGCCGATGAACCGGTTCGTCACAGCAACCTTCGTGGCACGGTGGCATTTGCCGCGGCCGCCGAACCCAACACCCGCACCACGCAGGTGTTCGTGAACCTCGCCGACAATGTCTTTTTGGATGACTTGGGCTTTGCTCCTTTTGCCAAAATCATTCAAGGGCTTGATGTGGCTGAAGACCTCTTTAGCGGCTATGGCGAGGCACCCAGCCAATTACAACGCCGGATTCAGCTTGATGGCAACGCCTTTCTTGACAAAAACTATCCCAATCTTGACGCGGTGATGGGGGTTGAGATTTCGGATACATTCAAATAAAGCCCATGTGTGGCTGTTTGGCATGTGAGAAATGGCTTAATCAGAATGAGGTCCATGGCTTTTGGCCATGGGCCTTTTTTTGTTGATAAGGAGCATTTGAAGTCGTTTCAATCCTGATTCTGTGTTTTCGCTAAACTCTCCTCCCCTTTGTCTTTATTTAGAACCTTGAATTCTCTGGAGTTTTTCATGACCACTGCCACTTTTGACACGACGCGCGGCACCATTCGGCTTGAATTGTTTGTGGCTGATTGCCCTGAAACCACGGGCAACTTTATTAAGTTGGCCAAGGACGGGTTTTACGACGGATTGAAATTTCACCGTGTCATCCCCGACTTCATGATCCAAGGTGGTTGCCCTCAAGGGACTGGCACCGGTGACCCGGGTTATAAGTTTGATGACGAAAAAAGCGCACTGGCCAAAAAGCACGACGGCCCAGGCATTTTGTCGATGGCCAATTCAGGCCCAAACACCAATGGAAGTCAGTTTTTCATCACCCATGGCGCCACCCCGCACCTCAATGGAAAGCACGGCGTGTTTGGCAAAGTGATTGAGGGACAAGACGTGGTGAACTCAGTGAAGCAAGGCGACGTCATTAACACGTTGACCATTGCTGAGGCGTAAAGACGCCACGAAACGTGGTAGGAAGAAAGATCATGGGCCAGTCAGAATTAAATACACCAGACATTGACGTTCAATCGTTGGCAGTGAACCAACCTTTGCCGCAAGACATTTATGACGTAGAAGGTCTGCTGCTGCTTCGCAGTGGCGTGGTGATCACCCGCGCTTTTATTGAAAAACTTCAGCAACGCGGGATTAAAAAGGTTCGTCATGCAGCGGGCGTAACCGCAGAAGAGTCGCAATCCCGTCCACGCGACGGGGGCTCTCTGTTGGCCCCTCTGTCGGCCCCTGAATCGGCCCCCGATGGCCCCGCGGCCGATCATCCCGATTTGGTTTACACCAATGTGGATGTGCCTTGTTTGAGTATCGACGCTTTTTTCGAGCGTTTGCCGCATGCCGAAAAGGCTTACAACAAAGCGCTTGAGAATTATGCTCGAATGGTGCCCGAATTGCTTGACGGCACGCTTGAAAATGCCGACATGGCCTATCACCTGATCGAGGATTTCAGCGGTTTTTTAAATGACGATCCGGTTTTGTTGGCCATGTTGGTGCGCGTGCGTTCCACCCAAGATCCGCACCGCTATCGCCATTCACTTAAAACCAGTTTGCTGACATTGGTGTTGGCCCAGCGCATGGGATTTGATCCCGCGGCCCAGTCTGACGCCGGTGTGGCGGCGTTGTTGCATGACTTGGGCATGGCCAAGGTGTCGCCGCCTGTGCACGATCAGCCGCGTGAGCTGACCGCCGGCGAGCTGCGCACCATGGCTGAGCATCCCGATCGCACGTTGGAAATTTTGAATGGCCTTCGCGGAATCAGTGATGCCGTGAAGCATGCGGTTTATCAAGTGCATGAGCGGCGTGATGGCCAAGGTTACCCGCGTGGTCGCAAGCCGACGTTTGTTTCGCCTGCGGCCAAAATCATTGCGGTGGCCGACGCCTATGCCGCGCTCACGGCGCCACGGCCTTGGCGCCCGGCATACTCTGGCCATGATGCAATGAAGATTTTGCTGGCCGACACCAAAACCGGCAAGTTCGACAAATCGGCCATGCGTGCTTTGCTTGATGCGTTGTCGTTGTTTCCCGTGGGCACGCGCATTTCACTTTCAGATGGCCGCGACGCTCAGGTGCTTCGCGGTGTGCCGGGCGCCAACACCAAGCCCATTGTGGTGGCTCTTAAAATGGACGGCACGCCGGGACGGCGTGAAATAGACCTTTCGCAGCCGGACCAACCCAGCATCACGGCCATTCATCCTGAACCTGAGTTGGGCGACGAACCTGCAGACGCTTGACGGGTGACCTCGACGGCAATGCGGGTGGCGTTGAGTCCGTCGGCGGCGGTGGCCAAGTGCCCTGAATCACCGGTGATTAGTGCGTGAGCCCAGGCTTGGTGCATGGCGTCAAAATCTTTTTCTTCGTGGTGGGGCATGTGGGTGGTGCCATCAGAATTTCGCAATTCAAAACGTCCGGGGTTGCGGTCGTACACAATCACACCGCGTGATCCGATGAGTTCGTATTTGAAGCTGCTGTCTGCGTCACGGGCGGTGTGGCCATAGCCATAGCTCATCTCGACGGCGGTGTGGGCTCCGTTGGCGTGGGTGAGATGTGCCCACACATGGTCTGGGCTTTCATAGCCGCCGTCCATAAACGCGCCGTGGCCTGTCCATGCGATTGCGGGGCTGTCTAGCCACCAATGGGCCAAATCAATTTGATGGGTTCCGCAGTCCACCATGGGGCCACCTTCGCGCATGCGACCATCACGATAAGACGCCAAGCCTGCTGAGGGGTCGCGGTGGTTAAATCGTCCGTGGCAATCCCAGTTGTAAATCAGCCGCAATGCGGCCACGTCGCCAATGGCTCCGCCCGCCACCAAGCGTTTGATTTCGAGTGCGGCGGCACTAAAGCGATAGCAAAATGCCACATGAAGCGGCGCTTTGGCGGCGATCATGGCGGCGATCATGGCTTCGCCCTCGGGGTCGTTCATGGCCAGTGGTTTTTCGCACAACACAGGGAGGCCGCGTGCTGCACATGCATAAACATTTTCCGCATGGGCCGGGGCAGACGAAGCAATTAAAACCGCGTCGATGCCGGTGTCGAAAAACGCATCTAAAGAATCTGTGGTGTGCGGTACGTTAAAAGTTTGCCCCATGGCTTTGTGTCGCGACACACTGGGGTCAAACAAAGCGTGGACACTCAGTCCCTCTGTGCGCATTAAAGCAGGTAAATGTCCGTACCCTGCCACCACTCCGCAGCCCATCACGCCAATTTTTTTACACATAGAGAATCCATTGGTTATGTCGTTTTTCTGCTTCCCGTCGCTTGGAGCTTTCGTTTGTGTTGCTCACACTTCTTCCACCATCAGCTCAAAGCGATTGACTTCAATGACCACCACTTGGGCGCCTGTTTGGATAAAGGTGCCGCTGCTGATGACGTCAATTTCATCGGGATTATCACCAAACCGTGCGGTGCCGCCGGGCCGCAGGGTGGATGTCACTGTGCCGTGGGTGCCCAAGGCGATGTCGTGACCGCGTCGGGTGTCGCCATCGAGTGTGGCGGCGGGCCGATCGTTTGATTTTGGTGGGTTGGCAAGCACCAGTCGGTCAAAGCCTGGCACGCGGCCCAGGTGGTGGGTGAGTGTTAAGAGTCCGACAAAGCCCAAGCCCAAGGCCGCCACCATGTAGCCTGCCGAGGCCAGCAAGTTGGCGCCCGTGCCGCCCGCAGGCAAGCCGCCTGGGCCGCTGGGCACCACCGACAGTACCAACGACACAAGCATGAGCAAGGCGCCCACCACCAACAGGGCCCCGGCGGTCATGGCGGTGGTGAGTTCGAGCACCACCAGGCCCAGTCCGGTGACAAAGAGAAGCACGTGCCAAAGTTCAGCAAGGCCAATGATCATGGGGGCACCAAAGAGTCCGACGGCGGCCATGATGGCCAATGCCCCAGGCACGCCCAGTCCTGGGCTGGCGAGTTCAAGGCCAATGCCCACCACCAACAACAGCACCAACACCAAGCGCACCCACAAGGTGGACAAAAGCCCTGCGGCATTTTCTGACCAACTTTGGTTGACACGAAATACCTTGGCGGCGCCCAAGTGCTGTTGAATGGCCGCGTCGGTGGTGAGGGTGGCTTTCGAAAGTCCGATGTCGGAAGCAAGCACCGCATCAATGGTGAAAAGGGTGTTGCCGTCATGAATGCGACCCCGGGGGGCCGATGCGCCGCTGGGCAAGGTTTCGATGGGTTTCCAAAGGCCAAGGTCGCCGGTGGTGGATTCCGTGGGCGTTACGGCGTCGATGCCAGGTTCGCTGCTTGTTCCGCCGGTTTTAAGGCCGGTGTCGTCGCCTTCGACCATGATTTTGAAATCGGCTTGGTTGACC
Organism: Algisphaera sp.; assembly: GCA_036480015.1. GTDB lineage: Bacteria > Planctomycetota > Phycisphaerae > Phycisphaerales > Phycisphaeraceae > Algisphaera. The sequence goes on along the minus strand of JAZGFZ010000266.1, from coordinate 15,091 downwards.
ACCAGCCGCTCGCCGGTGTCGGGGTTTTCGATGAGGTACAGCTCAACACCCAGCACACACATGGCATGAAAGGAGGCGTAGGTGTAGCCGCTTTGTGTCGCGGAACTTTTGAATTCGGCCGCGATGGGACTAAAGGCTTTGGCGCGTTCGGTGGGCGCTAGCTCTCGGCCGGGCACGATGGGAGCGCAATCGCCTGTGGCCGCCGAAGGGGCCATCACGATTTGATCGCAAGCCGAAGCAATGAGAATGCCTGCTGAATAGGCCTTGGGATGAACCCACGCCACGGTGGGGACGGGCACTTCGGTGGGGTCTTTAAGAAATTTGGCGATGTCCAGTGCCGTGGTCACCAGCCCTCCGTTGGTGTTGATTTCAAGCACGATGGCGGTGGCGCCCTGAGCCAAAGCGCGTTGTACACGGCGCTGAAGACTTTGAAAAACAAAGTCGTAGATGTCGCCGTGGACGGGAATGATCGCCACATTGGCTCCGCTGGGCAGGGTGCTAAACCCACCTCGGCGGGCACCTGCTGCGGCGGGCTGGGCAGCTTGGGAGAGATCGGAAAGAGGCGGAGGGTCGGCCTGATTTTTCGTTTTAGACTCGTTTTCAAGGGTTTGTGCTTTTGCAACCGGTGGGTTGGCCCCCTGCCACCACGACGTGGTGGGGAAAGCACCTAATAGAAGGCCAATGGCCCATAACCCAATCACAATGCGACGTAGAGCAAAATTCATAATGCCTAAATGTTATAGATATATAGGCCTGCCGCTGAGAATGTGTCAGAATAGGAGGGGCTTGGGGGTATTATTGTTCCGGGCAATGCTGTTTATTGCTGCCGGTGGTCTTTCATTTGTTTTTGACTTGTTTGTATTTCGCCAAGGATGTTTTTCAATGACTTTGCCTGTTTTGCGTACCCGCCACGGCATTGCCGCCGCTCTTGCCGCCGCTTTGACGGCCACATCGGCCACTGCGGCCCCCCATGTGTTTGAGGGTGATGGCCTGCGGATTGAGCTTAATGCCCAAGGGGCGGACGGCCGATCCCTTCACGGCGATTTTGTGTTTGAACATGCTCGCTACCCCTTTGAAGCGACCACGCAGCCAGACTTTGGCGCGAGTCACGGCACCTTTACAGCCAATGGTGCAACGTTTGCTTTTACGCTGACGCCCACGGGCGAAACGGGGCTGCGATTGGTGACCGACAGCGCGCCTTATCAGTTGCGTCGGGTTGAAACGGCCGCGGGGTTGGATGCGGGCACAGATTCCAACGCGCTGGTGAAACAGCAGGGTTCAGCAGGGGAATCAGCCCCGCTGGCCGCAACGGCTGCAGGAACATCTCTTGCGGAGACCAATCATGGTTCTGCGGATCAGTCCGACGTTGCCAATGGCGCCGACGCCGAAGCGGGAATTGAAACCACGCCTGTGGGGCTCACACTGAAAGCAGGCATTCATAAAGGTCTTTGGAGTGTGATTGAGGTCGACGCGGACAGCCGCGCGGCCACCGCAGGTTTTGTACCAGGCGATTTGATTACCGAAGCCCGCGACACAGCAGGTGGTGCGATTGAGCTTGATGGACGTGATGCGGTAACCCACGCCCTCACGCAGCCCGAAACACGTTTCACCGTGGTGCATGCAGGCCAACCCAGTCGCATGGTGAATCTTTACCCTGCTGAAGTTGCCGCAGCCGCAGCCGACGTTGAGATTGACGATGCCGCCGTGGCGCCTGTTGCCGCCCAAGACCTAAATCAAGCTCAAGCCAAGCCCCAGGCGGTAACAGAAGAAGGGGTTGCCGCGTCTGAAACCATGGTGGACGCTGCCGCCGACACGGCTGCTTCGATGGCCCCGGCAACATCAGCGGCCACAACGTCGACGGCCGCCGTTGCAACCACTGCCACGGCGGCTGCCGTGACAGCTCAATCACTTGAAAGCGAAAGCTCTTCGGGTGTTTCTGAAAATGTGACTGAAGAGGCATCTGACGCTTCAGCGTCAGCAGACACGGCTTCGGCCACGGTTGAGCCCACCGCATTGCTGCGACTTCAGCCCACGCGCATTAACGATAAAGACGTCACGGGGTTGACTTCGCACACCTTGTTGCTGCCCGCCAACTGGACCCTCGACGCCGATGTTTACTGGACCCCTGCAGTGGACGCCGCGTTTGTGAATGTAAGTGCCCGAGCCACAGGCCCCCATGGCCACCAAGTGACATGGCTGCCCGATGGTTCGTTTACCTCGGTTGCTCAGCCGGGTGCAGAATACGGCACGGTGTCTGACGGAAAGGTTTATTTTCCAACGGCCACCAGCCCCGCCAATTTTGTGAAGCAGGCGGTGCTGCCGAATTTCCGTCCCGACATTCAAGATCTTGTGGTGGTGTCAGAAAAAGAAATGATGGGTCTTGCCGATGCGTGGGAACGTCATCACGAGACATTTTTGACAGCACGCAAGAGGCATCAGGCTGAGATTTATCGTCAGCATGCGTCGGGTCGTGTGACCACCGAAACCAAGGTGATTGCCCCTCGGGTGCGATTGGCATACACCGAAAAAGGCGTGGCTTATGAAGAAGATTTCACCTTTATTTGCTTGATTCAAAGCACCCAGCCCGCCGCTTCAGACGAAAAGGCATTTGGCATCACCGACTGGTGCGTGCTTTCCTCAACCGCTTTGCGGGCACCCGCAGGCGAGCTTGACGCGGCCACCCCTGGCTTGCGCACGGTGGCCGACACCTTGGTCCCTACCCAGCGGTGGAAAGCTGTGGTCGATGCCATGACCCCGAAGTTGGTGCGGGCCACGCCACCTTTGAGTGCTTCGGCATTGTCTAAAGAAGCCCAGTCACAGCTTGATGGCCTTTCGGCTTTGGTGGCTTCGCATGCCCGTGGATGGGCCGCTCAGCGTGCAGCCCGGTCTGCACAAAGTGAAGCATTTGCGATGGAATCCGGCTTGACGCTGGGGCGCACCGCCGATGGCGCGGTTCGTCTTTTGATTCCTGAATCGTCAGGCGTTCGAACCTTGTTGGGCCCTGACGGCAAGCTGCTCTTCACCGAAGACCCCGCTTCTGCCGATGCGGATCGCCCCGACGGCCCTTGGGAAGTGATTCGCTAAAAGAACGAGGACGTTCATTAAGACGCAAGCAATGCGGTGAAATGAAGAGATGCCTGTTGGCCTCTTTTCGTTTCACCGCATTTTTTATATCGGGGTTGTGTGTTTGGGGGTTGGGTCGTTTGAGTGCGAAGAAGCCAAGCCTAAACCCGTGCCGCCGCGCGATGTAACTTGCGGGAACAATCACCAGCCCATCAGGGCTTGCGGCTGTCTTGCTTTTTCAATTCTAAGAACGTTTTCGTTCGCAGATGACGCAGATTGAAACCCGATGAGATCATTCAACCGCCGCCAACCACTTGGGCGGGAATGCCCACGGCCACGGCGTCTGCGGGCACATCTTTGAGCACCACGGCGTTGGCGCCAATAGCGCAGCGGGCGCCCAGTTGCACGTGGCCCAACACGGCGCATCCTGCGCCTAGGCTTACGCCGTTTTCGAGTGTGGGTGCTTCGGTGGGACGGTCGACCCGTCGAATGCCCAGGGTGCAGCCTTGGCGAAGGGTGCAGTCGTCGCCAATGACGGCGTTGCCGTGTACCACGATGCCGCCTTGGTGTTCGATGGTGAGCCGTCGGCCCACGGTGGCTGAGTAAGGCAGTTCAATGCCGTAAACATTGCGACAGCGAATGAATGCGATGCGATAGAGCAGGCTAAAAGGAATGCGAAGCAGTTTGGGCTTAATACCCATGCGCCACACGCCAAAACGATAAACCGCAAGGGCGAGAAAGCCGGGCCGCGACCATTCGCCGCGGTGGGTGCGCAGGTCTTCGCGAATCAGCGACCACAAGCCCAGTTGGCTTGTAGGCGACGTGTTTTTAGGCGAAGAAGGGGCGTCGTTTTCGTTCACGGGGTGGGTTGTGCTCACTTGTATTCCATCAAGGCTTGGCGTTTTCCGCCCAATCTGCCGCGAAGATAACGTCCCATGCCCACTGCTTGGGCAAACTTGCCCAGCATGGTGAACACGCCGTAGGTGATTGCGTTGCCCATCGTATCGCCGGTGCGTTGTCGTCCACGGGCAACCCGAAGCGCTTGCACGGGGTAGATCAGTGCAATGAGGCTTGCGATGGCCGAGGGTAACCACCCGCCACTGATTGCGGTGGTGATGATTAAGGCCAGTGCCAACAGGGGAAGCACAAGGGCGTACAGAACAATGCTGCGAACTTGACGTTTGCTGTGTTGTGTGGGGCCGTTGCCGTGCAGGGCAAAGCCTTCGGCATAGGCATGGCCCGACCGTTCGGCCCGCTTCCACCATTGGCCAAAGCGCGTCATGGCCGCGTCGTGAATGGCAATGGGTGTGGCCAGGGTCACAATGCGATGGCCTGCATCGCGCAGTCGCACGCACAGTTCAGGTTCTTCGCCTGCGATGAGTGTGGGGTTAAACCGCCCCACCGCCTCAAATGCGGCGGCCCGCACCAGTCCGTCGCCTGCAAAGGCATCGGCGTCGCCCGCAGGACGATCCCACTCCATGGCGGCCATGCGGTTGTATCGCGTGGCATCAGGGTGGCGTTCTTGCCGGCAGCCCCCCACGGCTCCCACGCTTGGGTCGGTGGCCAGCAGGGCCATGGCCTGGGCCAGCCAGTTGGGCAGCAATTCGCAGTCGCCATCAATGAAAAACACGGCGTCAACGGGGCCTTGCTCAAGGATTTGGGCATAACCCGCGTTGCGGGCCCGTGCGGCGGTGAAGGGCTGGGTCATGTCCAGTGAAACCACTTCGACACCAATGGAGCGGGCAAATTCAGCGCTGCCGTCGGTGGAGCCGGAGTCGACAAACACCACCGGGGCCAAGCCTGCGCCCGGCTCGGTGGTCAATGCGGTGAGGCAACGTTTGAGTCGGTCTCCCTCGTTGCGGCCAATGGCCACCGCGGCCACGCGCAGAGGCGGGGTGGAGGCCGATGCGGAATCAGCGTTGTGGGGAGTGGGCGTGGTAGACAAGGAGGGTTCGGTCACGGTGGATCCTGCGGTTGTCACGGCCATATGCCGCGGGGTCTTCAAAGGTAGGGCCACGGTGGCCATTGTCCATTCGACCGTGTCCGTACGACTTGTGAGTGTTTGGCCTAGTGCCGGTTATGAGGGATAAAGGGATCATTCAGGCGGTTTTTCAACTTCATCGCTTATCGGTCGCTACCCTTCCGGCCCATGCCTGCTCGTTTTTTCACTGCTTTGCTGCCCTCACGTCAACCGTTAATGGCTCGCGGTGCCTATCGCCGTGAGTTGGGGGCGGCGTCTACTTTTACGTTGGCCGTGGCCTTGCTTGAAGGCGGCGTGGTGGGCGTGCTGAGCAAAACCATTTTCGATGTGTCGAATTTGGGATTTGCCGCGATCACCGCCGCGCCCATGTTTGCCAACCTCACCAGCGTGGCGTGGACCCGCGCCGCCCGAGGCCGACGTAAGGCGGTGTTCACCTCGGGAATCATGGCGGCGCTTCTGGGGGTGGTGGCGTTGGTGGCTTTGTTGCCCACCACGCACGCTGGGGGAGTGGGTTTGGTGGGGGCGGTGGTGTTGGGGCGTTGCTTGCTGTCGGGGTTGGTGACGGTGCGTAGCGCGACATGGCGTTTGAATTTTCCGCGTCACACCCGGGCTCGCATTACCGGTCGGGTGTTGCTGGTTGCTTCGTTGGTGTTGGCCATGGTGCCTTTGGGCGTGGGGCCGTTGTTGGATGCCGCACCTTGGAGTTTTCGGCTGATCTATCCCCTTGCGGCGGCCATTGGGTTGGTGGGTGTTTTTTGTATTCGCGGCTTGCGGGTGCGCACCGAGCGGAGCTTGCTTTATGCCGAGCAAAACCCCACCGCCGACGCCGACACCCCCACGCGGCGCGATGGTCGCCCGCATAATTTTGCATCGGTGCTTTGTGAGGACCATCGTTTTCGCCAATACATGGTGTGTCAGTTTCTTGCCGGGGTATCCAACATGATGGGCAACACCGCTTTTGCGCTGTTGATTGTTGAAAGTGTGCGCTCACGGTCTGATGCCAATCAGTTGGGCATGACCTTGACCACCACCCTGCCGCTGATTCTTGCCACACTCAGCGTGCCGTTGTGGTCGCGATTGCTTGATCGCACCCACATCACCACCTATCGCATTGGTCACGGTTTGACGTGGGTGTTTGGTCAAAGCTTGTGCTTTATCGCCGCGTGGTGGGGGCACCTGTGGTTGTTGTTTTTGCCCCAAGCCATGCAAGGGCTCATGCGCGGCGGCGGCATGATTGCTTGGCAATTGGGGCACAATGATTTCGCCGATCGTCGCTTGGCCGCGCTTTACATGGGCATCCATCAAACCCTCACAGGAGTACGCGGCGCATTCGCCCCGTTTTTGGGCGTGTGGTTGTTGGCAGGCCACAACACGTTGAATGTTGCAGGGTTTCAAATCCCTGCGTGGGAAGGCATTCGAGAAGGTGTGTTTGTCATCACCACACTTTTGGCCATTGCGGCATGGGCAGGTTTCTGGCGATTAAGTGTGATGCTCAAGCGCGAAGGCTTGGGGCACGCGGCGGATGGGTGACGCAGTCGCCGCGTGGGTTTTCAAGCGGGTGTTTGTGTCGATGCGTCATGGGCAAGGCGTTTCTGGTGCGAGATTTACGCCAAGACGCCAAAAAAGGCAAGAGAAGAGGTGCTGAGGGTTGGGGTGAATTTGGGGGGCAAAGTGGAAAGGCATAGCAGATAGCAGATAGCAAGACACAAGTGGACGGGTGTGTCGCCTGGGAAATCGTAGCCGTTCACTCTTTTTTATCCGCCATGGCCGACGCAGCAACCAAACGGGCTGCCTCTTGTTACTTGCTAACAGCTAATTCCTATTACGTCCAAAGCCGTAACGCAACAAGCCGCAACGGCGGGGGATGTGTTCCCTTGGCCGTTGCGGCTTGTGATGGTTTGAGATGGGGCGACACGTTCTTAGAACGTTTCAATCACCGGCAATTCACCCACAATCGGGGCGAGGTAGTCGGTGAAAAATTCAGGGGCAATGTCGCAGCCGTCCACGATGTATTTGGGGTCCAGCGTTTTGGTTTTGGCGGCGACTTCGCTAATTTCAATGCGGCGGTAATCGATGCTGTAAGGACGGTTGCTGGTGCGCACCATGGCAATGCTGCCGCTCTTGTGCTCGCCGGCCATGGCGTGAATCACCGCTTGGCGGCCGCATTCGCGGGCTTCGATTTGGTCCACCGGGCTGGCCACGCCTGCAAAGCTGCGCTGCAAGTAGCCAAAGGTGTCGGCTCGCACACGAAGTTTTTGTTTGAGTTTGGTGCCCAGCTTGTCCTTGACCAAATCAGACAACAAATCGCCCAAGGCGCCGGAGCCTGATAATTGCACATTGCCGTGGGCGTCTTTTTCGATGTCGTCCATCAGCCGGGTGATGACGGCGTTGCCGTCTTTGTCGTGAATGCCTTCGCTTACGGCGATGAGGCAACGGCCGTGCTTGAGGTACATACGCTCAACGTCGGCGAGGAATTTCTCTTCATCAAAAGCCACCTCGGGCACATAAATCAGGTGGGGGCCGTCGGCCTTGCCTTCACGTCGTCCCAATCCGGCGGCGGCGGTGAGGAAGCCTGCGTGGCGTCCCATGATGATGTTGATTTTGATGCCGGGCAAAGCGGCGTTGTCTTGGTTGTCGCCCATGAAGGCTTGCGCCACAAATCGGGCGGCACTACCAAAACCCGGGGTGTGGTCGTTGACCATCAGGTCGTTGTCAATGGTTTTGGGAATGTGATAGGCCGTGAGGTCATAGCCAGAATCGGAAGCCATTTCGGCAATGATGCGGCAGGTGTCGCTGCTGTCGTTGCCGCCTGCGTAGAAAAAAAATCGCACGTCTTGTTTGGTGAACGAGTCAAAAATGCGTTTGCAGTAGTCGGCGTCGGGCTTGTCGCGCGAGGATCCCAAGGCTGATGAAGGGGTGATGGCCACGCGGTCTAAAAATTGCGCGGTGCATTTGGTGAGATCGATGTAATCGTCTTTGATAATGCCCGACACGGCATGGTGAGCGCCCAAGATTTTGTTGACGCGACCCGATGCCTGAAGCGCTTCGACGGCGCCAACAAGTGACTGGTTGATGACGGCGGTGGGGCCACCTGATTGTCCAATGACGGCATTTCCAAGGCTCATGATCTGTGTTCTCGTTTCTGAGGGGTTGCAAAGGGGTGCGAATTGAAAGCGTGCGAAGGTTAAGCTGCGATTTTAGCGAATTTCATCATTCTGCGGCAACACGCAGGGTGACCGAAAGGGTTCGGCTTTCGCCTGGGTCGATCTCCCACGCATCGTCTCCAACGGCGGCGCTTTCGATGCAGCACATGCGTTGCCATTGATCGTCGCCAAAATCGGCAAGGCGGGCGGCTTTGGCAATCCACGGGTTCCACACCACGGTGGAGCGGCCACCGCGTTTGGACACGGTAATACGGCGCTCTAGCCCGGGGTCGTGCAGCACCACGTCGTCTGATGTGTTGGGGTACACGCGGTCGGTTTCACCGGTGAAGCGAATGGGCTCATTTGCGGCATCGCAGCGGGGATCGTCGAGCAATGAATTGAGGTATGGCGTGTGCTCTAGGCCCGACAGTGTGACGGCTTGGGCATCAGACACCGCAAGGTAAGTGTGCAGGGCGACTTCCACACGTTGGGGTTGGTGGGCCGCGGCATCGGCTGTGACTCGCAGCGACAGTTCTAGCTCGCGGCCAAAATGAATGCGGTAGCGTAAATCCAAGCCGGGCAGTCTGAGGCCAAGTTTCACCGTTGCGCCATCGCTGTTTTTAGCTTCGCTCATTTTTTCCCAAGTGGCGGTGCGAGCGAGGCCATGCGCAGGGGCGCTGGGGTCGGTGGGATGGGGTCCAAACCAAGGTAAGCAGATGGGCACACCGCCACGGATGGCTTTTTGGCCGTCAAACACAGCTTGGGGCGAGGTGTAAAGCACCGGGGCGTGGCCTTTGGGGCGCCAATCGGTCACGGTGGCCCCATGAAGGTAAACACGGCCGGAGGTGCGCTCGTGGGTGACGTCGATGTGGGGTAGATCGCGGCGCAATGGCATGGGGTATTCCAAAAGAAAGGAAGGGGAAGTCTGGCGGAAGCAAAGGCCTTGGAAAGAGGTGTTATCCACCCAGTTGTGACATGGCGCGGTTTCCTTGGCCGCTGTGGGTGTCGGGTTTTTGCGCCACACATTGGGCCATGAGGTCGCGTAGTTCGGCGATGTTGGCGCCACTGGGGCGAGACAGTGCAGGCATGAGGTTGACTTCGCCGCCATCGAACAGGCAGGCTCGTAATTCGCCAGTGGCGGTGAGGCGTAGTCGGTTGCAGGTTTCGCAAAAAGGCTGGCTCATGGCCGAAATAAAGCCCAGTTTGCCTATGGCGCCCTTAAGTTGATAAAGCTGAGCAGGGCCCACGCCAGGCTCGTCGCTGCGATCTATTTGAATAAGGGGGCCATGCACCGCCGTGATTTGAGCTTGAACTTCGGCGTTGTCCAGCGTGAAGGTGTTGGCCCCGCGTCGTGTGAGATCGCTGTCGCCAAGGGGCATGTATTCGATGAAGCGCACGGTCCAAGGGTGGCGATGGGTGAGCGCCGCGAAGTCTGCGGCTTGGTCGCCATTGATTCCGCCGATCATCACCACATTGAGTTTGATGCGTCGTGGGCCAGATCCAAAGCCAGCGGCTTGGGCAGCATCGAGTCCACGCCACACATTGGCCAGCGTGAAACCGCGGCTTCCGCTGATGCGTTTGAACGTGGGCTCGTCAAGGGCGTCGAGCGAGACGGTGATGCGATCCAGCCCCGCGGCGGCCAAATCAGCGGCCCGGGTGCCGCGCCCTAGCCCCAGCCCGTTGGTGGTCATGGAAAGTTCAGTGGGATTGAGAGCTTTGATTCGGGCGACAATGTCCAGCAAATCGGGGCGCAGCATGGGCTCGCCGCCTGTGAGCTTAAAGTGCGTCACTCCCGCATCGCGAGCCGCGGTGGCCACTGCGATCACATGGTCGGCACTTAAAACATCGTCTTGGGGGGCAAACTCCACCCCTTCGTCGGGCATGCAATAAAGGCATCGCAGGTTACAGCGGTCGGTCAGAGAGATGCGCAGGAGTTTCACGGCAGCCAATGACCGGGGGCCTTGTGCAAACACAGGCCTTTGAGGGGCAGAATCAAGAATGGGTAAACCGAAAGCCATGGCCTTGATTGTAGGGCGTGCGCAAAGCTTTTCTTTTCTCCGCAAGTAAAAGAGACGTCACCCCCCTTTTTCTGAAAGCAACGCGGCTGGTACAGTGTCAAGGGCATGTACACCCTTATCTGTCCCAGTTGTAAACAAGTGCGTCAGCTCCCCTTTGTGCGGGCTGGAGCGGTGACGTGTTGCCCGGGTTGTGAACACACGTGGTCCATTCGTGACAGCCAGATCACCCACACGCTGACGCGTGCGGGGAACAAAACACCTGCCCCCGCTGCGTCGCCTTCTGCTCCAGCCAAACGAGCCAAACCGACCCAGCCAACTGATGCGGTGGCCGATCTTGATCCCGATTTAGACCAAGATCCTCAAGGCGGCAGCAGCGTGTCGGGGCTTTCGGGTTTGAGTGATTTGATGCAGGATGAGCCCGCGCCGCCCGCGCCCCTTAAATCGGCCCCTCGCTCGACCTCCCAATCGGCGGCTTCTCCTAGTAGTCGCTCTACGCAAAAAACCGCTCGGCCTTCGGCAAAAGCCGCGTCGGGCCTTAGTCCTGCGGCGAAATCTGGACTGGCGGTGACTGTTGGACTGTTGGCGATTTTGCTTCTTTGGGGCGTTATGTCCATGGGTGGCGCAAAGACAGACACCGACTCGGCCTCCACGGCCCATGACGTTTTGCCTGTGGAGGATGTTCGTGCGGCTGAGCCTGAACTTGGGCCTGAGCCTTCGAGCTCCGATGCACTTGCCCCATCTGGCGATGACACTGAGGGTGCAACCGAATTAGACGCGACGATTTCCGTGGGGCCACCCACCCCAGATCCCGTGTCCACACCTTCCGCTCCGTAAAATGTTCATGAGATGCTCGTGTTTTAACGCCATCTTTCTTTCAGGGTTTTCATGTTTTTTCCGCTTTATACCGATCAACGGCTGCGCACCACGCCGTGGGTTACTTATGGCGTGGTGGTACTCAACGTGGTGGTGTATGCGCTTACATGGCGTGATTTGGCGGCGTACAGCACGGGGGGCTTGGGCCTGCCGCAAGCTTTAGAGCAATATCCCGCCGTGGGCTATTACTTGTGGCCTGGTGACGCACTGAGCTGGCTACCGCAGTTTGTCACGTATATGTTTTTGCACAGCCCGCCTCAGCCTGCGCCGATTATTGGCATTCAATTGCCTTTGCATCTGTTGGTCAACATGGTGTTTTTAATGGTGTTTGGCCACGCGGTGGAAGAACGGCTGGGCCGTGGGGGATACCTTGCGTTTTACCTTGCTGCGGGTGTGGTGGCGGGCATTGGCCATTGCCTAACCAGCAATGCCCCGGTGTTGGGGGCCTCGGGTGCGGTGGCGGGTGTGGTGGGGGCTTACTTGGCGCTTTTCCCACGGTCCGATGTCACCATGGGCTATTGGCTGATTGTCATGTTTGGCACTTTTCAAATTTCATCGGTGCTGCTTATTTTGTTTCAGGTGATGACCGACGTGTTCTTTCAACTCAGCGGATTTGGAGGCAACACCGCCTATACCGCTCACTTGGTGGGTTACCTGTTTGGCTTTGGCGTGCCGATGGCCCTGTTGGCGTTTCGTGTATTGCCCCGCGAGCCTGCCGACATGTACACACTGTTGGCGCACCGTCGTCGGCGCCAGCAGTTTTCCAAGCAAGCCCGGTCGGGAAAAAGTGCGTGGGCTTCTGAGGCCACCTCTGTCGCAGGTGGAGCCGCGTTCGTTTCAGGCGATTCTGAAGTGGCCAAGCAGCGTGCCCGTATTGCGGATGCGATTCAGGCGTCACGCCCGGCAGATGCCGCGGTGATTTACGAGCAACTCATGGTCAGTCACCCCGGCCAAGTTCTTTCGCAAGACGTTCAGCTTGAAGTGGCCAATCAACTGATGCAAGCCCAGCGGTTTGTGCCCGCTTCGCAAGCGTATGAATTGTTTTTGACCCACCACCGCGACTATGGCCAACGCTCTAGCGTTGAATTGGTGTTGGGCCTGATTTATGCCCGGTACGCCCCCAACCCTCAGCGTGCGGTTGAATTGCTGACCTCTGCCATGAAACACCTCAATGCCAGCGATCGGGCGTTGGCTCAATCCACGCTTAAAGAATTGGATATCAAGCCGTCGTAAGTTTTTAGCCTGCGGCTTGCGCCATACCCAGCGCGGCAGCAATGTTGGCCGCGTTAAAGAGTGCATGGGCCAAATAACAGGGCAACAAACTGCCGGTTCGTTCATAAAGCCAGCCCAGCACCACGCCCAATACAAACAATCCTGGCCAACCATGCCATGACACGGCGGCGGCGTGAATTAAAGCGAAAATCAAAGAAGCTGTAAGCACGGCGGTCCATCTGGCGCGGCGTCCCAAGGTGTCGATTAAAAGCGTTTGCAACAAACCGCGAAAAACCATTTCTTCGAGCAGCGGCGCGATGATCACCGCCCCCAAAACCAACTGCAACACCGTAAGAAGATCTGGCGTGGCGATCAATTGTTCCAGTGATGTGTGATTAACCTCGGACACCGTTGATCCCGCCGCTTTGGCGGCGGCGCCCACCAAGGCCAACGTGGACCATGTCAGCAGTGTGCCCAACAAAAAACCCAGCAGGCCCATGCCCACATCGCGAAGTGGGTGCCGGGGCAGCAAGCCTGCGGCTCGAAAGCCTGTGGGGGTCATCCATGCCTTGGCCAAAAAAAAGGTCGCTGACCCCATCAGCCCGATGGCCGAAAGTGTGGCTGCAAGTTGTTGAGCGTCTGGGTCGGTGGTTCCTTGGGCCGTGGCCATCGCGCCCATCGCCGCTCCGGCGATCAGCAGGCCCAGTAGGCAGCTGCCAATGGCCCGATCCGCGAGGTTTAAATCCAGCCGACGTTCTGGACCGTGACGCAGCAGATTGGGCTGCAGCCAGCCGCGCTGCGCCGCCAATATCAGCCCGCCTAGGCCCACGGTGGCCGCCAGTGCCACGCTTGGCCACACAGGTGCTGCAGCAGGATCGGCGGCAGTTTGGGCCAGCAGTGGGAAAAAAGAGAGCAACGTATTCATAAAAGAAGATGAAAATGAGGATGCATGAGGAGGGGCAGGCGAGGCCCGATGAACGCTTGTGCGACAAATGAACCGTCGGCGCTGGGTTCACAGAATTGCCCAAGAAGTCGGGTTCAACTAAGATTAGCGATTCGCGCTACATCACGAATTGTTTTGTTTGATGCCACGCGATGTTTTTACCTGTTTTGGGAAGCTGCATGCTTGTTTTGCCCTCTTGGTCGCCACATTTTCAACCCCCCGTTCGCATGAAGGCTCGGGCTTGCCAGCTGGGTGGCAACGTCACCCGCAAGAAACCCGTTGATGAAGACGAGCTTTTGCATGCCGAAATTAAAGACAACGACACGATGCACACGGTGTCGATTGGCTTAGATGGACGCTACGCCCAAGCCGAATGCACCTGCGACGATTTTGGTGAAGGCGCATTTTGCCTGCACATTTGGGCGTCTTTGCTCGATCTCAACGCCGATGACAGCGATGCGTCTGTGGGGGCATCGCTTGGCGAGCTTGCCAAGCTTCGGCTGCGTGCGCCCAAAGCCCGTAAGCGCAACGATGCCATGCGGCCTTTGCGCACGGCCGAGCCACGTTGGATTGGGCGGCTTTCATTGCTACGTCCCTCTTCGGGTGAAGAGCCAGAAGTGGGCGGCGGTTCTGACCCGGTGTCGATCTTTCCCACCCAGCGACAAGTTTGTTATGTGGTTTTGCCCGAACTTTCGGCCCGTCACGGCGGTTTGGTGATTGACCTTCAGCAACGCACGGCCATCGTCTCGGGCTGGAGCAAGCCCAAGCCACTTAAAATTGGTCTAGACACCATCGACACCTTGTCCGATCCCATCGACCGTGAACTGGTTTCAATGATGCTTGGTGGCATTTGGGTCACGCAGCACGAAGCCAACCAAACCCATCGCCTCGACCGTGGCCACAACACTTACCGCGTGGCCTCGGGGGCTCAGCGTTCCATCCTTAAACGGATGATTAACACCGGCCGGGCGTTTTTGGAGCTGGAAGAAGATCCTTATTTGAACAAAAGCCGTCAGCGTCCACTGCGATGGGCTGGCGACGACACCCCTTGGAAGCTTTGGCTTATTGGTCGCCCCGCGCCTGGCGAACTGCTGGTTGATATTCAGCTTCGACGTGCGGGCAAGCGGCTGGCCGTGACCGAGCCAGAGGTGATTTTGGGCGGACGTGATGGTTTGGTTATTTTGAACCGTTCGGTTGAAACCACCCGTTCGCGTTATGCCGTGGCCACCGCAGCCCCTTTCGATGACCGCGACGCCTTTCGTTGGGTGGGTCAATTTCGCGATCACCGCTATGCCGATGACGGCCCCGATGCCGACGAACTGGCTGCGATGGAAGAAGACGGCCTTGCCACCGAAGGGGCCGAGGCCGTCGAGGGTGCAGAGGCGTCTGATATGACTGGCGCTACTGTGCCCGTCGAAGCAGAAGAGTCTGTGGTGGGAGTCTCGGCCCTTCGCATTCCCGACGCCGATGTGCCTCGCTTTTTAGAACGCTTGTATTTGTTGCCTCAGTTGCCCGAACTGGACCTGCCCGAAGGCATGGGGCGGGCCGAGCGCATGCTCGATCCGGTGCCACACCTAGACGTGCACAGTCCTGGGTCGCCTCAAGCAGCTGAATTGCTTGCCAGTGCGGGTCGCAACAGTTTGGTGGCGCGGGTGAGTTTTGACTATGCCGGTCAACGCATTAGTCCTGCCCGCCGTGGGCGGTTTGTGCCTGCGGCCACACCTGCTGCGATTGACGATGCGACAAAAGAGTCTGAAGGCAAATCGCCGGAAGCTTCTTCTTCTGACGCTCCTTTCCTTCGACTTGCATCAGACGAGGACGTTGTTGAAACCAGCGCAACACCCGTCGAAGAACAAGA
>JAZGFZ010000265.1:0-5415 GCA_036480015.1 Algisphaera sp. | reverse complement strand
GCACACCGCTTTTTAACTTGGAATGCGACACGCGAAATCTAGGTTCTGGGCTTTAAAGCCCAGAACCTAGTCTTCGCGCGTTAAAACTTTAGATTTTTCACATCACCTCAAAACCCACACGCAACATCATGACTTCCCCAACCTCCACTCAAAAGTACCTCGTTTCTGACTGCGACCTAGGCGAGGAAGAAGCCTTGGCCGTGGCGGATGTGGTGCGCAGCAAATGGCTCTCGGTGGGCCCACGCACCGCTGAATTTGAAGAAACCTTTGCCAAGCACATGGACGCACCCTTTGCCGTGGCGGTGGCCAATTGCACCGCAGCGTTGCACTTGGCCCTGATGGCCGTGGGGGTGGGGCCTGGCGATGAGGTGCTGGTGCCCAGCTACACCTTTGTGGCCAGTGCCAACGCCGTGTTGTATTGCGGGGCCACGCCGGTGTTCGTGGATATCAATGGCCCCCATGACCTCAACATGAACATGGACGACTTGGCCACCAAAATCACACCCAAGACCAAGGCTGTTGTGGCGGTTCACATGTGCGGGTTTGCCGTGGACTTGGACCGACTCATGACCCTGTCGAGTGAACACGGTTTCTCCGTGGTGGAAGATGCCTGCCACGGCATTGGCGCAACCTATAAAGGCAGCCCCAACAGCCCCCATCAAGGCAAAAAACTCGGCACCATTGGTCATGCAGGCTGTTTTAGCTTTTTCGCCAACAAAAACCTTGTCACCGGAGAAGGCGGCATGGTGATCACCCGCGACGAAGCCATCGCCAAGCATGTACGCCTTGCCCGTTCGCACGGTATGACCAAAACCAGCTGGGACAAAGCCAGTGGCCGAGCCCAAGGCTACGACGTGGTGCAACTGGGCTACAACTACCGCGGCACCGAGCTCACCGCCGCATTAGGGCTCATCCAATTACGCAAACTAGATGCGAACAATGCGCAACGCCAGAAACTGGTCGCTCACTATCGCCAGCAAATTCCTGCCGATCTACCGCTCACCATTCCGTTCGCCAACCGACTCAACGATAGTGCCCATCATGTGTTTGCCATCATTCTGGATGACCCTGCCCAACAACACCCCCTGCGCGAAGCATTAACAAAACTAAATGTGCAAACCACCCACCACTACCCCCCCGTCCACCAGTTCAGTCACTACAAAACATTGGTGGGTGATGTGGATTTGCCTCACACGCAAGACATTTCACCACGCGAGGTGACCCTACCGCTGCATCCCTTGCTCACCACAGAAGATGTGGATGTCATCGTCGCCCGGCTTATCCAAGCCTTCGCGGAAACCAAATGTTAACTTAGGTAAGAATAAAAATAAATAAACGAGACCTCAATAAGGAACCGTTTTCATTTTTAGAGAAAACCATCGGTTGAATCGCAACCAATTGTTGCTATGCTGGGCGGTCCCCTGCGGGAGATCTTGGGTCCCAAACCCAATACAGAAGCAAATTCACACTGGTTTCAGTGTGGATTTAGGAGAGATGGGTCGAAAGGCGAATTAAAATACCTGCCATTTAGCCAAGGGGCTACAGGGCTTTTAGCCGAGAGGCTACAGGGCTTTTTGATTTGCCAAAACAATCCATCCCTTCGACAACAAGGGTTTTTCAGCCATCGGAAGGCTTGGAAGATTAATACAAAAAACGACAGAACAAGTCTGTCCACGTCCATATCAGAATGGATTCTGCAAGGAGTTGAACACCATGCTTCGATGGCCTAAACCATCTTTAAACAAAAAGCCAGCCCCCTCCTTCGAATCCTGCGGTGAAACGCGGGCGGGGAACCTGAATCGCATTTTAGACCGTGAGCGCGTTCGATCAGATCGAACAGGACGCCCCTTGGCCTTGGTGCTCATGGGACACGACAGCGGCACCGCCGGGCGAACCTCTGGCGAGCAAAGCATTGTGAATGCCCTGCGACATCGCTGCCGCATCACCGACGAAGTGGGCTGGTTCGACAAACGAACCGGGTTTGCCGTGCTTCCCGACACCTCTTCAGAAGGTGCGGCCCGCTTCGCACGATCTGTGAATGAGTTTCTAAAACAACAACATTCAGTCGAAACCTCTTACGCCATTTATCAATACGGCCCTCCCCATAACGACCAAAAGGATCAAACGCCCCCAGGTGGACAACGTCGCGGCGACACCAAAGACACACCCGCACCTCAAACATGGGCCAGCACCGAGCCCCTCGAACGCATTGGCGAAGTGGCCGATCCCAACGCAGACGTTCGAGCGTTGGAATCTGTCATGGCTCACCCCCTTCCGTGGTGGAAACGAGCAACCGATATCGCCGTGGCAGGCACGGGGCTTCTTTTTGCAACCCCCGTCATGCTTGTGGCGGCAGCGGCCATTAAGTTCGATTCCAAGGGACCGGTGATCTTTAAGCAGCAACGGGCAGGCTTGGGCGACGTGCCCTTTGGCATTTGGAAGTTTCGCACCATGTCCAACGACGCCGAAAAACGGCGAGCAGAACTGGTAAGCACCAACGAACTCGACGGACCGGCCTTTAAAATGAAATCTGACCCGCGAATCACCCGCGTGGGAAAATTTTTACGAAAAACAAGCATTGACGAGCTGCCGCAATTGGTCAATATCCTGCGTGGCGACATGACATTGGTCGGACCACGGCCTTTGCCACTCATCGAGTCTGACGCGTGCAGCCCATGGCAACGCAGACGACTGGAAGTTACCCCGGGGCTCACATGCATTTGGCAAGTGTGGGGCCGATCTGGCGTCACCTTTGACCAATGGATGCGAATGGACCTTCGCTATAGCGGACGACGAACCTTCCCCCACGACATGAAAATCCTTCTACACACGGTGCCCGCCGTGCTCAAGCAACGCGGCGCGTGCTAATCTCGCTTCAGAAACCCCACTTCATTGAATGGGGATCTGTTGAGATTGACGTTTTTTCATAAAAAAATCGCTTGCTTTGCGGAGGCAGCGTGCTTACCTATGGGTGACGTTTTGGCATGGGCTCATTAGCCCATTGGCCCATTGCCGTCCCCATTGGACCACTGGCGATTAACCGTACCCTTTCGCCGCCGCCCATTGCGTACTATCTCACAGCCTCCAGCTTCCTCTGTTATGACCACGCTTTCTCCCCCCATTGTGAAAACCTCAGCCCCCAGTGTGCCAGACAGTACACTTCCCAAGCGAGAGCTATTCGGCGTCGATGTCAGCCTTGCCGAACCCAACGAGGTGGTCGACCAAGTCATGCAATGGGTTCATGCAGGCAAACCCGCCATTGCCGATTTCATGTCGGTCCACAGCCTGATTGTCGCTGTACGTGACAAAGCTCACGGCACCCGGATGAATGACTTTGATCTGGTGGCCTGCGACGGGCAACCCATGCGATGGGCCATGAATCGCTTCCACAAGGCCGATTTGGCCGAGCGCACCTATGGCCCCACGGCCATGCTTAACGTGTGCAAACGCTGTGCAGCCGAGGACGCCTCCATCTACCTTTATGGCGGCACCGATGACGTGCTGGCCAAACTAAAAGAAAACCTCACCCGCACCATTCCCAACCTTCAAATTGCCGGCGCAGAATCACCACCCTTTCGAGCCTTGAGCGATGACGAAAAGGCCGAGGCCGTGCAACGTATCAATGACAGTGGTGCGAAAGTGGTTTTCTTAGGCATTGGCTGCCCCAAACAAGAAATTTTTGCCCACGAACAAAAAGACACCATTCAGGCCGTTCAAATGTGCGTGGGAGCGGCATTCAACTTTCACGCAGGCGCCGTAAGCCAAGCCCCCGCTTGGATGCAAGCTCGCGGGCTCGAATGGTTTTATCGCCTGATTAAAGAACCACGGCGTCTCTGGAAACGTTATTTGGTTACCAATAGCATTTTCGTCGCACTTTTCCTCAAGCGACTTGTTCTCGGCCGCTGAGCCTCTTTGCATGACGCGCTCCTCCTCTCCGCCAAGCCCCCAAGCACCCGACACCTCGTCATCCGACGTGCCGGAGGGTGGTCGCACGCGTATGGCCAAAAAAGGCATTTGGGCCTTGTTGGATCAAATGCTTTTTGCCGGGGCTAATTTCCTAGTGGTCATCGGACTGGCCAAATGGCTCGATGAACGTGCCTTTGGCGCATTCACCACGGCTTACGCCTGCTTTTTACTCATCGGCGTGTTTGTGACGGCCCTCATCATTGAGCCGCTCATGGTGTTTGGCAGCGGAAAATATTTTGATCGGCGACCCCACTATTTAGGCAAGACCCTGGGCATCCATCTTGTCATCACCGTTGCTGGCGGCATTGTTTTGATGGGTGTTGCAGCGATGTGCCATGTTCAAGGCGAATCCAAGCTGGCCACGGCCATGTTCTGCTTGGCACTCATTCAACCCATGCAACTGCTGCCTTGGACACTTCGCAATGCGACCTATCTTGACAGCAATCCCAAACCTGCCGCCATCGCCGGATTCATCTATCTGGCCGTGGTTTTGGGATCTCTGATTGGCCTTAATGCCGCGAATCAACTTACGGTGGTCTCGGCCATTTTGACCATGGGCATGGCAAGCACTGCGGCGTGCGCGTATCTCATTCGTGTGCTGGGTGTGGATTTGCGTGCCGCACTGCAACTACACGGCTATGGCGAAATCTTGCGCGATCACTGGCGATATGGCCGCTGGGCCGTACCCACCAATCTCACACGCTATGTGCCTGAACAATTGCCCTACTTGGCATTGCCCTTGCTTTTGGCCCATCAAAATGGCGGGGTCGCCGACTTGGCCTCGGGCGGCGCCCTCAAAGCCGTGATGAACTTTGCCATGCCGCTCACGCTTTTTGCCTGGGCCCTTTCCACCTTGGCCCTACCCCAGTTGGTGCGGGCCCGCCACACGGCTTCATTTCGCACCATCACCTTCAAGATGGGCTTGGCCGTGGTGGGCGTTCCACTTCTATGTCTTCCTCTTCTGGGCCTTTTGGGCGTGTGGTTGGTGGGCACGGCCTACTCGGGCAAATATGTTGAATATGGCCACCTGCTGTGGTTGGTGGGCCTCATTCCTGTAACGGCGGGCATTGACGCCATGCTGCACTCACAACTCAAGGCCGCCGAACGTCCCGACCGACTGTTTTGGGCCTCCGTGGCCTCGTCAGTTGTGCTGCTGGTCGCATTCGCCCCCTTGGTTTGGTGGGGCGGCGTCAAAGGGGCCTTAATCGCCATTATCTGCGGCTATTTAGCCCAAATCGTCACCCTCCTCGCGTGTGGCGGGCGCATTATTCAAGCCCAATCTTTGCCTGCCAACCACGACACGCAGCCCATTCTTTCGACAACCGACACGGTTCCACTGGCCGCGCCCTAACCATCGGGCAGACTAGGCTTAAGAGAAGTCAGCTCCCCCCTCGCCCCCCCCCGCCTTTTGCGCCATGACCTCCGCACCCCGCACACTTAAACCCTTGG
>JAZGFZ010000264.1:0-5785 GCA_036480015.1 Algisphaera sp. | reverse complement strand
CGACACGCCGGGCCTGACGTTGATGGGGTTGCGGGCCAAGGCGCGGCGTATGAAACAGCGATATGACATTCAAGCGTTGGTGATTGACTATTTGCAATTGATGACCGAGCCGTCGTCGGGACGTGATGGGCGTCAAAACGAAGTGTCGGCGATTTCGCGTGGCGTCAAGGCATTGGCGCGTGAGCTTGAAGTGCCCGGGATGTGTTTGAGCCAGTTGAACCGTGCGGCCGAGCAGCGCGAGGGCCACCGGCCGCGCATGAGTGACTTGCGTGAATCGGGCAGTATCGAGCAGGATGCCGACGTGATCATGATGCTGCACCGTGAAGATTATTATCACCGTGGCGAAGATGATTACGAAGACAACAACTTGGCTGAGGTCATTGTTAATAAACAACGTAACGGCCCCACAGGCACCGTGAAGTTAATGTTTAACGGCGGCACGACACGGTTTGAAGATTTGGCCACAGGCAGCCAAATGGCCGCGGCGGGGTATTGAGTGTTAGGCACTGGGCATGAGGCACTAGGCATGAGGTGTGGAGGCGATAGCGAAGGGAGGGGCGGTTTGTTGTCTTTTCGTTTGCCCCGTCAACCTCTGATCCACTTCGTTTTTACAGGTGGTTACTGATATGCTTTGGCCATGAACCTTGACAAACATCTTGAAGTGGCGGTTTCGGCGGTGCGGGCAGCGTCGGTGGTGTGCCAGCGGGTGCAGGCTGATTTGGTGAATGCCAAAACACTTGAAAAAGGCGACAAGTCGCCAGTGACCGTGGCAGATTTTGCCGCGCAGGCGGTGGTGTGCGGTGCGCTTCGCGAGGCCTTTGCAGATTTGCCGGTGGTGGGCGAAGAAGCCGCCGATGATTTGCGCCCCGATGTTGCGGCAGACTTGCGAGCGGCCGTGGCGCAGCATGCAGGCATGACACACGATCAAGCGTTGTCGGCCATTGATTTTGGCGGGTGGACGCCCGATGGGTCGCAAGACATGTATTGGACGCTGGACCCCATTGATGGCACCAAGGGGTTTTTGCGTGGCGAGCAATACGCCGTGGCGTTGGGGCTGATTGTGAAAGGCCGCGTGGTGTTGGGGGTGCTGGGGTGTCCAAATCTTGACGGCGGCTTGTTGATGGCGGCCACGGCGGGGGGCGGCACGCGGTTGTTGTCCTTGGCGGGTGAAGGGGTGGCGGGCGAACCCGTGAGGGTGAGTGATGTGACCGACTCAACCAAAGCAAACTTTTGCGAAAGCGTGGAAAGCGGCCATAGCGATCAAGGCACGTCGGCCAAAATCGCCGCAACGCTGGGGATCACCGATGCGCCATACCGCATTGACAGTCAGTGCAAATACGCCGCGGTGGCGAGAGGCAATGCGAGCATTTATTTGCGATTGCCCACGCGTCCTGGCTACGAAGAAAAAATCTGGGACCACGCCGCAGGCTTGTTGGTGGTTGAAGAAGCCGGTGGCCGAGTGACCGACATCGAAGGCAAAGACTTGGATTTCTCATGCGGTCGCACACTTGCCAACAACCGCGGGGTGGTGGCCACCAATGGGGCGCTGCATGAGGTGGTGATTGCCGCGGTGGGGGCGGCGATGGGCGGGTGAGGTGTTTTGTGGTGGCGAAGAAATCGTCTTCGGCCGCGTCTCTTGGTTTTTTCGGCTGTGATTTCTTTAGCAAAAGATTTTTTATGCGATGGCGCCTGCGGATGGGTTCGATGGTGGGCGTGGGTGGCGTGCGGGCGTCACTTTTTTATATTCAAGTCGTGTTTGTATTGCTTGTCATTGGCGGTTCCGGCTGTGATTCGGAGCATCGCACGCTTGAAACAAACTTTCGGCAGATCTGTGATTTTCACAAATTCGCAATCACTGAGTTTCTTCAAGATCCCGACAGCAACCACGATCTGTTGATGACGTTTCTGGATTTATCAAGTACGGTGGATTACGAGAGTGAGCGAGAATGGCAAGTGCGTCTGAAGAGGGTTGGAGTGATGGGCCTTTTGGCACGCTTGTACAGACAGGAGGGGCGTATCGAAGAAGCAGATGCGATTGCAGGTGCGGCTGTCCGTGATATATCAGAGTTTGAAGGCGCAGAGTTTAATTATGTGAAGAGCGATGTCGTCGACATCGATACGTCCTTAATTTGGAACGAGAAGATTTTTGAGGGCGAATTCGAAGGTGCTGATTTTCTTGACCAATCGGAAAAAAAAGACAAGTAGAGAGGCCGCCGTTGCGATTTTTGGGTCGTTTAATTTGCGAAGGAAAATACCTCACACGAAGGCACAAAGACGCAAAGGGGGAGTCTTGACCTCATCGTTTGAGGTGCATTCGATAGCCCAAGCCGACGAGTCGCTCGGGTTGTTGCTATTCGGCTACTATTCGGCTACTATTCGGCTATGTCTTGGAAGCCGAAATACACCATCACCCATAGACTTATTTTCACCATGCGACAGATCGGTGAGGCGATTGGGGCGATTCGGGCGGTGAATTTGGGTTCGAAACGATTGGCTGAATTGGAGATTGAGGCGCGGGCGATTTCGACGCACGCATCGACCAGCATCGAAGGCAATCCGTTGCCTTTGACGGATGTGAAGCGTTTGCTCAAGCAAGATCCTGCCCATATCCGGGATACCGAGCGGGAGGTTTTGAATTACAACAATGCCTTGCAGGCGATTTATGGGCAGGTACGCGACGGATCGTTTCGGTTGGACATGACGACGATTGAGGCGGTTCAGGGAATGGTGGTCGATGGTTTAATGCGGAATCCTGGGGAGGTTGGAAGTGTTCGGCAAGATGTTGTGGTTATTCGCGATCCGATGAAATTGGATTCGGTTGTGTTTATGCCGCCTGATTGGAAGGATGTGCCGCGACTGCTTCAGGATCTTGTGGTTTTTGTAAACAGCCAGGCGGGTGTGATCGATCCAATCATTTTGGCGGGGTTGTTCCACCGTCAAGCGGTGCTTATTCATCCGTTCATGGACGGGAATGGGCGTACGGCACGGCTGGTGGCAGCAGCGATTTTGGGCACGGGTGGCGGGGATGGTGGTCAGGGGATCGATGTTTTTGAGTTGTTTAGTTTTGAGAACTATTACAACCGAAATATTACGCGCTATTTTCAAGAGGTTGGGCTGGTGGGCGATTACTATGATTTTGAAAGGGAGGTCGATTTTACGCGGTGGCTTGAATACTTCGCTGACGGTGTGTTGGATGAACTTAGTCGTGTGCGCAAAACATTGGGAGCGGCGCCGTTGGTCTGGCTTGAAGAACACCACCGGAAAATTCTCGATTACCTCGATACACATGGGCGTGTGACACAGTTGGCGTATGGGGAGATTTCTAATCGAAGCCTTGCGTCGCGGAAAAAGGATTTTCAAAAACTGATCGATTTGGGGCTGATTGAAAAACGGGGTGGCGGACGGAGCACTTATTACGTTCGCTTAGAACGCGTATGAGACGTTTACGACGCTTACGCCCACGCGGCGCGGTGGAGTTGTAAGAGGGTGTCGGGGGTGGAGAGCAGGGCGAGTTGGGTGCGGGAGTCGAGTTGGTCGATGCCTTGGGTTTTGGCTTGTTTGACAGCGGTGGGAAGGTCGACGTCGGTGGTGTAGCGTTCGCGGTTGCCTTGGAGGGCGGCGAGGTGCAGGCGGTAGAGGGTGGGATTGGCGATGGCGGTGGCCAGGGGGTTTTTAACGCGGTAGGCGGCGGCGACTTGTTGGGTGCGTTCGAGGGCGCGGGCGTGAAGGCGTAGCACGCGGGGGGGGGTGGTTTCTTCGGGAATCATGAGCAGCTTGGCGTGTTTGAATTTGAGCCCGATGCTGCGGCTGGAAAGCAATTTTGAAAGGGGGATGGAGATGATGAGGCCCAAGAGAACGGGGGTGGCCCAGAGCAGGAGGGCGGGGGTGAACCAGGCGACGATGGCGAAGGCGGTGATGCCGCCGAGGGTCATTTTGAGGTGGTTGCGGGTGGCGTCGGCCCAGGTGAGGGTGGTTTCGTCGCGCTGTTGGGCATTCCATTTCACTTTGCGGCCCAGAAGGGTGTTGACGACAAAGGTGGTGTGGTAGACCATCATGAGTGGGGCGATGAGAATGGAGATGGCGATTTCGCACAGCATGGAGAGCACGACTTGAAGGTCGCCGCCGTGGGCGCTAATGCGGTTGTGGTCGCGCACGACCATGGCGACGGCGACACATTTGGGCAGCAGCAGCATGGCCATGATGACGGCGAAAAGACAGAAGCCAATGGCACTGGGGCTCCAGGTGATGTAGCCGGTGTCGATGGCGGCGGGGGGGGCGGCGGTGACGAGGTGGGCGATAAATCCGGTGATCATGAAGGCCATCCACAGGGGGCTGGCGAGGTAGCTCATGACGCCCATGCCCAGGTGCAGGCGGCTCATGGGGTGAAAGCCTCGGGCGATGACCAGTCGCATGTGTTGCATGTTGCCTTGGCACCAGCGTTGGTCGCGAATGGCGTAGTCGACCAAGGCGGTGGGGCATTCTTCGTAGCTGCCAGAAAGATCGGTGGCGATGCTGACGTCGTAACCGGCTTTGCGAATGAGGGCGGCTTCGACAAAGTCGTGGCTGAGAATTTCACCGCCTAGGGGGGGCTTGCCGGGTAAGAGTGGGAGGCCGCAGTGGCGTACGAAGGGTTCGACACGAATGAGTGCATTGTGGCCGTAGTAGTTGCCGTCGAGGTGGGTCCAGGCGCTAAAGCCCGAGTTGAACACGCCGCCGTAGAGGCTGGCGGCAAATTGTTGGCTGCGGGCAAAAAAGCTGCTGCGGTTGACGGGCTGCGGGGGCACTTGAAGAATGCCAATGTGCGGTGCGGCGGTGCTGCGGTGGACCATTTCGACCACGGTGTGGCCGTTCATGACGCTGTCGGCGTCGAGGGTGAGCATGAAGGTGTAGCCGGCGCCAAAGCGTTCGCAGAAGTCTTCAATGTTGCCGCTTTTGCGGGCAATGTTTTGGTGGCGACGGCGGTAATAAATGCGGGTGTCGTGGCCCAAAAGATCGAGCAGGGCAGCGTATTGGGTTTCTTCTTGCAGCCACACTTGGGGGTCGGTGGTGTCAGAAAGAATGTAGAAATCGAAGGCGACGCCGTAATGCTGGCTTGGGTCTGAGGGGTAGTGCTGTTCGTTGATGGATCGGATCATGGCCTCGACACCGGCGAAGACGCGCACGGCGTCTTCGTTATAGATGGGCATGAGCACGGCGGTGCGGGGGAGGTCGGTGGGTTTGGTACGCGGAACAGGTGTTGGGCTGCGTTTGAAAATGGCGGTGGGGGAGTCGCGCAGGGTTTGAAGCACGCCGATGGTGGCGGTCCAAAAGCCTTGGGCCACCCAAATGAACAGGAGGCAGAACAGAAGCCAAAGAAGAATCGTGGCGGGGTTGACGTATTGCGAGGTGGGCCAAATGACATAGCCGAAGGCGGTGCTTGCGAGATAGGTGCTTAGGAAAAGAGCAATGATGAGCCCGCCGCGTGAGAACAGCACGGTGGCGGTGCTGCGATCGCGTTTGGGGTCGGGCGGCACAACGGCGGAGGGTGTGGGGTGGGCGTCCACAACGTCGTCGTCGGATGTGGGAATGTTGTTGTCGGGCGTGTCGTTCACGTCGGTTTCTCGGAGGACGTGGAAGGGGCGGAGGTTGTTGAGGGTTGGGCGATGGCGTCGCGGCGCACGCCAAAACGGCCCACGCGGTAAGGGGTGGTCCAAAATTGCCCGCGAAGCACGGCGGGCAGGGCGCCTAGGGGTTGGCGCGGCATTTCTTGCTGCGGAAAGGTGGGCAGCACGCCACCGGGTGCGGC
>JAZGFZ010000263.1:0-3153 GCA_036480015.1 Algisphaera sp. | reverse complement strand
GAGATTTTACGCCAAGACGCCAAGACGCTAAGACGCTAAGACGCCAAGACGCTAAGACGCTAAGGAAGGCAAGGAGATACAGGAAGACATTTTTGTGTTTTGACGTGAGCGCGTCTTGCTAACTGTTATTTCCTAATTCTCAACTGCTATTGCTTCCCTTCTTGGGCCATCAGGGCGTGATGCCTGCGTCGGCGAGTTTTTGTTTAAGGGTGCTGACGGTTTGATTGAGCTTGGGTAGCTCATCGGCTTTGAGTTCGTCGATGAGGGTTTGTAGGCGGGTGAAACCGCTTTGTTTGTTGAGTTGCTTGGCGTTGAGTTGGGTCATGATTTCACCTGCTTCGAGATAGAAGGTGGAGACGCCGTTGATGACCGCAGGGGGGAGCTCCATGGTGGACTCGGCAAATTGCATGGTGTCAAACACAAAGTGATTGAGTTTGATTGACGCGTTGTCAGGCATGAACGGGGCGTCGCCGTGTTCGGTGAGAAAGGTGCCGATTTCAGAAAGGTTGGAATCAATTTCACCTTGAAAACTGTTGGCAAGATAATAAGTGTTGCGGTCGCTTTGAAGCAGCGTGAGATCAACCGCCTTGCTGAAGCCCAAGGTGGCCGCCAGATAAATACCCACGATGGTGCAAATGACAACGACCATTTGGCCGAACCAAAATTCACTTGTGAAGCCGCGCGAGGGAGTGGGTGTGTCGTTCATATTTCTTTTGAGGTGGGGGGGGATAAGGGTGGGTTTTGGGGTGTTTGGAGAGCGCATGAAAAAACCCCGGCAAGGAGGTAAAGATTACCTCTTGGCGGGGAAAGTTCAATGGTCTTTTTGTTTTTGAGGCTCTGGCCTAAAAAAAGACGTATCAGGGAGTGGTGTCGCAGGTGATGTGGAAGGCCTGACCTGCGGGAACGGGGTTTTGGGTGGCGATGTGGGCGTTGGTGAAATGGGGATGGGTGTTGAGGGTTTTAAGGAGTTGTTTAATGGCTTTGATGTTGGGGAGGACGCCTTTGGCTTCAAGCTGGAAGGCGAAGGGGGGGGCTTGGGGAGTGGATTTCAGGCCCCAGTGGGTGAATTGCATGGTGCCGGGAAAGGTCGAGAGAAAGTCGGCGGTTAGGCCCATGGCGTTGGGGTTGTTTTCGTATGACTGGAAGGTGGTGCGCAGGGTGCCGGTGGCCTGATCAAGCTTGTTTAAGAAATCGACTGCTTGCGTTGGGCTGGGTTGGCTGGGGCGAGCGAAGGGTTGGGGAGCCGTTTTATTTTTTTGAAAGACCATGCCGCGCAGGTGGGTGGTGGTTTGCTGCCCACGGCAGCGGCCGGTGATTTGAGTGACAGACCACATGGAAGGATCGTTGTCGAGGCTTTGAAGGGCGGCGAGTACATCGTGTTGTTGACCTTGGACGGAAAATCCAAAGGGGGTGACGGTGGCGTGTGGCAGAGAGTCGGCTTGTTTGCTTTGGAGGCGAAAGGCATCGACCCAGATCACGTTGTGCTGGCGAAGTGTGGCGGCAACGTGGTGAAGCCGTTTTTTGGAGGCTGGGCCAGCGGGCCAAAGTTGTTTTTGCAAGGTGGTGAGCTGGGCTTGTTTTTGGTCGGCGTTGCGTTTGAAGATGCGGGCTTGTCGGGCGACTTCTTCGGCGGCTTTTCGAGCGGCTTCCTTGGCGGCTTTTTCAGCGGCTTCTTTCGCGGCCCGAGCGGCTTGAGCTTCTCGGGCTGTTTTTTGGGCGGCTTCTTTGGCTTGTTTTTGCGCGGCCAATTGAGCAGTGTTAACGCGTTGGGTCAGCGGGTTTTGAGCGGGAGGGCCCATGGCCAGAATGGGGTTGGCGGCTGGAGCAGGAGTTTTTGCTTCTGCAGCAGGGTTGCCGGTGGGCTCCTCAAGGGAGAGTGCCGGGGTGGACGCTGGTGTGGCATCGGTTGCGGCGTTAAGCGTTTGCGGGGTTTTGGCTTGTGCGGCTCCGGGAGCCGTGGGGTTGCCTTCGGGCATCAAAATAGTGATGGCGGTGATGGCGGTGAGGCCCAAAAGGCCGGTGAGGGTGTAGGTGTATTGTGGCAGTTTCATCGATTCAATCTCCAGGCACTTAAATGTGTCGAGAGTAGAGTCGGCAATTGAAGACTGAGAATTGAGTTTTATGGGCTTTAAAGGAGGTGTTTTTGTGAGGTTGCCGGTGTAATCGGAATAAGTCGCAACCGTCACGGATTTCGGCGTGTTAAGCGGAAAAGACTTTTAGGAGTGGTTTGGGCCGTTTTGGCCCAAACACGGGCGAGACGCACGCGCCACTTGAGGAGCGATGGGGTGGC
This sequence comes from Algisphaera sp., assembly GCA_036480015.1. Classification (GTDB taxonomy): domain Bacteria; phylum Planctomycetota; class Phycisphaerae; order Phycisphaerales; family Phycisphaeraceae; genus Algisphaera. The sequence continues at coordinate 863 of JAZGFZ010000263.1, read as the reverse complement.
ATTGATCTCGTTTTGACTTTAAAAACCAAGGCTTTTGAAGTGTCTCTTTGTCAAAAAGGTTTTTAAAGGGGGTAAAAGGTGAGTTTTATTTCGGCGTTGAGACGGCTGATGCGATCGAGTGTTTTGGCATGCAGGATGGATAGGTGGGTGTGGGGGGCGTCGCCGGTGTCAAAGGCGATGTCAAAGCGTCGGGAGAGGGCGTTTTGCCATTCTTGGCGGTGGGAGCCTTCGAGGGATTCAATGGCTTGGCAGAATGTTTGAAGGCTTGATTCGAGGCTGTGGTGTGTGGAGGAATGAAGTTCGTAAATGGTGACGTGGTTTTGCTTTGATTTAAAAGAATCGATGGTATTGAGAATATTGTCTGACGCCTCTTTTAGTGGCTCGATCAATGTGGTGGGTGTGTCATGGGTGCTTATGTCAAGGTCGATGCACCTGAAGTTAGTGAGGATGCAATCGGCATGAGGTGTGTTTGGAGTGGGTGATACGGGGTAGAGGGTGATGCTGAGTGAGGCGTTGAGATTGGCGAAACGTTGAATCAAGGCTGTATTGAAAACGGTGTCGAATGGGGTGAATGATTCGGGGGTGTGGTTGCCACGAAACTCAAGGTTCAAGCGGCGGTTGATGCAGGTGTCCCACATTTTGCGCTGAGACGGGGAGAGTGTTTCGATGGTGTGGCACAAAGTTTTGATGCAGGCGGAAGCTTCGAGTGGATTGTTGGCCAAGGTGAAGCGGGCAATGTGAAGACCGCGGGTTGGGTTGTTCTCATGAAGGTTGCTTAAATCGCCTAGGCCTTGAATCAGGTTTTTGAGAGGTTGAAGAGACCCGAGTTCGAGATCGGCGGCGAGAAATGAGCAATAGGGCAT
>JAZGFZ010000262.1:0-6258 GCA_036480015.1 Algisphaera sp. | reverse complement strand
AAGACAATTTTGTGGCGGGGTTGTCGATGGGCGGCTATGGCGCGTTTAAATTGGCACTCAATCACCCCGAGCGATATGCCGCCGCGGCCTCGTTGTCAGGTGCGCTCGACCCCATCGCCTTTTCCCGCGAAGCGTCGGCTGAACGACAAGAAGAATGGGGGCGAATATTTGGCAATCCCCCTCAAACTGCAGGCGCTGCATCAGATTTGTTCGCGATGGCAATGCAGATGGCTGCGGGGCCCCACGCAAAAATGCCGCTTTACCAGTGTTGCGGGAAAGACGATTTTATTTATGAAAACGGCCTAACGTTTCGCAATCATGCGCTCGAGCTGGGACTCAACGTGACCTACGAAGAACACGCAGGCGAGTCGCACGAATGGGGCTATTGGGACCGCATGATTCAACGGGTGTTGGAATGGTTGCCGGTGGGGGATGTGGCCATGGCTTCCAAAAACGTGTGAGCGGTTGTGAAAAAGTAAAGCCTAGGGCTTGGCCCTGAAGCAGGGCCTCTGTGGACAACCCTACTTTCAACACACTAAAAAAACCTTGCAAAAAGCTGGGGGGAGGTGGTAGAGTGGACTTATTGACTCCTTTGAATTCATTCCATGGCTGATTTTTCAGCCGGTCGTTTCAGGTTTCTGTTTTTTTCTTTTGGATGTGTTTCTAATACGCGGTCCAGAAGGAAGATGGTTCTACCTGACTCGCCGAAAGGTTTTTTTCATGCCCAGTGTGCAAGCGGTTATTTCTCGCAAAGGTTCGCAGGTGTTGACGATAACGCCCCAGTCCAGTGCGCTCGAAGCATCGGTGTTGATGAACAAGCACAAGATCGGAGCCTTGGTGGTGGTTGAAAACGGCCGGGTTTGTGGCATTTTTACGGAACGTGATGTGCTTCAGAGAATTGTCGCAGATCGTCAAGACCCTGCAAAAACGTTTGTGGCTTCGGTGATGACCCGCGACATCGTGACTTGTCGGCCTGAAACGGAGCTTGATGAATCACGCACTATTTTTATGGCTCGCCGTATCCGCCACTTGCCGGTACTTAACGAAGAAGGCAAGTTATTGGGGATGATCTCGATCGGCGACGTCAACGCTTGGGACCTTAACGGCCAAGAGTGCAAAATCGCCGCACTCGAAGAATATCTCTATGGCCAAACCATCTGAATCGGAAGCAGCGGAAACGACAGAAAGGGAATGACGGGGCATTTCAGGGCCGTACCACTTGGTTTTCTTTTTAGATGATTCAAGGCAAGATCTCACGCAAAGGCGCAAAGTCCGCAAAGAAAAGGCAAAGGGGGGCTTGCTTATGCGTTGGGTTTTCAGCTTGCGGTGCTTGTGCCCTTTGTTTCTGCCGAAGCTCCACCCTGCTAGAATGGGGGAGCTCGGGGCGGCCACGGCGGGACGGTCTGCTTGTGGCTTGAGACGCACCCGTTGAACCTGAACCGGATAATTCTGGCGTAGGGAAGCACTTGCATTGATACGCAGCGTTGCGTGTGGATGGTTTTGTGGCTTTTTTTCGCCTTTCACCGCCTTTATGCGGAGTTGCAAAACCATGATCCAACCCACCTCTTCGTCAACAGCTTCGTCAACAGATTCGTCTGAAAATTCGCCCTCGCCTGCTGAAATCAAAGCGGCGAAGGGTTATGTGCTTCCGCCTGTGGGGGGCAACCCTGGCACGTCGGAAGGGGTGACCACGCCTGGGTCGTTTGCCAATGTGCCGGTGATTAAGTCTGGGCGTGCGGGTGCGGCGACGTTTTCATCGCCCAACACGCCGGCGATGCCGGGGCTGCCGACCAAAACGGCGTGGGATTTTATGCCTGACGATTGGGAGTGCAGCGACAATAAAAACTATGAGCATGCGGGGGCATGGGCGCCACCTGCGGGTTTTACGGCGATTACGCAATTGGAGCACGCGCGGATGGGCACGGTGACACCGCAGATGACGCGTGTGGCCGAGCGCGAGTCGCATTTGACGGCGGAGCAAGTGCGCGACGAAGTGGCGGCGGGTCGCATGGTGATTCCTGCAAACCTAAACCACCTTAAGCATCAGCTTGATCCGATGGCGATTGGGCGGGCGAGTAAGACCAAGGTGAATGCCAACATGGGTGCGTCGCCGGTGTCGAGCAGCACCGACGAAGAAGTTGAAAAACTAAAATGGGCCGAGCGGTGGGGCGGCGACACGGTGATGGATCTTTCGACCGGCGGTGATTTGGATGCCACCCGTGAGGCGCTGATTAAAAACAGCACCACGCCCATTGGCACGGTGCCAATTTACGCGATGATCATTGGCCGCAAGATTGATGATCTGAGCACTGAGATTGTGCTGGATCAATGTCGCCATCAGGCCGAGCAGGGGGTGGATTATTTCACCATTCATGCGGGGCTTTTGAAAGAACACATTAAGTTGGCCAAAGACCGGCTGATTGGCTTGGTGTCGCGCGGCGGCAGTTTGCTGGCCAAGTGGATGTTGATTCATAACAAAGAAAACTTGATGAACACCGCGTGGGAAGATATTTGCACAATCATGCGTGAGCACGATGTGACGTTTAGTATTGGTGATGGTTGTCGCCCCGGCGGATTGGCGGATGCCACCGATGAATTGCAGTTGGCGGAGTTGGTGGAAATTGGAAAGCTCACCGAGCGGGCATGGCGTATGGGTGTGCAGGTGATGGTGGAGGGGCCGGGGCATGTGCCGTTGGATCAAATTGAGTTCAACATGAAGGCCCAGCGGCAAATTTGCCACGGCGCACCTTTTTATGTGTTGGGGCCGTTGGTCACCGATGTGTTTCCGGGTTATGACCACATCACCAGTTGTATTGGTGCGACCAATGCGGCGTATCACGGTGCAAGCATGTTGTGTTATGTCACGCCCAAAGAGCATGTGGGGCTGCCGAAAAAAGACGATGTGAAGCAAGGTTGTATTGCTTACAAAATTGCGGCCCATGCGGCGGATATTGCGTTGGGCATTCCCGGCACGCGTGATTGGGATGATGATCTCACCCGGGCTCGCGCTGCATTGAACTGGGAAAAACATTTCGAGTTGGCTTTTGACGGCGACACGGCACGCGCGTTTCATGATGAAGACATGGATGTGGACACCGATTTTTGCGCCATGTGTGGCCACGATTGGTGCAGTGTGCGTATTAGCAAAGAAATTCAAGAGTGGGCCAGTGGCACCGCCGAAGGATTTGTGCGTGGCAAGACGGTGAAGAGTGCTGCGTTGACGCCTGAACAGCAGGAGATTCTTGAAAAACGTGGGCATTTGTCGCCTGAAGAAATCCACAAGCTGGCAAGCAAGGCCAAGGGCAAGCTGACGGCCGCCGATGAAAGCGGCAAGGCCAATTGTCACTCGGATTATGTGGATCCTGACGCGGCCAAGGCTTTGGCGCCAGAAGAAGCGTTGGTGCAGTTGGACACGAGTGAAGTGAATGGCATACGTAAGGGTGACTCGGTGATTTGAGGCTTGAGGTGAGGGGTGGGATTTTGCCACTGCGACAAGGGTGTCGTGGCGGGTGTTTTTACGCCAAGACGCCAAGGAAGGCAGGGGCGTTCTGTGCTGTTTAAAATGGTTTGGCGTAAAGAATTTTTCGCTTGTTTCTTTTTAGAAAGAGAAAGGGCGGAAAGAGTGTGACGATGCTTGTTTTCTTTGAATGAAAGGTTCGTGGATGTCGTCTCGAACTGCGAAGCTTGATGGCGCCACGAGTGTGGGGTCGCAGGGGGCGTATCGGCCGGGGGTGCGCGTGGACCAGGTTCGGGTGGGGTCACTTTTTTGGAAAGAGGGCTGTTTTCATCGCATGGGGGAGCAGGCTGGCGCGGCGCTGGCGATTGAGCGGCCTGATGCGTATGCGCTGACGCATGAAGATCGCTCGTGGACGGGACGCACCACAACATGGACGTGGGAGGGGGGCGGGTGTGTGGCCGATTTGCGTACCACGTTGCCGGGGCCGCGTTTTTCGATGTTGGGCACGGCGCTTTCGTTTCGGTGGCTTGGTGGATGCGATGCCTCTGAGATTGAGTCGTTAACCGATGACGCCCGCTGGGATTTGAAGGGCGTGCCTGAACTGGCGGGGCGGCGTTTGCTTTTGGCTCGCAAGGCCAAAACCAACACAATGTTTTTGGTGGTGTTGTCGGGGCCCATCACGGGCATTGAGATCACCAGTCATGCCCACTGGACGGTGCGGGCGTCGGCTCCGGGCGCGAAGGTGTTGATTGCACATTTGGCGCATGAAAACGATGTGCCGCGTGACCCGTCACGTCAGGCGGCGTGGCTTGATTTGATTGACGCGCCGCCTTTGCAGGCTTGCGAAACGTTGGTGGACAGGCCCGAGGGTTTGCAGCTTGGGCAGCAGTTTGCAGACGCGGCGTGGGCGCCGTTGCCGCCGGGTTGGGCGGCGTGGGTGGGGGCGTCTCAATCTGGCCAAAGTCAGGCGGGGCAAGCGGGAGAGGCCGATGCGTTGTTGGCGGTGTCTTCAAAAACCTTGCATTTGTTGAATTTACCTGCCGGGCCGTATGTGCTTGCGCCTGGTGATACGTGGGCGGGCACAGTGGCAACGGGGTGGATGAATGCCACGTTAAAACCCACAGGGTCTGTGGCCGAGGCGACAGAATTGCCTGAAGAATTGGCGTATCCGGGGGACAACTCTTGGCGGCCTGACAGCGCGCCGCTGGATCGCATGATGATGTTGCGTGTGTGGGCGCCCTTGTGGGATGCTTTGGACTTGGCGACGCAAACAGAATTACGCCCCTTTTTGGAGCCGCCTTCGGCTCAGGCGTTTCGCGAAAGTTTGGTGCATGTGGAAGAGCCCACGTTGGGCCGGTCGTGGGCCAAAGACGCGCTGCTTTTTGAAGAAGTGGGCGATGTGGCGTATGACCCGGATTGGTACAACGGCTTGACCCTTTCGGGATTGGCTCGCGGGGCGACTTGCGCAGAGGCGGGCTTGGCGCAAACATGCCGAACGCTTGCGAAAGCATTGAAGCCTGATCGTGCGGCATTGGTTGCGTATTTTGCCGTGTTTTCGGATTGGGCCATGGGGGCGACGTGGACCGATGCACGCGGGGTGTTTGTGAATGCCAATTGTTTGCTAAACGGCATGGAGGGTTTACTGGCCGAGCGTCAATTGCGACAGCTTGAAGGCGATGAACCAGGGGCCCAAGAGGTTACGCAGCTTGTGGTTCGCACGGCCATCACGTATTTGGCTTTGCATGCTCAAGTGGATCACGCGCGTCGAATGGGGTGGGTGGCGGACGATCAGGGCGGGCCGCATTTTGGGGCGACGATGTTGAGTGACGAAGGCGGGCTGACGCCGTTGACGGTGAAGTCTAAAAACTTGTATTATTTTCCAACGCATTTTGCGCAAGGGGCGGCGCTTTTGCGCGGCCACGGCGATTTAAAGGCTTTGCAGGTTGTTTTGGATGCGTGGGATGAAAAGGCGTTGTCGCAACACCGACGAGCCGATTGGCTGGGGTATTATTTGGAAGAGGATTTGAAGTCGCCCACGTATCCGTGTGAGCGCCGCGAGCAAGGGGCGTTGTCTTTTTTAACTGCCCCAGAAATCATTGCCCGCACGTGGATTGCGGGTCAAGATCCCGCAGGCATGGCGAGGCGTTATGGTCAACCGTTGCGCTTGCCGGATCCGGCGTTGTTGGTGATGACGCTGGTTTTTGAATAGTCGTTTAAGGTTTTGAGGCGTTTGTTTTAAGTGTGGGATACCCTTTAGGTGATGCGTACTCCTTTTTGTCATGACGAAGAAGTCGTTCATCCGCATACGCGGGCGAACCGAATTAGCTTGGCGCTGCACCAGGTGGTGGCTCTCAGCGGGTGCGGGAGCAGCCAGAGCTTGTGGGCGAGGCGCAGGAGCGGTTGCGACGGTGGGCCGCAGCGGGAACGATGCATCGGGTTTATGTGAACCGGTGGGAGCAACTGTTGGCGGGGCCTTGGATCGCGATTGAAAAAGTGTTGACGCAGGATGATGAATCGCAACGCGAATTGCGTCAAAACTCGCCGTTTGCAGGGGTTTTGTCTGCGCGGGAGCGATGGGCTGTTATTGCGGTGGTGGACCAAGGGGAAAACCCATGAAGTTGCATCAACTTGAGCATGTGATTCGAGCTTCGGCGATGATTGCCGATGACACGGAGATTGTGGTGGTGGGAAGTCAGGCCATTCTTGCATCGGCTTCTGATGCGCCAGCGATGATGTTGGAATCCATTGAGGCGGATGTGTATCCGCGAAATTATCCTGAGCGATCTGATCTGATCTGATTT
>JAZGFZ010000261.1:0-5583 GCA_036480015.1 Algisphaera sp. | reverse complement strand
AAAGCGCCACCAACAACGCATACACCGGCACCCGAGCCGAACAACTCATCAAAGGCGCCACCAAAATGGTCGCCAAGCGGTCACGTCGGTTTTCAATGGTTCGCGCGGCCATAATCGCCGGCAGCGCACACGCATGGGCACTCAACAGCGGCACAAAACTTTTGCCCGGCAACCCCACGCGATGCATCAGCCGATCCATCACAAATGCAGCCCGCGCCATATAGCCCGAGTCTTCCAACAGCGCGATAAAGAAAAACAAAATGGCAATCTGCGGCAAAAACACCAACATTCCGCCCACCCCGCCAATAATCCCATCCACCACCAACGAGTGAACATCTTGCATCACCCCGCCGGGTTCCCCCGCAGGCAGCACCACATCCACCCAGCCCCCCACCGTGCCAAACAACGATTCAATCCACCCCATGGGGTATTGCGCAATCGAAAAAATCAGCCAAAATACAAACAGCATCACCGCCGCAAACAACAGCACACCCACACGCTTGTGTGTCAGCACACGGTCCAATCGCTCAGTGGTTTGCCCCAATGCTTCGCCAGGATGCGTCACGCAACCCGCCCCCACTTGCTCCGCCCAGTCATAGCGGGCCGAAAATGGGCAACCCGAACAAGTGGTGCAGCCCGCCAACGCCTCTGACACCTTGGGGGCATGGGGCGCCGCAGCCAACCCCGCCATCGCGCTGCGCAAAGCCTCAATACCCTCGCCGCGCGGCGCGTGCACCGGCACCACCGGGCACCCCAACTCCGTCGACAGCTTCGGCAAATCCAATTCAATGCCCACCTTGCGGGCTTGGTCAGTCATCGTCAACGCCGCCACCGCCGGCAAGCCCAAAGGCAATACTTGCGAAGCCAAAAACAAATTGCGATCTAGGTTGGTCGCATCCAACACCAACACCACCGCATCGGGCATCGGGTCTGCGTCGCGCCGCCCCAACAACACATCACGCGCCACACGCTCTTCAGGCGTTGCCGCATCCAACGCATACAACCCCGGCAAATCAATCAACGTCACTGGGCCCTGATCCAACGTCACCCGCCCCTGCCGCCGCTCTACCGTGGTGCCCGCATAGTTTGACGTTTTAGCCCGAAGGCCCGTCAACGCATTAAACAACGTCGTTTTGCCTGCATTGGGATTGCCCACCAGCGCCACGCGATAAGGCGTCCCCGGTGCCGACGACGCCCGCCGCCCAAGCCGCGGCGCCTGAGGAAGACTAAAAGGCTTCGCACTCAAGACACCACCTCTTTGCCCGTCGTCGTGCTTTCATTCCCCGCACAATCTGCCACATGACTCTCTGAACACGGCGTCACAAACACCCGATCCGCCAGTCGAGCTGAAAGCCCCAACCGCGATCCCAACACCCGCACAATCAACGGATCCCCCGTCTTCACCACCTGAAGCTTTCTCCCCACACACAAACCCAACGCCTTAAGCCGGTTGGCATGCTCATGGCCCTCATCCACCGATGCAATCACCGCCACCCGCCCCGGCACCAACGACGAAAGCGCCCGCGATTCCAAATCCAAACACCCCGGCGCATGCGGATCCAACGGCGAATCGCCAAGGGGCGTGTTTGCGGCATTCACATCAGACGTGTTCATTTGACGGGTCCAGCGGGTCTAAACCAAGGGAGCAATACCAAGATCACAAAAACACATTCTTGATATTGCGATTCTATCTCAATAGATTAGCCCCGGTTTTACGACGCCGCAACCCCACCTTAAAAACCCCAAAAAAAAAGGCACGGCGCCAAGCGCCGTGCCTTCATACAAGAAAAAACGCGTCGTCTCGCCATCGAGACTCACACACCTCTTACAGGTGGATACAAACCGACTTGGTCTGCAGATAACTGTCCAATGCAGCGTGGCCCATTTCGCGGCCCCAGCCCGATTGCTTGTAGCCACCAAACGGAAGCGCCGCATCAAAGATGCTGTAGCAATTCACCCACACCGTGCCAGCCTGGATCGACTTGGCCAACCGGTGGGCCTTCGAAATATCACGCGTCCAAATACCCGCCGCAAGGCCATAGCTCGAATCGTTCGCGCGTCCCACCAACTCCGAGTCATCTTTAAAAGACATGGCCGCAACCACAGGGCCGAAAATTTCTTCTTGCACCACCGACATATCGTGGGTTGCATCTTTCAACACCGTGGGCTGCACAAAATAACCAGGACGATCAATGGAACCGCCGCCAGCGCTGGCTTGGGCACCCGCATCGGTTCCGGCCTTCAAATAACCCGTCACGCGCTCAAACTGTTCGCGTGAAACCAAAGGTCCCATTTGGGTTGATGCGTCAAAACCATCGCCCACCTTCATGTTCTTGGCAATTTCACTCACCCCCGCAACCACTTCTTCGTAGATGCCTTTTTGAACATAAAGACGTGAACCCGCACTGCACACCTGACCTTGGTTAAAGAAGATCGCATCGGCCGCACCGGCAATCGCCGTTTCAAGATCGGCGTCGTCGTACACCACGTTGGGGCTCTTGCCACCCAGCTCCAAGCTCACCTTTTTCAAGTTGCCTGTGGCCGCATGAACAATCAGCTTGCCCACTTCAGTCGAACCGGTAAAGGCAACCTTGTCCACGCCATCGTGCGCGGCAATGGCCGCTCCGGCGGTTTCGCCAAAGCCTGTCACAATGTTGACCACGCCTTCAGGCAAACCGGCTTCTTGAATCAGCTCACCCAAACGAATGGCCGAAAGCGGTGTTTGCTCGGCAGGCTTAAGCACCACCGTGCAGCCGCATGCCAACGCAGGGCCCAATTTCCAAGCCGCCATCAGCAATGGAAAGTTCCAAGGAATAATTTGCCCCACCACACCCACAGGTTCCTTCAACGTAAAGGCCTGAAACTGGCTGCCGGGCATATAAGGCACATTCAACGGAATGGTGTTGCCTTCAATTTTGGTTGCCCAGCCCGCCATGTAACGAAACATGTCTGCCGCCAACGCCACATCCGCCGCCTTGGCCACCCCAAAAGGCTTGCCGTTGTCCAAGGTTTCAAGGTTCGCCAACTCGTCGGCATTTTGCTCGATCAAGTCACCAATTTTCCAAATCAACCGACCCCGTTCCGATGCCGTCATCTTCGACCACGGCCCAGTGTCAAAGGCTTGCCGCGCCGCCTTCACCGCCAAATCAATGTCCGCCGCATCCCCAGCGGCCACTTGGGCCACCACTTCATCGGAAGCAGGGTTAAACACATCAAGGGTTTTGCCACTTTTCGCAGCCTGCCACTGACCGTTAATCAACAGTTTTTTAGGGGCGCTTAAAAAAGGCTGAATCGAACTCGGAATCATAGAGGGGGCAGCAGTCGACATAATAAATCCTTCCAGACAGGGGAGACAAAAAAACAGATGTTTTCCAAAAACAAAAAGCCCACAGGCCAGGGCACAATTAAAACGAATCTGTACGACACAAAAAAGGAAACAAACACAGCTGCAAATGCAAAACCGCCTTTTCCAACCCCTCAAGTCTATCAAGGATAAACCAAGCAAGGCCTTCTAAACCAGTTTTTCTTACGCAAAACTCCCTGCCCATCCCCCCACGCACCTGCCCACACCCCGCCGCAAACCGTTTCTTTCTGTTGTTCCGACTATTCGCCTGCTATTGCACGGGCAACGCATCCCACCCCTGCAAGATTTCAGGGCGCCGCACCTCAAAAGTTCGTTTGGCGACCACTTTGTCCTCAAGGCGGGTCGTCAGCGTCCACTCGCCCAACATGGCCTCCAGCGGCTCCCACAACGCATCACCCAAAAAAAAGTTGAAGTCACTGGTGCGCACAAACTGCTCGCCACAAAACGGCGCCATCACCGCGCCGTCGTCTCCGGGCACATCTGGATGGGCAATTTCAAATTCAATCCGCAGCCCGCGCCCGTGGCGAATGCGCAGCACATAGCCAAACTCTTGCCCCACCTCAACCGGCACCGTGGTTGAAAACGATTGCAACTTCGGCAGCGCCTTAGACTCAGGATCAAACCGTTCGTACAAGCCATAACTCACTTCTTGAACTTGAGGATGTTTGCGAGCCACGCTTACAACTCCTCAGGGAACGGCAAATGAAACCGCGCCAACCGTCGCTTCAAAATGCGAGCCGCATCCGCTGCCGTGACGTCCTCTTTAAGCCCCGCCCGCGTGACAAATCCCCACGTGCGTGCATACGCCACATATTGCTCGGCCAATGCAGGCCCCGCCTCAAGCGATCGGCTTAATTGAAGTGCAAAATAAAAGTCAAACGCACGGCGGGTTCGACGATCATGAACACGAAAACGATCAATCAGCGGATCGCGCCCTTCTTGCTTAAGAACCGCCGCAAAACGCATGGCCTTGCAACCCACCACCGGATGCACCTTGCCACGGTTGCGATTGAGCTGACTTTGCGTAATGCGAATCACCGCCCCCAAAGTGGCCAGCAACGCCGGAAGCGACACAATGATTTCTTCCCCCACAAAAAGCAATTCATTCATCGTGATTTCGCGCGTGTTCAAATAATCACGCCGGTAAACCACCACCTCCACACCAAAATCGCCATTCACCAAATCATCGGTCATGTAACGCTCACCCAACCGCTGGTCTTCATCTGGCGGCGTGCCGTCCATGCGTAAAAGATCAATGTCACGCACCGCCGCAGTCGAAACATTCAACTCAAGGGCATGAGCCAACGCCTTACGCGCCACCCCGCCCTTAAACCCATACCCCTCAGGCAACGGCGGAAACTCAAGCTCCGGATCTGATTTAAAAACAGCCCGCCACGCCGTCAGCGTGTAAGTGGAGGAATCCACCCCCAAAGCCTCCAACAAATCGCCCACTTCTTTTTGAAAATCCACCGGCTCGCCCACATCGCCCCCGCGACCCCGGCCCTTGCCCCCGCCCCGCCGTCCGCCCCGTCGCCCACCCGAACGCTTGCGAAACCACGCCTCATGCAACTCACGCGCCCGCGTCTCAACCGCCACAGGAACCGCCCCCGAGTCACCCGGCACCGCATAATCATGAGCCCGCAAAGCCGCATAATCCTCCGGCTTCGCCGCATCGGCCCAAAGATGCCGGTAACGACTCACCGCCGCCCCCCAATCATCATCCTGCGGCTCCTGCGGACTCGACAACCCCAAATAACGCGCCAACTCACCAAAACCCGCAAACTCCTGATCCGACTGCAACGCGTCAGGCGCCAGATCCCGTCCGTCATCAAAAGCAGAAGCAGGGTCTGAATCAGAAGCCATGGGGCCGTTTCTACTCTAAAGAAGGACAAAAGGGAACACCCGCAGGATACCCGCCCCACCTATCAACATCCACACGCCATTAAATCAGCCGCCTTAGAAAGTCCAACGAAAACCAATACCCCAAGGCAAAACACGAAGTTTCAAAGGCTCAAAAAAAGGTATTAAGGCAAGAGATTTTACGCCAAGACGCAGGGCCGTCGCGGAGCATGAGCGACGCAATAGATGCGCTTGCTTTTGCCGCATCTTTCCTTTTCAGACGCCAAGGAAGACAAGAAAGACAACAAGAACACTTTTGCTCTTTGGCATGCGTGCGATATTCAGTGCCAGGTGGAGAGGCTCTTTTTGAAGTGACACGT
>JAZGFZ010000260.1:0-2136 GCA_036480015.1 Algisphaera sp. | reverse complement strand
CGCAAGCGATGGCGCACTGTCTTTATGGATGGTGACGTGTTGCAGGCCACCGCCGAAGCCCGCGCGATTCATGAGCACAAGCCCGATGTGGTGGACGCAGGCATTCGCGTGGTGGTCCGGGCCGAAGATGAAATAGATGCAGTGCGCAAAAACGTGCGCGATGCCGCAGCGGCGGTGTTGGCATGGTTGGCCGCTGTGGTGGCTCACGATGAAGCCGGCGGAAACCTTGATGGGGTTCTGGATCGTTGCTTGCGACCTGGCCCTGATATTGAGCGGGTGAACTTTGCCGCCATGGCCCAGGAAATCAAGCAGGTCACCGGTGTGGAGCTTTCGCCGCGTCGGGTGCAAACGGCGGTAAACCAACTGCGGGCCGCGCGGTCTAAACAAGTGAAGTCGGCAAGCGCTGCCGCGATTGCGTCAGAGCCTTCGGCCAAACCGGTGCGCGAAGGGCTTCGCGATTTAGAAAAACAATTGCGAGAAGCCTTTGATGAATTGGCGCGTCGTGATTCATCGTCCGACGCTGCGATGCGCCGCCGAGCATTGGGCACCGAGGTGCTCACGGTGGTGCGTGCTGCGGCAGGTCGCGTGATTGATCGGGATTTTGGCGAAGGCATCCCCGGCGATGTGTCGGCCTTGGCCGATGATCTTGAAGGGCGCTTTTTGACCTATGTGCGTGATGCGGTGTGCCGTCGAGCCGTTGATGACGGGGGCGAGCCGGACCGTGTGGAGCCGCACTTGCGACGGTTGTTGGTTGCCTTGGCCGAGTCGTCAGCGTGTGGCATGGGCGCCGATGCAGGGGCCGAGTCCGATGTGAACTTGGTCATGCACGGCGGGCGTGTGGTGGCCTGTTTGTTGGGGGTGGATTCATTGCCGGGTGTGATGGCGCAATTGAATGTGCTGGTCGCAGGTCGATCGCTCATTCAAACCGATTTATATGTGGCAGAAATGCTGCGTTTGGCAGAGCGGGCCGAAGCATTGCATGACGATGCAGAAACCAAGCGTTATCTAACGTGGGTGCGCCGCTTGCCCGAAGATCGCCGCCTGCCTTCAGCCTTGCGTGTGGCCAGCTATTGCCGATCCAATGCCGCGACGCGCATTTACGATCGTGTTTTTGAAGGCACGCTAGACGCCAACGCCCCCGCGCTTGCCGATGCGTCGCGTCCGCCGCGCACCTACCTTCAACTGGCCGATGCCGCGCACGACGCCATGCTGGCCCGCGATGGCGGCTGCACGCTAACGCTCACCGGCGCGTTTGTTCGCCACGTGGTGGCAGCCAAGCTGAGTGGTGACAGCACCGTGATGCGAGCGTATTTGGAATCGTTGGGTGAAGACAAAGCACTCGAGCGATTAGAGGCTTTGATTCGTTTTGAAAACAACGACGCCTTGGTGCGGGTGGCGCGGGCGCACGCCGTGGGTGTCTACCCCGCATTGGCCACACGGTTGGTGTGTGCGGGATGAAGGCCTGGGAATCGCCCAAGAGGTCGATTTTCACGGCAAGAATTTTGTAGATGAATGATTTTAGGGCCGTACCCCACGATTTCGCCACGATTCCGCCTCGTGATTCCGCCTCGATTTCCTTCACTCAAAGGCTCGTTGTTCATGACGGATTATTGATCTAGCTTTTTTTCAATCGTTGGTTGGTCTTGGCTGCCGTGGACGAGGCTGAGAATGTAAACGGTCGCCTCGTCGTGGCGGTAATAGAGCAGATACCCATAGCCTTTGATCGGCAATCGCCGTATGCCACGGGCGGTAAGCTCGTGGTTGTCGGTTTCAAATCTCTTTCCTACTGTCTGGGTTGTCGGCGATCGTGTCACAGAGTTCATAGAACCGATCGACCAAGCGGTACCCGGCAGCGGTTTGACCTTGTTCGATGATGTACTGGGCAGCATCAGCCAAGTGTGATCGGACTTGGTTTGAATAATTGAGAAAAAGGCTCATACGCCTCGGTCGCGGAGCCGCTTTTTGAGAGTCGAAAGTGTGTCATCCTTCGCCGTCTGGGTGCTCTCGAATCGAACAAAACCACGCTGCTCGGCAGCCAGCAGTATCGCTTCAGTTTCGGCCTGTGTTTTTGGCTCGCGGTTGTACCGGCCGATCAGATCGTTCACAAAAGCTTGAGCGTCGTGAGCCTTGCCCGCA
>JAZGFZ010000259.1:0-6528 GCA_036480015.1 Algisphaera sp. | reverse complement strand
GTGACGTTGGCGGTGGGGGGTGGGGTGTTGGCGATTGCGTTGCGGGGGTTGGCGCGTGGGTCGGGCGGGGTGATGCTTGATCCACGTGGGGCATGGGGGCGGTGGCGTGGTGATTCGGGAACGGCGACGCTGGAGTTTGTGTTGGTGTTGCCTGTGGCGTTGGGGGCGGTGTTGATTGTGCTTCAGAGCATGCTGGCATTGAGTGGCAATTTGTTTATTCATTATGCGGCGTATGCGGCGGCGCGGGCGGTGGTGGTTCAGGCGCCGACCGAGGCGCGGGGCGGCGGCGGGGTGTTGCGAATGGATGAGGGGGACGCGTCTTATGCTTCGGCCTTGCGGGCTTCGGCGTTGGCGATGGCGCCGGTGTCGGGTCCGGGGGCGGGGGGTGGCAATGCGGGGGAGTCGTTGGCCGATGCGGCGGCGACATTGTTTTCAGCGGCGGGGCAGTCGGCGCCGCGATGGGTGGAAACCAAAGTGGCGTCGCGTGTGGCCTATGCCACGGCGCACACGCGGGTGCGTTTTTTTAGGGTTGAGGAATCGGAATCGGGGGTGGTTTATGAACCGTTGACGCCCGGCGAGTCGTGGGCAATGGGGCCCAAGTCGCCGGTGACGGTGGAGGTGATCCATGACTTGCATTTGTCGATTCCATTTGCGGGACAGTTGTTTTCAGAGGGCTCTCATGCGGTGAGCGGTGGAAGTGCGCCCTACACACGCATTGGAGCGCGTTGCACGTTGACGCTAGAGGGGTATGACGTGAATTTGCCTGAAGCGCCGGGGATTGAGAGGAGTCCGTGATGATGGGCGGTGAAGAGGCCAAAGAGGTGCAGGGCTTGTCTGTGAAAAGGCCGCTCCAGAGGTCGCGCGCACGGCAAGAATGTGGCGGGGATTTTTGCCTTTTTACTCAGCCCCTTAGCCCCTTAGTCCCTCAGCCCCTTCGACGACACTGCCGCAATCGCGGCGCCATCATGGTGGTCACGCTTTTAGCGCTGGTGCTTCTGGCCTCCACTGTGTTTTATGTGTTTAACGTGGGGCAGCATTTAACCCAGCGCATTGAGACGCAAAATGCGGCGGATGCAACGGCGGTGGCTTCGGCGGGCGCGATTGCGCGGGGGTTTAACACCGTGGCGATGAACAATGTGGAGGCCGCGCGGTTGCTGGCGTTGGTTAATGTGTTGGACGCGGTGCCCCAAGCGGTGGCCTACACCCATGAAGACCAGCAGGCGGTGCTGAAAGCGCTTGATCGTCAGTTGGTGGCGGGCGTGGGGCCCGATGCTTATGTGCATGAGGGACTTGTGTTGGCCCGAGACACGGTGTCTCGGCAAGTGGACATGTTGGCAGAGGTGGACGTTGCGTTGAATGGGTCGGGGTATGACGTGGCGGCGATGACTCATTTTGCGGCTCCGGATGGATCTCGCGGAAAATTGTGGGAGGCCATTGTGGGGCTGGGTGAGTTGAGTGAGGCGACCCTGTCTCAGTTGGCTGTGGGGGTGCAAAGTCATGCACACACGGCGGCGCGGGTGAATCAAATGGGGGACTCGGCGAGTGGAGGTTTTGCGTTGCCGTTGTTGGCGGGCGATGCCATGGCAGTGGAACAAAATGATTTTGAGGCGTTTCGTGGTCCGGTGGTTGATGGGCTTTTGCCGCTTGAGCAAGACGATAAAATCACCAACCGTGGGCCGTTTGATGTGTTGTTTGGTTGGCGTATTCCGGTGTTTGATACGACATTGCGTGATCGGCCGGTGACGCTGACCCAAGGTTTTTCGTTGGACACGGGGGTTCCCACGCCGCCATTGACGGAAACCGAATCGCGCACGGTGACGGGCTATGCCACATGGGGCACGTATCGTTATATCCGTGGTGCGGCGATGCGGCTGGGCGTGGGCGAAGGCCCTAGCACGGGGCAGTATTATCCTGGCGCATTGACGTTTGATCCCGAGCGACCGTTGGTACCGAGTTTGTGGCGGCGGCGGATTCAATTCATTAGCGATCGAAAAATCAACGCGTTGTTTCCGGGAACGGCGCCTGCCAATGTGGTGCGTGATCCTGAATGGGTGACGGATTTTGATACAGCAGCGGCCATTGCGCAAGCGGGAACGCCTTCGGTGGCGTACACGTTGTATGTGAATTTTATTTACGAGCGACGTGATGTGGGCGGTGTGCAGGGCACGCCGGAGCTTGAGGGGTGGGGACTAAGTCGATTGCCGGGCTATCGCAGCTTGCCACCCTCGGCTCGGCAGGTGCCGTATTTATGGAAAGACGAGCGAATTGAAACATCGGAGGATGACCAAGGCGTGCAAACGCAGGCGCATCAATTTTTATACGCCGTGTTTGTGGGCATTAATGTGGGGCAAGAGGTGGCGGTGCGTAACCCCAACAACTTCATTGGCAGTGAGCGAGCCGCGCTGCCTGGGCCGGTGAACTTTGTGAAAGATGAAGCGCCGCAACGCGGTGATGCCGCGTTGCAGGTGCTGGGGGTGGCGCATCGTCCGAAACGAGCAGCGTTGTGGGCGCGGGCCTTTGATGGCACGCGACCCGACGCCGATTCGGTGGCTGTGGCTCAGGCCCATGTGTTTAACAATCACTCGTGGGATTTGTGGACACAGATGTGGCATGCCCAATTGCAACCTGTTGAAGATTTAGACGACTGGGCTCGATCTTTGGATGATCGGCCACCTTCGGGGTCGTTCCCGTGGCTGATTGAAGGCGATTTGAATCGGGTGGGGGATTATTTAAAGGCGGTTGCGCCATGGGCCCCGGAGTTGCTGGAGCACTGAAATGTTAGATGACACCGCAAAAAAGATTGATGCGAAGAGGCTAAGGCAACTCGCCCTTTGCCGTTGTCGCGGCACGGCCATGATTGAAGCGGTGTTGGTGTTGCCGTTGATTTTGGCTTTGCTGGCATTGTTGTTTTATCTTGGCGGGGCGATGCAGCGCCATGAGCGGGCGGCCATTGCGAGTCGGTATGTGGCGTGGCGCGCCGCTGCAAAAGCGCCGGGGCCGCAGCCCGCTCCCACAGGATCGAACGCAGAAATCAAAGAAAGTTTTTTTGTGGGATTGTCGGGTGCATCAGCGGCAGAAGGATCGGCTGACGTTGATGCGGATATCTCGAGTGGCTATCCCAGTGAGCCAAGTGAAGCATGGGCAACGGCGGCTGGCAGCGTATCGTTTGAGGCGGAATCTTTGGCGCGGGCGTATGCCGATCGGCTGCCCAGCGGGGTGACAGGGCGGGTGACGGTGCAGCATGTTGCAACGGTTCCACTGTGGACACAGATCACCAGCGGTGTTTCGGTGGGTCGCCACATCCGATTGGATGGCGACTGGCGTTTTACGGATCATGTGGTGAATGTTGAGCATTGGCACGACGACCAAGCCCGGGCCAATCACAATTTGGATTTAAAGCCAGCCCCCACGCAGGGCCCCGTTGATGCCGTGCGAGACACGTTTTATCCCGAGCTTGAGAACGCGTTATCCCCTTTGGCGGGCGGCAACGATTTGGCTCGGGCGCTTGATCGGTTTTACCGGCTTTATCCAGGTTACGCAGGGCCTGCGGTGGAAATGCAATGGAATGAAGCGTTGGGGTTTTATTAAAGAGCACGACGGGCGTTGTTCTTTATGAAAGCGGCCAAAGGGTGGCCCCCACAATCAGGCTCGGCGGCGGCGTCCTGCGATCATGCCCAGCCCGACCATGGCAAGGGTGAGGCTGGCGGGTTCGGGCACAAGGTCAAAGTTCACCGTTGATTGTAAGAAGACATTGTTTTCTGCAAGTTGGTTGATGTTGGAAATGCCGTTTCCACTGAGGCTTACTTGGAGTGTGTAATCGCCTGCGAGCAGCGTGCTGGTTTCGGTTGCGCCGTTGGTGTAAAAACTGTAGGTGTTGGAGATAATGGGAGTGGCGAGGCTGAGGGTGTCGAAAAGCTCAACTTTGAGTTCCCAAGGGCCTTGACTAACATCGTCGAAGGCATACGCGGTCAAGTTGTAG
Organism: Algisphaera sp.; assembly: GCA_036480015.1. Taxonomy (GTDB): domain Bacteria; phylum Planctomycetota; class Phycisphaerae; order Phycisphaerales; family Phycisphaeraceae; genus Algisphaera. The sequence goes on along the minus strand of JAZGFZ010000259.1, from coordinate 2,549 downwards.
TCGCTCGATTGATCCAAGCTAAACGTGTAGGTTGAGGTTGAGCTTGCGGAAGCTTGAGCACTTGCGGTGGCCGGGGCGTCAGAAAGAAACGTGGAATAGCCCGCTCTTGAATGTAAGGACACGCCATTGTTGTGACGTTCTGTGGTGGCCGAGGCGTAGCTGTCTGCCGATGAGTCGGCAAAGGTTGTGTCGTCGTATGAATAGGTGTAGTCGGTGTAGGTGGGGCCGACCGTAGGATCATTGGCGGGAATGCCCAGTGCTCCAAACACACTGCTGGTCATGGGGCTGGGGGCATAGCTGTTAAAGGCCACGCCGTCGAGTGAGGTGGAGCCACTGATGGCGATTTGGGAGCCAATGGAATCGTTGACCAGAAGATCGGCAGATGCCAAAGTGGTACAGCAAGCAAGTGCAGCACCTGCGGCAACATGAAATAAAGTGGATTGGGGCATGAATGTTTCTCTTTCTCGACATAAAAAAGGGGCAGAAGACCGAGATAAACGATCTAGAAACCCAGCGGGTAAGACTACGTTGTGAAAGGTTGGTTTGCGAATCAAAAAGCGTGAAAAGGGGGGTGAAACGCCTTTTTAGGAGATCAAAGAGCTTTTGAAGGGCGTGGAGGCGGATGTCGTGGGCGTGAGGGGAGAGATTTAGCGTGTGAACAGCAAAACACCAAACATCACCATCCACACGATGTCGAGAAAATGCCAATACATGGCCAGGTATTTGACGGGGCCGTGGGATTCGTGGTCGTAGTGGCCTTGATGGGCGTTTCGGGTGACGACCGCAAGGGGAATGATGCCGCCGATGACATGCAGGGCATGGGTGAGGATAAGAAAGAAGATAAGGCCCAGCAGCGCGTGGCCGGTGTCGGCTTGGAAGTGGTCATACATGAGCCCGCCAAGGCTGGGGGCTTGAACGAGAAGAAAAAGACCCGACAAAACCAGTGTGAGCACAAGGTTTTTGCGGAATGGGCCTTGGCGTTCACGTTGAATGTTTTTGAGAGCCCTGTGCATGGCGGCGCTGCTGGCAAGAATAATGAATGTGCTAAGCCACAAACCCCAAGGCAGGTGAAGTGAGCCCAGCGGCGGAGCGTTTGCAGGAAGAACTTCTTTGGTTGCAGGGTTGATGATGTCGCGGGTTTGTTGAATGCGAATCAGCACATAGCCCAGCATGAGCGAACCAAAAAGCATGACCAGTGAGGCCAAAAAAAGAACCATGCCAAACGTGCCCGCCTTGGGCGGCACGTGATGGTCGGGTGAGGGGTCTGAAAAGGCGTTGGGGATGGCGGGAGGTGGTGTTGAGGACATGGATGGAGTTTAAGTGTGCAAGAGAAAGCCTGTCTGGCGGATTGGTTGAGCTGCGTCGGTCTGCATCGTCGGCCCGCAGCGGGGGCCGACTGCTTCGACCTCCTTGCCATCTGGCCTGCTGGCTCGGGCCGACGACAGACTTCTTACACGCGTTCTTCGCACGACGCCAACAAAAACCTTGCTTCGGCCACCACCGGCGGTACCATGAGTGGCGTGAGTTTCACCACCGCCCAAAATGGGGTCAGACCTTATTTCTGTTTAGCGATCGATTCGACTTGTCTTATGACTATTACTGGCCTTTTAACTTGTATAACCCCTCCCCTACTTGAGTCTGGTCATAGCTATATTTACTGTGGAGAGCCGAATAGGGATTGTTATGGAAAGCAAGCAAAGACTCCTACAGGTCAAAATGACCCGGAAACGGGGGCGCAAATTATGCGCCCGACTCGGGCGGGAGATCCGATTCCTCGCGAGTCACTTGCTACTGGATCTTGTCGAGAAGTCAAGGTCTGCCCGAGTATTAAAGAGAGGAAATGCAACAATCCGATTGCGGAAATGGACTGTATTCTTACAAATTCCACGTTTGGCGGAACTGGAAGCAACTGTCATTTTTGGGCTAATTACGGGAATGCTGTTCACGCTACAGGAGGCACAACCGGATGCCAGTGATAAGGCCATCAATAAAAAAAGCTTTATTGGCGGGGTGTATTGTTGTCTTGTTACATGCGGCATTGGTTGTTTGGGTGTTCTTGATTGTAACATCGGATCAAGCTTCTTCTGGTGAAGCAAGGATGTTGTGGGTGCTTCCAATGATTCTTGATTGGCCTGTTTTGGGGGTTTCGATATGGTTGTTTGGTTTTAGGTTTGGCGGAGTAGGCGATCCAACGGACATGGAGTATTTAGTCGCACTCTTAACTCTTGGGACGATTCAATGGTGTGTTGTTTCTGGGGTTGCTTCATTTTTATTGAGGTGGAGGGGGAAGCATCTGGGGTCAGGACATCATTAGTCATTAGTAGAAGCATCTGGGAAATCGCTAGGGGAATCTCAGAATCTCAGGAGAATCTCAGGGGGCTGGCCCCGCTTCTGGGGATCTGCTACACTCTGATGGCCCTTCTTCTCATTGGTTAGGAACACCCCATGGCTCGTATGAACCGTCGGAATCTTATTGATCTTTCGGAGTGCACTTGCTATCACGTTATCTCGCGGTGTACGCGGCAGTTGCATTTATTGGGAACTGATCC
>JAZGFZ010000258.1:0-15277 GCA_036480015.1 Algisphaera sp. | reverse complement strand
TCCTGACCCCTTTTAAAAAAGGGGTCAGGAGCCGTTTTCTGTGGTGTCGAGACCACATCCCTAGCAAACCCACGCCACCCAACACCAGCCAAAACGCACCCAAACAATGAAACAGAAACAAGTTAAGGAAAACTCCGCCGATTCATCTCAAAGTTGCAGCACCCTTGCCCCATGGCCCGTACTTCCCGCACCCTTCGTTTTTCAACTGTTTTCGCCCTGCTCACAACAGCCCTTCTACTCACAGAAGGCTGCGCCGCACCGCACCCCCACAGCACCGCGTCACGACCCGCATGGAATGGCCGTGGCGGCGGCGTAGACCTCGGCCCCCTCACCGACGCCGCCGGACGCCGCCGCTCACTGGCCCTTGCCCCAAGCGGAGCCTCAAGCCACTCCGCCTTCTACACCACACGCAACGACATCCACCGTTCGGTCACCGCCGGATACGCCACCCCCACCTTCCACAGCGCCCGCACCGTCACCATCGACCGCGGCCCCGGCCGTGGACATGGCGGCCACGGCAGATTCTCCCACCACGAATCAGGACTACACAACGGCTACTCCACCCGAACCATCCGCCGCAGCAGCACCCAAGCCGTGCGCTAACTTTGGCAAAGCCTCTTCTTCAAGACCAACTTCTAAGCGTTCTCGCCACGCTCGTGATCGGGCCAACGACCCGAACCAAATTGGACTTTTTTGGATAGGTTCCTTTTTCTTATCTGCGTCTATCTGTGCCCCCTGCATAATCCGTGGACAATGAATGCTTTTTCGCGGGATACCTTCTTTTCCAGCGTTCTAATTCCCTGGTATTCGACGTTTCCCTTTTTTAAATTTTCGGGGCGGCCTGGCCCTGATTCCATCACTCCAGCCGCGGGGTCATCGTCGTCCCGGACGACGATGACCCCGGGTTGATGATGTAGCACAGGGCGCCGAAGTACAAGATTCGCAGTGGACGGGACATCAGACCAGCGCAATCGCAATAATCGTAATGTAACCGTAATGCCTGCCCCCTCTACTTATCCCTCTACTGTCTACTAACACTACCACCCCCAGGTCCAGCTCAAGCCGGGGCGATCGTTGGCATTGGCGACGATCGCCGATGGCGGCGATCAGGTTATCTTGCCGGACGTAGCTGCTGACGCGGTGCAAGCTGCCAAGGTTGATGCGTCATTGCTCACGCATGCCGGAGGTCTTAGACGATTTGGCTCACGGATCCGTCGGGGCGGTAAATCAAGGGTATTCCTCTAAAATATTTCATCGAAAACGACGTAGCCCAAGAACCGTGAATGTCTTCTCTAGGCGGCTGTTTCAATTGCGATAGACTTGTCTTTTTCGTTTGGGGGAATGCTCACGCTAAACCTTTCAATCATCGTGAAGGAATCGAAATGAAGGCCACGGGGAACGTAAAACCACTGCATCATCAAGCGGTGGTCTCCCCCATGGGGCAGATCAATCTGGTGGCCTCCGATCCAAGAGATGGTTCGTTTGAGGCTTCTCACGTCATTGCCCCTTCGGTGTTCAAGAAACTTCACAAGGCGTTTTCGAATTCGTCGTCGCAGGGGCTAACAATCCTTTCGTCCACGACCTGCGACCCGCCGTTGCCTGCGTCGATCCAATTTTGGCGACGCTTTGCCGCACATTATTTTCAAGCGCTCTGCCGACAACCCGCCCCCAGTAACGCTGATCCGAATAACAGCGATTGGAACAGCCCGCAGCCCCCGAACCATTCAACACTTCAGGAATGGATCGACCAAGCACCACCCATGCGAGGTCTTGAATACGTCTCCGCCGACATGTTGCGGGCGATTTGGAACGACCTTGACGAGCACACCTGCCAGAGCGTCCAATCGGGCAAAAAGGGGTTGGCGGGGTATTTGCACGCTCTACGCCCCAACTGGAATCTTCTTGGACGCGTCACGTTTCACTTGGCCGAGAACAAAAAGAACCCGGAACGCCCGTTTGCCTTTTTGGCGACCTTTAGTCGTACGAAGACTACCCGTTCGTCAAATCGCAGCACAGCGATCGAACATGTGCCACTTTCGGAAGCCCTGCGAGAATCCGTCGAAGCCAAAGACGCTCAGCAACTCGACACCTTGTTGGAGCCCGTCTCGCGTGCCGCCGGGGCTTGTCCGCTGATTGAGCAATTGCTGGAATCGCGAACTCTCTTTACGCCTCAAGCCTGGGGAATTCGTCAAGCGTTTGAATTTCTGTCCAGCGTTCCCGTGATCGAAGAGGCGGGGGTGATCGTTCGGGTGCCCAATTGGTGGAACGCATCGAAACCGCCACGACCGCAAGTGCAAGTCAAAGTCGGCTCCAAAAAACAACCCACCCTGGGAGCGGGCGCGGGGCTGGACCTGAAGGTGGGCGTGGCCATTGATGGTGACCCGTTGACTAAAAAAGAGATCGCCAACTTGATGGCTGCCCGTGAAGGGATGGCCTTGTTGCGGGGCAAATGGGTGCAAGTGGACCAAGAACAATTGCAATCCGCCTTGGACCAGTGGAAACAGCTCCAAGAGCAACACGTCAGCGGCCTGGGGTTTCTTGAAGGCTTGCGTTTGCTCTCGGGAGCCGCGTTCGATGGCGACGACAAAAATCAAGAACTGCAATCGTGGACGCGGATGGAGCCCGGGCCGTGGTTAAAAGAAACGCTCGATACACTGCGTGACCCCCACGGAAAAATATCGCTTGATCCTGGGCAACATCTCCAAGCGACACTGCGACCATACCAAGCCGATGGCGTTCGTTGGATGTGGTTTGCCACGCAGCTTGGGCTGGGCGTTTGCTTGGCCGACGATATGGGGCTGGGAAAAACAATTCAAGTTATTTCATTGTTGTTGCAATTGAAGTTTTCAGACTCGACAAACACCACTCCCAGCCTATTGATCGTGCCGACCTCGTTGCTGGGGAATTGGCAACGTGAGGTCCAACGTTTTGCACCAGATTTAAAACCACTGATCGCCCATCGATCGATCTGCGACCCGGCAACTCTGAAAAAGATCGCCGCAAATCCGGATGGGCAACTCGCGGGCTACGACTTGGTGGTCACCACGTACGGATTGGCACGACGAGAAAAATGGCTGACAGAAACACCGTGGCGAATGGTCATTCTTGACGAAGCGCAAGCGATCAAGAACGCAGGCGCTGCACAAACCAAGGCGATCAAAGCAATCCCCAGCCAAGGTCGTATTTTGCTAACCGGCACCCCGGTTGAAAATCACTTGGGAGACCTGTGGTCGCTGTTTGATTTTTGCTCGCCGGGGCTACTGGGGACCGCCAAGGAGTTCCAAAAGTTTGTCAAAGCAGATGATGAAAAACAACTTTCACAACGTTTGGCCGCCGTCCGGCAACTGATTCGCCCCTACGTGCTGCGGCGAATGAAGACGGACCCCAAAATTGCCCCCGATCTTCCCGCGAAGACAGAGATGCGAGTCGATTGCGGACTCACAACCACACAGGCGACCTTATATCAAAAGGTCACCGATGAGCTAGCTGAGTCACTCGACCTCGCCACCGGCATCCAACGCCGTGGCATGGTGCTCTCTGCCCTGATGCAATTAAAACAAATTTGCAACCACCCGTCGCTGTATCTGAAACATGCGGATTTCGCGGGCAAAACATCGGGGAAACATGCTGAACTCAAAACGATTTGCCAAACCTTGATCGAGAAGCAGGAAAAACTCCTAGTGTTCAGCCAGTTTCAATCGATGTGCCAACCACTCGCCGATTGGCTTGCCGAAATATTTGGGCACAAAGGATTGGTGTTGACGGGAAAAACACCGCCTGCTCGGCGCGGGAAACTGGTGGAAACGTTCCAGCAGGATTCCGGGCCACCGTTCTTTGTCATCTCGGTCAAAGCAGGTGGCACAGGATTGAATTTGACGCAGGCCAGCCACGTCGTTCATTTCGACCGATGGTGGAACCCCGCAGTCGAAGATCAGGCGACCGACCGGGCATTCCGGATCGGCCAAAAGCGCAACGTGATCGTCCACAAGTTTGTTTGCCGAGGCACCTTGGAAGACAAAATTGACGCGATGATCGAGTCCAAAAAATCGGTCAGTCGGGAACTGCTAAACAACACCGATGAAATACAATTGACTGAAATGACCGACGGTCAATTGCTTGACTTTGTCGCTTTAGATCTCCGCAAAGCTTCAGCAACCTAAGAAGGAACACAAAATGAGTTGGAATTCGTATTCTTCACAATGGGCACCCTATGTTCCGGTGGCTCAGCGGAAAAGCCAAGGAAGCGCCAAGGCAAAGAAGCGACTCAAAAAGGGCGAATCGCTTGCCCCCATCAAAATTTCCGGACGCAAAATCGCCACCACGTTTTGGGGTGCCCAGTGGTGTGAGTACATGGAAGCGTACAGCGACTATGACAACCGGCTTCCCCGTGGCCGAACCTATGCACGCAACGGATCGATCGCCCACCTGCAAATCGAATCCGGCAAAGTCACCGCCATGGTGTGCGGGTCTGATTTGTACCTCATCACGATCAAAATTGACAAGCTGCCCGCAAAACGATGGAAGCAACTCTGTTCCCAATGTGCCAGTTCGATTCATTCAGTGATCGACTTGATGCGTGGAAAACTAAGCGACCCAGTGATCGAGCGATTGACGGATCCCGACCAAGGCATGTTCCCCAAGGGGCAGGAAATCCGCATGCACTGCGATTGTCCTGACGGTGCCTTGTTGTGCAAACACTTGGCCGCCGTGCTCTATGGCGTGGGAAACCGACTCGACGCGTCTCCCGAACTTTTGTTCACCCTGCGCGGCGTCAATCAAACCGACTTGGTGGCCGAAAGCCTGGCAAACAGCGAGCTGAGTGACCCCATCGGGATCGGCGAGGAATCCAATCTCCACTCGGGTGACCTGGAATCCATCTTCGGCATCAACTTGGCTCCAACCGCCCAAACAAAGGCGCCCGCTAAACGTAAGACAAAACGCAAGTCTTCCAAAAAGAAAACGACCAAGAAGAAGGCTGTCAAAAAGAAGGCTGTAAAGAAGGTCATAAAGAAACAAACCACAAAGAAAAAAGCGGCGAAGAAAAAGACCGTGAAGAAAAAAGGCACGGCTAAAAAAACGACAACCCAAAAGGCAAACAAGAAAAAGGCAAGCAAGAAAGTAGCCAAACGCAAAACCGTGAAAAAGAAAGCGGTCAAGAAAACAATCAAAAAAACGGTCAAAAAGAAGGCGTCGAAATCTCCCGCAAAAATGAAACGGGGACGCCCATCCATTCGTTAACCAAGTTATTTTGAAGCATGACACGCGTGCTTTTGCGTTGTCGAATCGATCCGCCGCTTGATCTTATTCGAAATCCTCATTTTAGAACCCCGACCCACCCAAAACACCTTGGCCACGCTGCACGGCGGGCAACGCCTGCATGCGTACCCAACCTGTGGGTTTTAGTTGTTCACTCAATAACAATCGCTTGGCGATTGATCGGTCGCGACCAAAACACTGCCGCACCTTGACAGGGTGATTGCATTCTTCTGAACGATGTAGCAACACCACCTTTCGCGGATTGCCACGAGGGCTTAATTCGACGATCCGCTGCACTGCGGCCAACGCTTGGTCGTTGCTTAAGTGTCCTGCATCGGACAAATTGCGACGGTTGACAAAACTTGGCCGCGACGACGCTTGGGCCATTTGCTCGTCATAATTCGATTCGATGCATAGCACGTCCACACCTGCAAAGTGTTGACAAAGCGACTCGGGGGCATGCCCCAAATCGGTGACATACCCCACTGAATTGCCGCAAGCAAGCATAAAGCGAAACCCCGAAGTGCCTTGGCGATCGTGCTGCAAAAGCATTGCACGGGCCGAAATAAACGGCGCCACGTCAAAGCGTTCATCTTCATCAAACAGCCGCACCAATCCAGCAGATTCCAGCTTCTGATTGTCGCGTACCTTTCGCAAAGCATCGCCATGCCTGCGATGGCAATACAACGGAATCTCCAAATCCACCAAGGTTTTAATCCACGTTCGGCAAAAATGGTCGGTGTCAAAATGCGTCACACACACGCCTGACAAATCGCTCAACGTCATGCCCACTTGGTGCAATCGCAAGGTTGTTGTTCGTGGCCCCAGCCCCGCATCAATCAGCACCGCCGAGGGACGCGCATGCTTCCCCGGCGTGCATGTCAACACACTTGCATTACCCCCCGAGCCTGAGCCCAAAACACAAAGCCCAAGGGTGGGCTCTTTGCCAGACCGCTCTTGAGAAACACCCGTACCCCGCTCTTTAAACGCATTTTGTTGCGTGGCCTCCCGCATCGGGCAGCCAGCGAACAAGTCCATTTGTGAGGGTTGGGGTGTCGTCATATTCAGTCATCCCGCGAATCGGCCTTGGATCACAGCCGTTTGTTTTAGACCTTCTTTAATGAAAGAACAACCGCAGTGAAAGAACAACCGAAAGGTAACTCCACGCTGCAAGGTCGCCCCCCTCTCAGACGAGCCTCCTCAATGCCTCATGCCCCGCACCCCAAAACGGCCCCATGGCCCCCATCACACCGCCTTCTGGCCACCGTCACTGGGATTTTAAGCTGCCTACTGGCGGGCGTTGGCTGTCAAACCACCACCTCTCCATCCACCCACACCGCCATTGCCCCCAACTATTCCTATGTCCACGATGATTCCTTGACGGATTTAGATCTCTGGCCGGTTGTCACCGTGGACAGCGCCGTTCTCCTTTCCGGCGGCCCAATCGACCCCTATTAAAGCCACCACCACCACACAATCTCACTTCTTGTTCTCGCCGGTTGCATGTTGCAGCCGGTTTTTCATTGTCTGCCTCCCCCTTCAAACAAACGGCATAAACCCGCCCACAACTCGTTTTTTCACCCCACACGCCCCGAGCATGAGGTCAGCCGCTAAACTCTCCGATCCTGAAGGCCCTTAGACCTTCTATCTATGTTCCCAACATCCCAACCCCGCTTCCGACCCTCTTTTGCGAAAGACTGCACAGATGAGCTTTGAAATCGACACCGTTCACGGCCGCCAAGTTCTCGATTCACGTGGCAACCCCACCGTCGAGGTCGAAGTTCACCTGCTCGACGGCACCGCCGGCCGGGCCATGGTTCCCTCGGGTGCCTCCACCGGCGAAAACGAAGCCGTTGAGCTACGTGACGGCAACCCCGACTACTACTTGGGCAAATCAGTTGCCAAAGCCGTCGAAAACATCAACGTGGAAATTGAGCCCGAGCTAATGGGCCTCGACGCCCGCGACCAAGAGCACATCGACCAAGTCATGCGCGAGCTCGACGGCACCCCCAACAAAAGCAAGCTGGGCGCCAACGCCATTCTCGGCGTGTCCATGGCCGTGGCCCACGCCGCCGCCGAAGCCAGCGGCCTACCGCTCTACCGCTACTTGGGTGGCAGCGGCGCCAAGGTGCTGCCTGTGCCCATGATGAATATCCTCAACGGTGGCAAACATGCCGACAACACCGTCGACTTTCAAGAGTTCATGATTCAACCTTGGGGTTTTGATCGCTTTGAAGACGCCATGCACGCAGGTGTCAAAATCTACCACGTGCTCAAAGGTGTTCTTCATGACAAAGGCCTAAGCACCGCAGTGGGCGACGAAGGCGGCTTTGCCCCCAACCTCAAAAGCAACGAAGAAGCCCTGCAAATCATCGAAGAAGCTGTTAAAAAATCGGGCTACAAATGGGGCGAAGAAATCTTCGTCGCACTCGACCCCGCCACCAGCGAACTGTGGAACGAAGCCGAAAAACTCGGCAAAGAAGGCTACTGCTTCTTTAGCAGCAACCCCAGCGAAGTCATCAGCGCCGACGACATGATCGGCATCTGGAAAGACTGGTGCAACAAATACCCCATCCGCTCCATCGAAGACGGCTTGGCCGAAAATGACTGGGCTGGCTGGAAGAAACTCACCGAAGAACTGGGCGACAAAGTCCAGCTCGTGGGCGACGACCTGTTTGTCACCAACAAAGATTTCCTCCAAAAGGGCATCGACAACGACACCGCCAACTCCATTTTGGTGAAGGTCAACCAAATCGGCACCCTCAGCGAAACCTTCGACGCCGTGGGCCTCGCCATGCGTAACGGCTACAGCGCCGTTTTGAGCCACCGCTCAGGCGAAACCGAAGACGCCACCATTGCCGACTTGGCCGTGGCCACCAACTGCGGGCAAATCAAAACCGGCGCCCCTTGCCGCAGCGACCGCACAGCCAAGTACAACCAGCTCATTCGCATCGCCGAAGAACTGGGCGACAGCGCCATCTACGGCGCCACCACTTGGAACAAGGGCTAATCCCCCCCAAAAACAGCTTTATCTCAGCCTAAACCGGCCTCTTTTCAGAGGCCGGTTTTTTTAATGCAAAACATTTGACTCAACCCTCTTTCAATTCGTTATTTAAGTGCGTGCGTGCGAGGCCAAACCGGTTTCGCTCACACGCCCTAAGTGTCGCGAACGGGATCACCCCGCCAACGACGCAAAAAACTCCGCCCTGGATCGGGTCTCGTGCTGGGAATCTCCCGGCCGAGGCCTTTTTTTTGGAAAGAGATCGCCCATTTGACGAGCACCTGTCAGAAATAAAATGACAGCGCTGCCTCCGATCGGCCTTGAATCGGGATGTTAAGGACTGCCGCTAAGGCCGACGATTCTTTCGCACGCCGCCACCCGGCTTTCCGCCGCGTCGTGACCCACCACCGCCGCCGCCCCCACCGCCCGATTTCCGTCCGCGGCCGCCGCCTGCTCCGCGTGGCTTTCGCCCTCCACCGCTGCGGCTTCCACGTGCGCCTTTGGCATTCACTTGCTCAACCACGTGTTTTTCTTGCTCGAATCCCTCCACCTTCACCACTTCAATGGTTGACCCCAAAAGCCTTTCGATGGCTTTGAGTTGGTCGCGTTCTTCGGCGCACACCAAGCTCACCGCTTCGCCCTTTTCGCCAGCGCGTCCTGTTCGTCCAATACGGTGCACATAGTCTTCGGGCACATTGGGCAATTCAAAATTCACCACGTGTGGCAGCCGGTCAATATCCAGCCCCCGCGCTGCAATGTCAGTGGCCACCAAAACACGCATGTTGCCGTCTTTAAACTTGGCCAAGGCCCGTGTGCGTGCCCCTTGGCTTTTGTCGCCATGAATCGCAGCCGCATCGATATCCACGCGGTTCAACTGCTTAGCCAGTCGGTCGGCTCCATGTTTGGTGCGTGTAAACACCAAAGCCTGATACCAGTTGCCGCCATCAATAAGCTTGGTCAAAAGCTCGCGTTTTTGAACCTTTGCCACGGGATACACCGTTTGCTTCACCCGCTCAGCGGCGGTGTTGCGAGCGGCCACCTCCACCCGTGCGGCATTGTGCAAAAGCTTGTCGGCCATTTGCCGAATGTCGCGCGAAAACGTGGCGCTAAACAGCAAGTTTTGACGCTTGGAAGGCAACTGTTTCAAAATACGACGAATGTCAGGCAAAAAACCCATGTCCAACATGCGGTCGGCTTCATCTAAAATCAGTGTTTCCACATAACCCAAATCTGCGGCGCCCTGCTGGCACAAATCCAGCAAGCGGCCGGGCGTGGCGATTAAAATATCAACCCCCGCCCGCAACTTGTTGATTTGCGGATGAATGCCCACGCCCCCAAACACCACGGCACTTTTAAGCGGCAACAACGTGCCATACGTCTCGATGCTCTCGGCCACTTGGGCCGCCAATTCTCGGGTGGGGGTAAGCACCAAAGCCCGCGGCGCCGGGCCGCGTTTGCGGCCTTCCATCAGCCGGTGCAGCAGCGGCAGGGTGAACGCGGCTGTTTTGCCTGTGCCGGTTTGGGCCGCCCCCATGACATCACGCCCCGCCAAAATCAGTGGAATCGCCTCAGCCTGAATGGGGCTGGGCTCGGTGTAACCCTGCTTGGCCACGGCCCGCTTTAATTCATCGCGTAAGTCAAGGTCATCAAAAGTCATGGGGTGCTCGGGGCGATTGAAAAAAGGAAGGAGGCCCTAAAGTTTACCCGCCCCCCTTGGGTTAAGTCATACGTCTCAAATTTTGCGTTCAACACGTTGCAAAACGATCGAACGGAATACCGTATGTGTTCTATGATGATTCCCGCGTATCCCTGCCTTTTTGTAGCCTGCGTTTGTTCTTTCAAGCAAGATAGGGATCGTCCCTCATGAAACCCAAATCGCAAGCAAACCCGCCCAAGACTTTGAGTTCTGGCACCCCATCCATGACCTATGGCCGCATTGCAGGGCTTGACCGTGACATTTCCAAGCTTGTGATGGGCTGTGACAATCAAATGACCTTCCCTCATGCTCAAGCCATGTTTGACGCATGGTTTGAAGCGGGCGGAAACGCTTTTGACACGGCCTATCACTACAACAAGGGCCTTCAAGAAACCTTTTTAGGTCAGTGGCACACCCAACGTCATGTGCGCGACGACATCGTCATCACCGTCAAGGGAGCTTGCGTACCCCATTGCAATCCGCAAGCCATTCGAGATCAACTTCAAGTGTCGCTCGATCGTTTACAAATCGATTGCGCCGACCTGTACTTTATGCATCGCGATAACCTTGACGTGCCCGTGGGCGAATTCATCGACGTACTTCATGAAGAAACCCAAGCCGGCCGACTACGCATTGCCGGTGGCAGCAATTGGAGCCGCGCACGTTTCGAAGAAGCCAATGCCTATGCCGAAAAAAACGGCAAACAAAAACTGAGTTTTCTAGGCAATAATTTTTCTCTGGCAAAAATGATTCACCCCGTGTGGCCAGGATGCGTGACGGCCAACACACCTAATTTTCGAGCGTTCTTAGAAACAACCCAAACCCCTCATTTGGCATGGTCCAGCCAAGCCCGTGGTTATTTCATTTCGCCCGACACCCGTATCTCAACGCCCAAGTGGGAACACGCCAACGCATGGGACAACGCCGACAACCGCATGCGTCGCAAGCGAGCGTTTGAGTTGGCGAGTCAACACGGCGTCACCGCAATGAACATTGCCGCCGCCTATGTTCTGGCTCAGGCGTTTCCTTCGTTCGCGTTGATCGGCCCCCGCACACTCGAAGAGCTACGCACCACCCTGCCCGCACTTGGGATTCACCTCACCGCCCAAGAAATAGCGTATCTCGACCTTCGCGAATAAAAGGCTGCGGCCTCATTCCCTCAGAACGTGTATCAGAACCCTGCCTGGCTTCGCCCGTCTAGCGAACCGACTTGAACTGCGTCGGTCTGCATCGTGCTCGGGCCGACGACAGACGTCTCATACACGTTCTTAATAAACATCCTTCGGGTCAAACACTTTTTTGTCCACGGTGTTCAAGGTATCCACGCTGTCGATTTTTCGATAAAAGCACGAACGGTATCCCACATGGCAACACGGGCCGTTGGATTTGACCTTCAAAATAATCACGTCTTGATCGCAATCGGTTCGGGCTTCTAAAACCTCTTGCGTGTGGCCCGACGATTCGCCCTTCACCCAAAATTTTTGTCGCGACCGCGAGTAAAACGTAGCCAGTTTTGTCTCTAGGGTTTGCTTCAGGGCAGCCTCATTCATCCAGCCCATCATCAAAATATCACCCGACGCATGGTCTTGAACAATCGCAGGCACCAAGCCGTCGCGGTCGTATTTAATCATGAGATCGGTGCCGGTTTCGCGTGCAGGGTCAGACATGGCGGGGCTCGGAGGGGGCTTTGTAAAAGAGAAAAAACAGAGCGTTCACTTCAACACGCAGTTTGGCATATCTGGCAGGCCTTCGCTCGGTGATTGGGCCAAGCTCGAACCAAGATCACGACAAGATCACATCCCTAAAACCAAAATCGGACCTCAATATCTGTAATCCGCTGGCAGACCAAGCCGCCCCTTCCTATATTGGAGGAGAAAACTGCTTTTACCCACCCTAAAAACGCCCCGAAAGTTCGCCCCATGGCCGAAGATCCCTCACCCATCATTGTTGACAGCGACTGGAAAGCTCAGGCTCAGGCCGAGAAGGAAACCTTGGCTGAAAAAGCGAAAGACGCCCCAGCCCAAGAATCTGGCGACTTGGGGCAAATGCCCCCCGCCACATTCGAGGTTTTGGTGAGCGGCTTTGTTTCCCAAGCCCTTTTTGCTTTGGGCGCCATTCCTGATCCACAGACCGGAAAGCCGATGTTGAGCTTAGAACTCGCCAAGCACCACATCGACATGCTCGGAGTGCTTGAGGCCAAAACCCAAGGCAACCTCACCGACGAAGAATCCAAGCTGCTTGCGGGCACCATGTATGAACTTCGCGAACGTTATGTTCAAGTGGCCAACGCCGCACGCGGCGCTGGCGCCTAAATCCTCTTTTTTATGGTCAGGCCTCTTTATAAAGGCCCCGCCCAAAGCCCCCTCCTCTTTGCGAAAGGTTCACACCTCGTGTCCTCCGCTTCAACCGATACATCTTCATTGTCTTCTTCTAGCCTTCTCGAGAAGAACCATTTTATTCTTCGTCGGCTTCACTCGCTGTCGGGCATTTTGCCCATTGGCCTGTTTGTCATCGCACACTTGTTCACCAACGCCCAAATGATTTGGGGCCAAGATGCGACCACAGGCGAGGGAACCTTTCAGCACGAAGTCAACTTTATTCACAGCTTGCCTGCCCTGTTCATTATTGAATGGAGCCTCTGGGGAGCCATTGGCTTTCATGCGATTTTGGGCTTTTGGTACACCTTCACCGGCAAGCACAACGTCACCCGTTACAGCTACGCCGACAACGTGCGCTATGTCATGCAGCGCCTCACCGGCGTCATTGCCTTGGTCTTCATCTTTTTGCACATAGCCACCTTGCGATGGCGGTGGGATTTGTTTGGCTGGTTCACACCGTTTTACGGCGAGGGTTACCAAGCCCCCGGCGTGCCCCACGCCTTTCACGACGTGCCCATGAGCTTGCCGCTCACCGCCTACGCCCTGCAATTCAGCTGGTTTGTGGTGGTGGTGTACGCAGTGGGGGTCACCGCCTCGGTTTACCACTGGTGCAACGGCCTGTGGACCGCCGCCATCAGTTGGGGCCTCACCATCACCACCGCCAGCATGAAACGCTGGGGCTTTGTTTGTGCGGGCCTTTTCATCGCCCTCATGACCTTCTTCGCCGCCGCCATGCTCGGGGCATTGAAGTTTGATTTGGGCCACGACATGAGCCCTGAACAAATGGAGGTTTTCGAATTGATTGTCGAAAACCCTCGCGTGCCTTTGGACGTGACCAACCGAAAACGTGGCCAGCCACCTGTGATTTCAAACCCGCACTAAATCCGCACTGATACCCGCCTATTTCTCTAGGCCTGCGCCCCACTTCAAAAACCCATTTAAAACCTTAACGCCACAGGCGAATACTCATGGCAGACAAGCAACCCAAAGTCATCATTGTCGGCGGCGGCCTCGCTGGCCTCGCAGCCTCGGTTCGTGTTGCCGAATGCGGCACCGCAGTGGATCTATTCAGCATGGTGCCCGTCAAGCGGTCGCACTCGGTGTGTGCCCAAGGCGGCATCAATGCCTGCAACGATGTCGCCCGCCAACAGGGTTACAGCGAATGGCAGCACATGGACGAAACGCTGATCGGCGGCGACTTCCTCAACCATCAGCCGCCCGTCTATGAAATGACCCACTGGGCGCCCAAAATCATCAACCTGCTGGACCGCATGGGTGTGCCGTTTAACCGCACCAGCGAAGGCATGCGCGACCTCCGGCTCTTTGGCGGCAGCTTGTTTAAACGCACCCACTTTGCAGGTGCCAGCACCGGCCAACAACTGCTTTATGGTCTTGATGAACAAACCCGACGGTTTGAATCTCAAGGCAAAGTCACCAAATATGAATCGTGGGAATTTCTTTGGCCTGTGCTCGATGAAACCGGCCAATGCCGCGGCATTGTGGCCCAAGACATGCGCAGCATGGAAATGCGCACCTTCCGAGCCGACGCCGTCATCATGGCCAGCGGTGGCAATGGACTGATTTACGGAAAATCCACCATGTCGGTTATTTGCAATGGCGCCGCCGCCAGTCGCTGCTATCAAGCCGGGGCCGACTTGGGCAACCCCGAGATGATGCAAGTGCACCCCACCGCCATTCCGGGTGAAGACAAATGCCGCCTCATGAGCGAATCGGCCCGTGGCGAAGGCGGCCGCGTCTGGGTGCCTCGCAAAAAAGGCGACGACCGACACCCCTTGGATATGCCCGAAGAAGACCGCTACTACTTCCTCGAAGAAAAATACCCCGGTTATGGCAACCTTGTCCCACGCGACATTGCCACGCGGGAAATCTTTTGGGTTTGCCAAGAAGGCTATGGCGTGGGCGGCCAAAACCAGGTGTATCTCGACATCACCCACCTGCCCATGGCCACCAAAAACAAACTCGCCGCCATTCTCGAAATTTACGAGAAATTCACCGGCGACGACCCGCGCGAAGTGCCCATGAAAATCTTTCCTGCGGTGCATTACACCATGGGCGGGCTTTACACCACCTACGCGCCGTACGATCCTGAAACCGACACCATCACCCCAGTTCATGCCCCCAGACGCAAACCTGGCGAAGGCATGGCCTTTGGCGACCCGCAAAACATGATGACCAACATTCCGGGTCTTTATGCCTTTGGCGAAGCCAACTACGCCTACCACGGCGCCACCCGCCTAGGCGCCAACGCGCTGCTCTCGTGCATTTTCGACGGTTTGTTTAACGGTTTAAGCGTACACAACTTTGCCCAAAATCCCGGCGGAACCCCCGCCGCCGAGCAACCCCAGTCGCTCTACGACGGCATGCTCAAGCAAGAAAAAGACAAGCTCGAAAAAATCACCAGCGCCACGGGCGTCAACGACCCCTACGCCATTCACCGCGAACTGGGCGAAGAAATGACCGCCGCCGCCACCGTGGTCAAAGAAGAAGGCCGCATGCTTCAGGCCCGCGAGAAACTCGGCGAATTGCGTGAGCAATACACCAGCCTCAAAATCACCGACACCGGCCACTACACCAACCAAAACGCCAGCTTCGCCCGAGCCCTAGGCGACATGCTCGCCTATGGCGACGCCCTGCTAGAAGCCTCCATCGCTCGCAAAGAATCGCGTGGCAGTCACTATCGCAGCGACTACCCCGAACGCATTGACGACCCCTTCCACAAAACCACCCGCGTGAGCTACGACACCACCACAGGCCGACCCAAAGTCGCCTGGGAAGACATCCCCAGCCCCTTGGTGCCTTTGCGTCCACGAACCTACGGCAAAGTGGCCGTGTCGGCGGATAAAAAAGAAACCGCGAAGTAAACCCTTCGCTCGCCAGTGTATTAATTTCGAATAAGAAAATGACCCTCATCATGCTTCAAATCAC
>JAZGFZ010000257.1:0-6728 GCA_036480015.1 Algisphaera sp. | reverse complement strand
GGGGTGCCTACGCAAACAATGGATAGGTCGCTGCGTAGGACGGCTTCCTGGGCATGTTCGGTGGCGACGATTCGCCCGAGTTTCACCATGCGGCTGACCAGTTCGTCGAGCCCCTCTTCGATGATGGGGCTTTTTCCTGCGCGGATGAGTGAGAGTTTGTAGGGGTCGGGATCGACCCCAATGATGTTGTGTGTCTTGGCCAAGCAGGCCGAAGTGACGGCGCCGACATAGCCGAGGCCAAAAATAGAGATGTTCATGTTGAGGGGTCCCCGATGTTGGAATGATGTTGAGATGAAATGAGCGATGCGGTAGAAGGTGAAACGCGGGTGCTGTGGTCACGTTCCCACACGTGAATGCCTTGAACGGCTTGTTGGTGGGCCCGCCATGTGGTGGCAAGTTGAATGAAGGCAAAGACCAGTGGGTCGAGTAAGGCGGACATCACGGGACGCGGGGCGTGGGGGGTGAGAGGGAGGGGGCGTTTGGTTTGAGTGTTTCGTGGAATGAGTTTGGGGAAACGTTTTTTGAGTTCTAAACGTCCGAGTCGGCTTCGGGTTTTGACTTTGATGACGCCCCAGATGCGGCGCGGCGCACGAATTTCAAAGAATGCATTGGCTGCGTTGGCTCGTTCTGTTTCGTGGAAATGAAGTCGAAAGAATTCGTCATCGGCGATGAGGTTGGGGAAGAGGTCAAAGCGTGCCCGGCCTTCGGCGGAGGCGGCATAAACACCTGAGCCCAGATGTCCGTGATGGAAATAGGGCCGACGCTGCCAAGCGCGGTAGAAGGCTTTGACGGCCCATGAGCATCCGGTGGTGTCGATGCGAAGCGTGGGAGAGGCCGCCAAAATGCCTTGGGTTTGAAAAAGTTGAGCAGTTTGTTGAAGGGCGATGGCGGTGACCCGCACATCGGCATCGAGATAAAACCGTGGAAAGACGGTGGCCGTTGCGTCACCCAAATTCAGCGCTTGGGTTTTGGAGGCAACAGGGGTTTCGACGACACGAACGGAGGGTTCGAACACGCGAGCAATCTTGGCGGTGTTGTCGGTGCAGCCATTGCAAGCCACCACGATTTCGAGCGTGCCTGGCGCGGCATCTTTCAATAGATGGTTGAGAGTGTCGCCCAAGAGGGCGGCTTCGTTGTGGGCGGGGATGATGACAGAAATCACGGTGTGTTCATATGAATCGCGCGAGGCGAAGCCCGTTTGAGAGGTGTGTAAGCGCCGGAATGAGAAGCTTGAAACATCTTCACTTAGCCCACTTCAGGTCTTGTGTCTTTTAGGGTGTGTATCGCACCAAAACGACATTTGAAGGGTCGCTTGATGCGGCACCGTTTTCCACCACGGCAAAGACATGGTGGTTGCCTGATTGGGGGGTGGTTTCGGTGAGAAGAATGTTGACGTCGACGGTTCCACCGGCACCAATGACGGCGGTGGTTTCACGTACGGCCACGGCGCTGTTGGTTTCAAAGGGCTCAATGCCCCAGCCGCCGCCGGGGACGCCATCGACAAAGAGGCCTGCTTCAACAACCCAGACACGAACGGTTCGGCCAGGGGTTCCGGTGGCCCGCACCGTGGGGTTGGCGGTGTTGGTGGTCACGGTGCCCGTTCCCAAACCCACAAGTTCAATCAGGGGGGTGGCGGGCACGGGTTGGTTGCTGACGGTGGCGATGCCTGCGATACCACTGCCTGCGACAGGGACGATGCGGCGGGTGGTTTTGCTGCCGTCGTTGAAGTCGATGTCGACGGTGGCGCCCACGGATTCGAGGCCTGACACGGCGCCCACTTCATGGGGGCCTGGTGCGGGAACCCCTTTGATGGAGTTGGGGTCAATGTCCACGCTAAAGGTGATGGATTCGCCTGGGTTGAAATCGTCAAACGCGAGGACCAATCGGTCGTAGCCGCCACCATGGTGTCCTTCGAAAGCCCAGTAGGCCAAGCCGGCGGCCAAATGACCGCTTTCAGGGGTGAAGTCTTTGGCGGTGGTGTCGCCGCCGAATCCGTCGGGATCAAAAACCATGTTGGGAAAGAATCCGGTGGAAAGGTCAATGACCACACGTTGGATTTGTTGATTGCTGGTGGAGGTGTTGGTGAGAGTGATGCCGCCAGAGGTGGAGGTGCTGGCGCTTTGCACGCTTCCGCCGCCGGTTTGAAGCGACAGTGTGGCAGAGGCGGTGTCGGGCACGCCCCGACCTGTGAGAGCAAGGGTGGTGTTGCCGTGGGTGCCACTGTGACTGATATTGAGTGTGGCCAACGCATCACCCAGTGATGTGGGGCTGAAGGTCACCTCGAAGTCGGTCGATTCGCCCGCTTCCAAGGTGATGGGACCGTTAAAGGTGTGGGCGAAGTTTGTTTGGGCAGGGCCACTGAGTGATGCGGCGGTGAGGGTGATGGCGGGGGCGCCCGTATCGGGTAGGCCTTGGTTGGTGAAGGTGAGGGTGCGGGTGAGAGACGTGTTTGGGGGTGTGGCGAGTAGGCTGCTGTTTTCGATGTCGACGGCGAGGACACTCGGGGCGTCGTAAAGCAGGCCCAAATGATTCCATGTGGCCGAAAGTCGGTCTGCAGGGACATTCACGGGCACGGAGGAGGTGGAGATGATGCCGATGGCCAGCGGTTGATCGAGCCACCCCAGACCGGCGAGTGACACGGGGCTTCCCAAATTGATTCGTGGGCCCAAGGTGCTGCCGTCGTTGATGCGATAGCTGGCCTGTGCGGTTTGCGTGGTGGGGTCGATTCGGAGGTAGAGGTCGATCCACACGGTGTTGGTGAATGAGCCGAGGGAGGTTGACGTTCCTGTGGGGGAATTAAAAACACCTGCGACTTCGTGGCCCAGTTCAATGCGTGCTCCTGTGTTGGTTCCGTCTCCGGTGAGGATCAATTGAAGGTAGTTGTCTTGGTCTCCGGTGCCGATGTAGAAGCCGATTTCTTGGCCCGGCTGTGCGGGGCCGGTGTTGAAAGGCGCGAGCATGCGGGTGGTGGCGGTGAAGGGGTCGGTGGCGTTGGCCACGTTGACGCCCAGTTGGAAGGCTTGGTCTTGGGTGTTGGTGTTGCCTTGAGCAGTGCCTGCGGTGGCTTGATCGACGGTGAGCACGCCTGCGGCCCCGCCTGCGGTGAGTCCATTGGGACTGAATTGCGTGTCGTAATTGCCGTTTCCATTGTTCATGATGCCGGTAAAGCCCAAGCCCAGAAGGCCCCCTTGCACACCACTTTCGAAGTCTAAAAAGGTGCCAATGAGGTGGGTGGTGCCGTTGTCGGGGTCGATGGCGAAAGGATCGGAGACATCAGACAGAGCGTCGTTGTCATCGTTGGGGTCAAGGAGGTTAGAGGTGTAGTCGGCATCGAAATCGGCAGGCACATCACCACTGCTGGTGGGGTTGGTGCCGTTGCTGGCTTCGTCGAAGTTGGTGTAACCATCGCCGTCTGCATCGCCGTTGGGATCGCTGGTGTCGCCGCCGCTGCTTTCGGGCTCGAAAACAAAGATGGTATTGGTGACCAAATCACCCACCCACACGGTGCCGGGGAAGGGGTCGTTGTCGCCCATGATGGTGAGGTCCAAGGGGACAACGCCAACGTTGTTGAAAAGTGTTTGAACCAGTGTGACAGAGGTTCCATCGGGGCTCAGTTTGATGCGCTTCACGGTGCCATCGTGACTGGCCGCCAGAAGATCGCCTTGCAGTGCGCCGTTGAAGGCACTGGAGGTGTATTCGGCAATGCCGTTGGTGGAAAAGTCGAAGTTGGCCAACGAACCATCGCTGTCAGGGCCCGCAAAAAAGCTTTGTTGCGGATCGGCCACATCCACCGCTGCTTGGGGATTACTGGGATTGAAGGTGTTGTTAAGGCTGGCCCGTGCGGGGTTGGGGTGGCCGCCGTAAAAACCGGGTGTGACCCGATGCAAGTTGTCGTTGAGCGAGATTCCACCTTCGGCCAAATCATTGGTGGCGTAATCGTCGTTTGGATTGCTGGGGGTTCCGTTGTCACTCAGGATGGGCGGGGCACCCCAGCCACCATTGGGGCCGTTGTCGATGCTGTAGATGCGATCGCTTTCGGTGATGACCAAATCGTAGGGGTTGCGAAAGCCTGACGCGAAAATTTGAACGGGGCTGCCCGTGGTGAGTTTGGCCTGATTTTTGCCATTGTTTCCCCCAAAGACATCTTGCACGCCCGTGGCGAGGTGGGTGTCGCCCCCGGGGCCGGTGCCAAAGTTTCGGTCTTCATCATCAAGGGTGGGAAGGTTGTATTTGTAGGCATTGCCATGCACGGGGTCGATGAGGGTGGGCAATGCGTTGAGGGCGGTGAGATCCACTGAGAGAATGGCTGCGGAGTAGGCATATTCGGGCAAAAAGCCGAAGTTGTTGGAGGGGCCGCCCGAGTTGGTGTTGCCGCCCACGGCAACGTAAAGGGTGTTGGTGGATGCGTCGAGTTGCAACCCATTGGTGGAGTGAAATTCGTCAGACCGTGGCAGTCCGCGAATAAGATCCACCTTGTTCCAAGAGGAACCATCGAAGGTGAGTTGTGAGACCATGCCCGAGTTGGTGTCGATGCCGGTTTCTAAGAACACGTCGCCGCCGCCGGTGCGTGGATCGCTTGAGGTGGCGTAGACAATGGGGTTGGCTGCCGTGCCCGCAACATAAATGCCGGTGATCAAACGGCCGTTGACGGTGGGTTCGGGAACGCCTTGGTCATTGTGGTTGTCGATGTCGCGAACCAGATTGATTTGCTCATCGAGGGTGGAGCTGTAGTCATTGGGGCCATTGCGAACCACATTGAAAATGTCGATGGTGCCGTGGCGGCGTCCCACATACAACCGGCCGTCGGGTCCGAATTGAAAACTGGTGGGGTCGCCCACGGTGACCGCCGTGCTGCGCCCAAAGGCGATGGTGGAGCCGGGTAAAACAACCGAATCAAGCGCGAAGGAGAGTGGGGCGTTGTCGCCGTCATGGTTGAGCGTGAGTGTGCCAGAGAGAGGCCCGCTGGACTGGGGGTTGAGTGCGATGTCGAAGCTGTGGCTTGTGCCGGGGGGAATGACCACGTTGGTGACATCGTTAGGATTTACACTGAAATCGGCTTGAGAAATCACCGCGCCAGTGAGGGTGATGTTGGGGTCACCAAGGTTTCCTAAGTTGTACACCGTGGCGGTGGCTGTGCTGGTTTCTTGCTGAGGAATCAATCCATAGTTGAGCTCGGTGAGTTGGGCTCCCAAGGTGCTGGCGATGTTGGCATTGAGGATCTCGATGGCCTTGATGGAGGGGTTGTCTTGCACATGGTCAAAGTTGATGTCGATGTTGCCGTCGGTGTTGTTGACGACATAGGATTTGACCTGCCCTTTGAACCCGCCGACTTGGGCAAAGGTGTCGTAGTCATTTAAGACGGTGAGGCCTTCGAGGTTGACATCGAAAATGCGTTGTCCCGGCCCGGTGATGCCGTTGCTGATTTCAGCGAAGTAAAGCCGAACTTCATAGAGACCCGGGGTGACGGCAAAGTCCCACTGCATCTCTTGGCCTGAGGTGAGGTCGAATCGTTCGGTTTGAAACAGAACTTGAGGGGTGTTGGTGGGCACCGAGGGGTGGGTGAGATTGATGGGGACAATGTGGGTGTGGCGTCGGCTGACGGCGGCGCTGGCATTGCTGAAGGCGGAGTCGGGGTTGTCGGCTAGCCAGTTGGGGCCACTGTCTTGAGCGTCAACAGCGGGGCCTCCGGCGTTGACGCGGTAGAGGACGTCGCCAGTGCTGGGCTGGGCATTCACCGTGAGATTGAGGTTGGCTTGGGTGTCTGCAAGTGCGGGCGACCCGTTGTCGGTGACGGTGATGTCAAAGGGGCCGAAGGGCCCGGTTTGTCCGAGCGCGGGGGTGAAGACAAGATTGGCGGTGTGGTTTCCGGTGCTGACGATGTTGGCGAAGCTGGGGAGTCCTGTGGCGGAGAAGGTGAGGGAGTCGCCGGGATCGGGGTCGGTTGCAGAGAGTGCAAGGGTGAGGGTTTGACCTTCGATGACGCTGAGGTTGGCGTTGATTGGGGCCAAGGTGGGGGGCTGGTTGACCGCGGGGTCAGAGCCTATGCCGATGAGGGAGATGGATTCGGGGGCGTTGTTGCCTGAGTGATTGAGCGTGAAGTTGGCGTTGGCATTTCCGGCGGCGGAGGGGTCGAAGGTGAGGCTAACGACGACGGTTTGCCCTGGGTTGAGCACGAGGCCTGGCAGGTTCACGGTCGATCCGTTGTGTGTGGCGGCGATGCTGAAGTTTGCGGCGTTGGATCCAGCAAGGTTGGCGGTGCTGAGGGTGATGTCGGGGTCGCCAGTGGTTCCGGCGTTGGTGAACGAGATGTTTTGGGTGGCATCGGCACCGTTGATGTTGACGGTTCCGAAGTCGAGTACGGAGTCTGAGGCATCAAGGACGTTGGCGTTGTTGACGGGCGTGGCAGCGAGAATCTCGATGCCTTTGATGGCGGGGTTGTCTGTGATGCGGGCAAAGTCAATGTCGATGTTTCCATCGGTGTTGTTGATGTTGAATGATTTAACTTGTGCGGCGAAGGCGCCGCTTTCTGCGAGGGTGTCGTAATTGCTTAGGACATTGGTGTTGTCAATGTTGACGTTAAAGACCCGTTGGCCTGGGTTGGTGATTCCGTTGCTGATTTCAGCGAAGTAGAGGTTGACTTGATATTGGCCGGGCGTGACGGGGAAGTCCCACTGCATTTCTTGACCGGTGTTTTTGTCCCACCGTTCGGTTTGAAAGAGTGCGAGTGG
>JAZGFZ010000256.1:0-5942 GCA_036480015.1 Algisphaera sp. | reverse complement strand
GGGGGGGGGATGAGCAGGACAATCTACGGGATGGACAGCCGTCCGGCCAGTGGATGGGGAAGATGGCATTTACGGGGCCTATTGATCCATGGAAGGCATGGCACGCACCATAAATTCGTCGAACATGGGGACGGTGAAAGCGGTGTCGCCATGATGCGGGCTATAGATCATGCCTTTGGCAATGAGGTTGCTTCGAACAGGGCCGACAGAATTGACTTTCACGTTCAATTGATCGGCGATATCTCCTGAACGGTGTGGTCCTTCACCGAGCTGAGCCATCGCTCGCATGTATCGTTTTTCAGCGGGGGTCAGGCGATCAAAACGTACACGAAAAAAACCTTCGTCTAATGCGGCGATGGCTTGTTGCGTTGCGGCTTCTACGTCGTCTTCTGTGATGGGCGATTGATCGGCGACTTGCCAAACGTGCTTGCCCCATTCTTGAAGAAAATAAGGATAACCTTGTGTTTTTTCGACGATGGCTTTTAAGGCTTGAGGCGTATACTGGACGCCTTCGTCTGCGGCGGGTTTTTGGATGGCGTGAGCTGCGTCGGTTGGCGAAAGGGGGCCGATGGTTGGAAAATCAAAAAGTCGTTCGGCATACGATTTGGCTTTACCCATGCGGCCTGGCAATTGGGGAAGCCCGGCTCCGATGAGCACGACCGGTAGTCGTTGTTGGTTTGTTCGGTGTAGGGCGGTGATGAGTGCGGCAAGTTGTTCTTCCGCGACATACTGTAATTCATCAATAAAAATAGCGAGCGCGGTGTCTGCTTTTTGAGCGGCTAAACCAACGACTTCGAAAAGAGCTTGGAGGTCGTGTTCAAGGTCGCCGTTGTCTGCAAGCCCGGCTTCGGGATCAAAATCCAAACCCACTTCGATGTCGGCATATTTCAGTTTGAGCGCTTTGGCAAAACCTGCAAGGCCACGCAGGGCACGGGTGGCGGTCTCTTTGGCTTGAGCGGATTTGGATAAACGTAGCAATGCGAGGCGAAGCTGTGGAGCGATGATCGCGGGGAGAGATCGGCCTTCGGGGGCTTCAATTCGAAGGGTGATGAAGCCTTCGTTCTCGGCGTCAGTGCGTAAACGATCCAGAAGGACGGTTTTACCGACTCCGCGAAGCCCGATGAGCAATACGCTTTTTGCAGATTTGAGTAGGCGAATTCGGGCCAACGCGATACGAACGTTCTCAATCAGATCGTTTCGGCCTACCAGTTGCGGCGGTTGAGTGCCTGCGCCGGGAGAATAAGGGTTGGTGACTGGATCCATGCTTGAATTATATCAAAGTTATAGAAATTAACAAAAAAAGATAAACATTGTAATTTTGATATACTTTGGCGATGAATCCATTTAATCAGCTCTATGGCCGCCTTGGCGCAGAAATGATGCCCTATGGGCCGCCGTTGGCGGAAGGAGGGCAGATCGAGGTCGCGGAATCGTTTGCAGCATTCGAAGCGGAGTACGCAGCGGTTCGCCAACGTGTAGGGATCATGCACCTGCCCCAGCGGGCGATTCTCCAACTCACAGGCAAAGATGTCGCGGACTATTTGCATCGCCTTTGCACGCAAGACATCAATGGCTTGTCACCCGGGGCCAGTGTCCGCGCGTTTCAACTGAACGACCAAGGACGCATCGCAGCGGATCTCATCGTGCATCACGGCTCGCCTGAAAATCAAGGCTCGACGTGGCTGGAGCTGGATCTTTTTGATGTGCTCTGGGTGAAGGAATTGCTGGAGAAGCGATTATTCGCCGAGGACGTGACGATCGAAGATTGGACCGCCAAACGCACACTGTTGTGGATGCTTGGCCCGGCGGCAGTGCAGTTGTTTGGCGCGATGACAACACAAGAACAAAAAGAAGGGCAAAGTCGTGCTGAAGATGTGGGTGCCATGCCGGGAACGCATCATGTTCTGGATGTACCACTCAACAACGAGGAAGCGACTCAGGTCACGGCGTACCGATGGGACTTGGGCGATGTGCTGGGCGTGCGGTTGGCGGTGGCAAGCGAACATGCGGAGCAGGTTTACGGGGCGCTGTTATCGAAATCGGGCTATGAGATGGGCGCGGAGCTAGATGCCGCCTTTGCCGAGCGTCGGCGAAATTCGATGCGGGGCCGCCCCGTGGGATGGAGTGCCTTTAACACCGTGCGCATTGAAGAAGGCGTCCCGCTGTATCACATCGACTTTGGCCCCACCTCATTGCCCGCCGAGGTGCCCGGCCGCCACGGCATTGATTCTGCTGTGAGTTTCAACAAAGGCTGCTACTTGGGCCAAGAAGTGTTGGCACGCATGAAAAATCTGGGACATCCCAAAAAGATTTTGGTCGGATTCAAAATCACCCAAGAGGTCGCCCACGATGTCGATTCTGAAGAGAACGACACCCTTCCCATGGCCGGAGCACAAGTGTTTGACGCCAACGACCCCACCAAGGTGATTGGCGCGGTGACCAGCTCAACCGCATCGCCACTGGCCGGGCAAACCCCCGTGGGCTTTGCCGTGGTGCGATGGGGCCGCCACCGGGCGGACACCCTCCTTCAAATACCCGCCGGGGGACGTCAAGTCTCTGCCAAAGTGGTTCCTTTAGATGCCATCACCGACGCGCCTTAACCCAGACGCTCCATTTTAACCCCACAACAAAAAACCGCGCCGCGCTTTAGAATGGTAAGGGTCATGCATCACACCGCCGACATCATCGAACAAGAAGGCGACCGCGTGGTGGTTCGCTTGGCAGAGCGAGAGGTCAACACCGACGACTTGCGAGAGGTCATCTTGGGCCTCAAAACGCGACTGGATGACGGGGCTCGCACCTTCATTTTTTGTTTTGGCAAAGTGGAGTTTTTGCCTTCGGCCTGCTTGGCCTTGCTCTTGATGTTTTATCAAGATGCCAAGAAACACGAGGCCCGCATTGTGCTGCTCAATTGCCAAGAAAATGTGTCCTTTCTCATGAAACTCGCCCGGCTGGACACCCTTTTTGATCTCGCTCATGGCGAGCCCGCAGAGGCATAACCGCTCCATTCCCTACAGCCGACTCCTTTTAAAATAAAATCCTCTCAGAAGGCGATGGTTTTCCCTTGGTGCCACAAAGTGCGGCCGCCATTGGTTCGATAACAAACCATCAGAGATCATTAGAACCACGAATCCCTTTCGTGTCCCATTGATCTTGCTGCATGACACCCATTGCGACCAGAGCAATGGTATCCCTTCTGTTTAGGAATCAAAACCATGGCTGACGAACTGTGTCTTGACCTCGAACAACAAGGCTGTGATTTAATGATTCGCCTGCCTGGACCCGACATCTCCGGGGCCAACATGGAATCTGTCACGGTCACCTGCGCCGAGCACATGCGTTTCGATCACGCATGCAACTTCGCCTTGGATCTTGCCCAAGTTGAATATTTGGACTCCGCGTGCATTGGCCACTTGGTTGAGCTGCTTCGTGAAATCGAACCCATGCGAGGCCGCATTGCCTTGGTGAACTGCCGCCCCAACGTCACTTTCTTGTTCAAATCCACCCAGCTCGACACCATCTTTGGTTTGTTTGACGACATGGACGACGCAATTGCCTCGTTCACCAAACGCGATCACCGGCGATAAAGAAATTTTGCCCAAAAAACGCAGCCCAAAGCTTGCGTCTTAACGGTGCACTACCGCCCTTCAAGCAGCCGCTGGCCCAAAAAGTCTGACAGCTCTGGAATCGCGGTGATTTTCTTCACCACTGCAGGAATGTCATATTCCAACCGCACAAACTCCACCCGATCATCGTGCAACACGGCGTAGCTCGCCCGTGGGTCACGGTCACGTGGTTGGCCCACGCTGCCAGGGTTGATGATGCACTTTTCGTCATCACGAAACGTGTACGCCCCCTCATTCAAATCGCTGGGCGGATAAAAATCAGGCTCGTCGGTAAACACCCCCGTCACATGGGTGTGGCCACAAAAAGCTTTGGTTTCGATGCGATCAAAAATCGACGCCATTTTGTTGGGCGCCGCAATCACGTCATCGGGAAAAATGTATTCGTTGATCGGCCGCCGAGGACTGGCGTGCACATACAGCGCCCCCTCGTTCCAACAACGGATTTGAAGATTGCCCAAATATTCAAATCGTTTGCGACGCGCATCCACATCGGGCTCTTGCTCAAATTGGGCACGGGTCCAAAACGCAGCCTGCTCAGCGCTGCTGTTAAACATCGTGGGCTCATAGAGCACCGCAAAGTCGTGATTGCCCATCATGGCAAATTCACATCGCTCCATCACCAAATCAAGACACGTCAACGGGTCGGGGCCATAACCGATGATGTCGCCCAAACAGATCACGCGGTCGAGGCCACGCTGGTCAATGTCAGCCAGCACCACGCGCAGCGCGTCGACGTTGCCGTGGATGTCAGAAATCACTGCAGTGGGCATAGACAAGCTCGATCAGGAAACAGATGGAGGGCAAGTCCGGATCGACCCGGACCAAACCGCTAATGTAACGCAATCGCGTTGATCAGTCGCCCGCAAGCCGCCCCGCTTCCCACAACCCTCCCCGCCATGGCCAACGCCTCACACACCGATCTCCCCAAACGCGTGCTGATCATTCGCCCCTCGGCCTTGGGCGACGTCAGCCGCACGGTGCCCTGTTTGGTGGCTTTACGCAAGGCATTGCCCCAAGCTCAAATCCACTGGTTGGTCAATTCAACCTTTGCCGACGCCGTTTCAGCCCACCCCATGCTCGATGGCGTCATTCCTTTTGACCGCCACCACCAACGATGCATCCCAAAACTACTCAAAACCCTGCGGGCCGCCCGTTATGAGCTGGCGGTCGACCTGCAAGGCCTTGCCCGTTCGGGCCTGTTTGCCCGAGCCACCGGCGCCAGGCTTCGGGTGGGCTATGCCAATGCCCGTGAAGGCGCGTGGCTGGCTTACAACCAGCGGTTTCGCATTCCCAAAACCGGCCACACCGTCGATCGCATGCGTGGCCTCATGGCGGCCGCAGGGTTTTCTGGCCCCGCCGACCTAAACCTTTATGTGCCACCTGCCGCCACGGCCGCCGTAAACCAGCAAATCGCCGCATGGAATGATTCCCCCGCAGGCCCGGGCTATGCCTGTTTGGCCCCCACCGCCCGATGGGGCTGCAAATGCTGGCCCACAGAGCGATTCGCCGCCGTGGGGGCCGACTTACTGAACGCCGGTCGCGTCAACCGATTGGTTGTGCTGGCCTCGCCCTCAGAACACGCCCAAATACAATCTCATTTTGACGCGGCACTTCCTCAAAATTTGCGCAAGCAAGTGGTGTATCCCCAAACCACCGTGGCCAGCCTGATGGCATGGATCGCAGGCGCCCGGGCACTTTTGGGCAACGACTCCGCCCCACTGCACTTGGCCGTGGGCCTCAACCGTCCCACCGTTAGCCTGTTTGGCCCCACCAACCCCGATCAAGTGGGCCCCTACCGCTGGACGCTTGCCCCCCTGCCACCCGCCACCCACCAAGTGCTTCAAGCCCCAGGCACCGAAGGTCAAAAAATCAAATACCGCCGCCACAAAGACGACGACACACTCATGCGCACCATTGCCCTTGAGCCCGTGCTTGAAGCCTTCAACGCGGCAATCGACGGCGCATCACCTCCGCAATAAAACGCGCCTTGCTTCAACAAGCACACAACAACTCTGCCCCTCAAGACTCAAACTCAGAGAGCCAAAAGAACCGCCAAGGCTTCTTGCATCGCGGGCGTCTCGCTGTAAAACACCTCTTGCGTTTGTTCAATGCGTTGACGAATTTCATCACTCAAGGTCACCCCTTGTGGCAACGCAGGCGTTGCGGGCATCATCGCCTCCGCACCCGCCGCATCGCCCGAATGCGCCGCGGCCAACGCGGCGCCTGTTTGAACTTCTAGGCTTTCACCCGCAGTAGCAAAGCTCGCCGCCGCAAGACGGTTATTCCCTTGGTTAAGCAGCACCCAGGGATCTTCCG
>JAZGFZ010000255.1:0-5907 GCA_036480015.1 Algisphaera sp. | reverse complement strand
ATCGCAATTGACGTCCGCAATGGAAAAAAACCGAGAGAAATTGATTGACACACTTCTGCCTTCGGCGATGAGTAATCCCCCGGCACATTGGAGAAAACACATCGAATCGAATCCTAACGAAGACACGATGCGCAAGATGCTGAATAATGAAATCATCCACGTATCTGGGTCTCCATCGCAACTAGTCAATCAGATGAAGATCAAGCTTGTTTTCAAAGCCGTGACTTATGAATTGCTTTCTGACGAAAAATTCATGATGGTCGCAAAAGAAGCACTTCCCGGACTGCCGGAGCTTCACACGGAATACGATGCGGCGAAAGCAAAAGACATAAATGACTAAGCTTTCGACAAACTTTGCCGACGGTGATGTTTGAACCGTGCTTGCGCACAAAAAAAACCGCCCTGCGAACAGGACGGTTTCTCAAAATGCCCATAACAGGAGTCGAACCTGTACTCCATTGCTGGAACCGCCACCTGAAGACGGCGCGTCTGCCAATTCCGCCATATGGGCTGGGGAGGGGATGGCCAAACAGTATACGAAGGTTGACGGGAAGAACAACCGCCCGTCCGATCGTTTTGCCCCCTCCCGTTCCGTTCCTAAAGACTTTAAGGACACTTTGAGGTCGATGGACGCTTAAACAAGTGGGGGTTGGGCTGCACTGCCGGTACGATGGTTGCATGACCGGAGCTGAACTTTTTGCCCGCACGATCGACCACCACTTGGCTCCGATCCGTCCGTATCTTGCCGATTCGACGGTGACGGAGGTGATGATTAATGCTCCCGATGAAATCTACATCGAGAAAAACGGGCAACTCACTAAAACGGCTGCGGCTTTTTCGGATCCCGAAGCGTATGACGCGGCGGTGAATAACATTTTGCAGTTCACTGGGAAGTCTTTGGGCAGCGATGAAACCTTGGTTGATGCGCGATTGCCTGATGGCTCGCGGGTGCATGTGGCCAAGGCGCCTTGTGCACGCCGTGGCACGGTGATGAGTATTCGCACGTTCAGCCGCATGATGTTGGATGTTGACTGGCTGATTGAGTTGGGCACACTTACACCTGCGGCTCGCGATTATTTGCAATTGGCGGTGGCGGCCGAGCAAAACCTTTTGGTGGCGGGTGGAACCAGCTCGGGCAAAACGTCGCTGCTTAATGCGTTGTCGGCTTACATTCCTGAGCATGAACGGTTGGTGGTGATTGAAGATTCTGCCGAGTTGCAATTGCAGCGTGAGCATGTGGTGAGTTTGGAAAGCAAACCGGCCGATGCGTTTGGCCGGGGTGCCATTGGCGTACGTGAATTTTTTCGCAGCAGCCTTCGATTACGCCCTGACCGCATCATCATTGGCGAGGTGCGCGGGGGTGAGGCGCTCGACATGATTCAGGCCATGACCAGCGGCCACGGCGGGTCGATGGGCACGCTGCATGCCAACACGCCGGCCGATGCGCTAAGTCGGTTGGAAACCATGGCGCTTATGAGTGAAGTGGAATTGCCCTTGACCGCGCTGCGCAGCCAAATTGCCTCGGCCATTGATGTGATTGTGCAAACCAGCCGTCAAATCGGCGGACGCCGATTGGTGACTGACATTAGCGAGGTGGGACCGCCCGGTGCCGATGGCCGGGCCCAATTGCGACCTGTGTTTGCCCTAGGGGCTGCCGAGGGTGCCGACGACGCAACGCAACGTTTGCAAATGCTTGACGCCACTTCAGGCTTTG
Source organism: Algisphaera sp. (assembly GCA_036480015.1). Lineage (GTDB taxonomy): Bacteria > Planctomycetota > Phycisphaerae > Phycisphaerales > Phycisphaeraceae > Algisphaera. The sequence goes on along the minus strand of JAZGFZ010000255.1, from coordinate 4,193 downwards.
CAAAACAGTTGGATCCTGACCGGAAAGCCTTGATTACCCCTGCCATCGCCCCACTTTTTGATTGCGGTCATGTGTCGTGAGGCACAAAGGCCTTCCCAATGGGATAAAATGGGGTCATGCGGCGTTCATTCCCTTTTCGCCTGCTTTTACGTTTACGCCATGCTGTTTGTCGGCTGCATCGCAACCAGCAAGGCGCCACGATGTTGGAGTGGGTTTTGCTTGTGGCGGCCATTGCGCTGCCCAGTTATGTGATCATTCGTGTGGGGCTGGCGCTGCTGATCACCCACTACCGGCTGGTCACCACACTCAACGGCATGCCTTTCCCTTAAACTAAGCACCTCTCTCCACTTTCCTTTGTGAGTTGGCCATGAATGCCCCCCGCCTGATCCAAACCGCCCGACGCATCGCCTTGCGTTTGCACCGCGATGAACGCGGGGCTGAGGGGCTTGAAAAACTGCTCATCATTGCCGCCATCGTGTTGCCCCTGCTGGGGCTGCTGATCGTCTTTCGTCAGCGCATTGGCGAGTGGGTGAACTCGCAATGGCTCGAAGTCAAAGGCGAGGCCCAAGAAGAAATTCCAGGCATTTAATTGATGCCTTGGTCTCTGCTTGTGACTGCGTATTTGCTTTTGGTGGGCGTGTGCCTTGCCGCTGCCATTTGGGACGTGCGAACCGGGCGTATTCCCAACAAATTGACCTATCCCGCCTTGCTGGCCGCGCCTGTTTTGTGGTACGCCGGTGGTTTTTTGACCGCTGGCACCCATGAGGCCGCCGCATGGAGCGGTGCTTCGGTGGTGGGCTTGCTGGCGGGCGGTGTGCCGTTCATGCTGCTGGTGCTCACCATGGGATTGGGCGGGGGCGACATGAAACTCATGGCGGCGGTGGGCGCCTTGTCGGCTTCGTGGCCGGTGGTGTTGTGCACCACGGTGTATGCCTTGGGGGTGGCGGTGATCATGGCCTTGGGGTTGATGGTTCGTCATAAAATTGTGCGGCGCACTTTGGCCCGTGTGTTCTCGGCCGCGCTCTTGGCCCCCACCCAAACCCCCGCCAACATTCCCGACGACAGCCCACGCGTGCCGTTTGCGGTGGCGGTGGCCGTGGGCGCGGCATTGGCCGGGGCAGAGCAAATGTTGGGTCTTAATACCCCGTGGCGGCCTTTTTTTTAAGGGCTGGCCCAATCACCACCCCGCGTCTCCTGCGTTGACACGTCTTCACGCACTCCTTCGCGTCCTTTGTCCAGCGCGTTAAAATGGGAGCACTTCAACTTGGCCGGCTTCCCCTCCCCACTTGCCCATGAGTTCACCCAACCTCCCGCCGTCTTCCACGCCCGACAGCAGCGCCACTGCCATCACCCTTCAGCGTGGTGACAAAGTTGGCGATTTTGTGGTGAAACAAATTGTCGCCAGCGGTGGAACCTCCACGGTGTATCGGGCACATGACCCGCTGCTCGACCGGCAAGTGGCCATCAAGCAGCTTCTTTTGTCGAGCGGTGGCGACAACACCGCGAGTGCCATCCATCGCGCCGTGCGTGAAGAAGCCGCTCTGCACCAACGTGTTTCAGCCGCCGACCCCAACCACTTGGTGGGGTTCATTGGCGTGTACGAACATGCCAAAGGTCTCATGTTGGTTAGCGAATTTTATCCCTCCACTTCTTTGGAAACACTGCTTCAAACAACGGCAGCCCCGATGTCTGATTTGCGACAAGCCTTGGGCATTTTGGCTGCAACGGCCAAAGGGCTTGAAGCCATTCATGCCCAGGGGGTTATTCACCGCGATTTAAAACCCGCCAACATTCTCATGGGACGCGATGGTGGTCTTAAAATTTGCGACTTTGGACTGGCCGCAGTGATGGAAGCCCAAGAAGCGTTGTCGTTGGGCAGCGTGCGTTACATGGCCCCCGAGTTATTGCGCAGCGAACCCGCCGATGGCCGGGCTGACCTTTACGCTTTGGGCCTGATTGCTTATGAACTGCTCGCAGGGCGCCCCAACTTTGACAACGCCTTTCGCAATGTGCTGCGCGACGAACGCCACCGCGCCACGCGCTGGATGAAATGGCATACCAATCTTAAAGCCATTGCCCCGCCGCTCAGTCAATATCGCCCCGAGCTTCCCGACGCGGTGGTGTCGCTGGTTGGGCGACTGATGGAAAAAGACCCTTCTCGTCGCGTGGACACGGCCACCGCCACAGTGGATGCCATTCGCCGTCACTTTGTTTCGCCACAGCAAACAGAAGGGGCCGATGGCGCTCGCGTGAATGACATGGCTGAGGGCAACTTAATCGACCCTACAAATGTAAACGCCACAAACGATCAACCCGCACCCAGCGTGCCCCACGACACCCACGCCCTTGCGCCTGTTAAAAAATGGCCCAAGCGATTGGCCATTGGGTTGGTGGCATGTTTGGTTGTTGGCGGCATTGCATTGGCGATTGATCAACAAAACCAATCGTCCAAAGCCCGTGCCGCACGCGATTCCGCCCTTGCGCAAATGCAAAAAGCCAAAAGTCATTATGAATCCGGCGATTTCGATTCCTCACGCAAGGAATACGCTGCCGTGCTAGACGCATGGCCTGCCGAAAGCGACATCGCCCGAGGCGCCCAAGCCGGCGTGTGGCGGGCCAAAGGCCGACTGGCTTTTTCTGAAGGGCACTACGATGACGCCATCACGCAATTTGAATTGTTCCGCGACAGTGGCAGCAATGCCAAGCACATTGAGCCACTGATTCGCGAAGCCCGTGATGCGTCCGCGTTTTCACAATTAACCGACGACATTCAAGTGGCCATTAAAGAAGGTCGTTTTCGCGACGCGCAGCAAACCGTGCTGGACGCACGACAAACCACGTGGACCGACACCCAAACCACCACCCTTGACGGGCTGGACGACCTCATCGACAAAAGCAAAGCCGCGGCAACCGCCGATGCAGCATTGGCCCAAGCACAACAATTGGCCGAAAACGGTGACAACCTCGCCGCCATCGCCGCTCTGTCTGCCCTGCCTGCCCTCACTCCCAAAGGCGATCTCTACCTCAAGCAACTTCAACACGACCAGCAATACACCACCCACATCAACACAGGCGAAGCCGCCGTGGCCGACGCCGATTGGACCACCGCCTTGGTCGCACTACAAGCCGCCAACGAGCTTGAACCCAGCGCCGCCTTGCAACAGCGCATCGACCAAGTGAAATCGCGCCAATTCACACTTAAAGGACAGCAACATTTGGCCGCGGGCGATGCCGAGGCCAGCGCCACGGCTTTTGCCGCAGCCCTTGAGCTTGATCCCACCAACACCGAAGCGCTGGCGGCCTCGGGTCAAATTGCAGCCAACGCCGAGGTGGCCGCTTTGCTGCGTGAAGGCGACACCGCACTTGGCGACAACGCCCCCGCCAAGGCGGTGGGACATTTCACCGCAGCCTTGGCCCTCGACCCCGCCAACGCCGTGGTTCAAACACGACTCACACAAGCCCGTGTGGCCGAAGCCTTGGCCGTTTCGCGCACCGCCCTTGAAAGCGATGACCTGCCCGGAGCCCAAGCCGCACTTGAACACGCCGCGGCCATCGCACCTGACGATGCTGCCGTGCTGGCCGCCACCGAGGCCCTGAAAAAAACAATCGCCTATGCCGAGCTTCTTGTCCAAGGCGATGCCGCCCGCGACACCGCCGACTACCCCGCCGCACGCCGACTGTACGCCCAAGCCCAAACCCACAACCCCACCGACGAAATTGCACTGCGATTAAAAGACGCCGAGTTTTTGCAATTTATCGCGCAAGCTCGCAGTCTTATCGAACGCAGCGAATACCAAGCTGCGTTGGCCATGTTGAAACAAGCTCAGCGTATTCGTGTCACCCCCGAACTCATGCGTCTTATCGATGAAGTCAATGCAAAACTCAATGTTTCGCTAACCACCCTACCGAGCCATTCATGACCTCGCCTTTACCCCCTGGCCCCGGTTCCAATCCACCCGCAGCGCACACCCTGCAACTTCCAGGTCGCAGCCCGGGGCAAACCCCCAGCCCCAGTGGATCGCCCCCACCCGACACCACCAAGCTGGTGATCGCAGGCCTCATTGCCGCCCTGCTTTCAGTGGTGGCCGTCCAGGCTTACATTTTTCAAATCAAACGGGGTGCCACCGAAGACGAGTTCACTTTCTTTCGTATGCGGGTGACCCGTGAACCCGGACAAACACTCACCCTCGACG
>JAZGFZ010000254.1:0-2203 GCA_036480015.1 Algisphaera sp. | reverse complement strand
GCGGAGTTGATGAAGGGTATTGAGCGTTTTGAAGAATCAGGCAAGCGTCGCGACGAAGACATCGTTGAAGGATGCGAACCGCCGCAGCGACGGTGGAATGACGCCGACTAATTGCACCGTCAAGACGAAATTTACAGGTTGAGTCTTCAGGGCAAACGGTGCGGGCTCCGCCCACGGCGGGTGAGATTTGCAAGTGGGCCAAACGCACTGCCTTAAAATGTAACTTTGACACAGAGCAAAGGCTTTTCACGGTCGTGTTTAGCGAAAACTGCAAACGTACTGCGCAACGCCGTTGTCTACAGCGATTTCAAACGAACTGTTGCCATCAATGTCGAATGACGTTCCTGCGGCATAGGTTGTCCAGTTTGTGACGCCAGCCACTTTGGCTTGGCATGTGCCCTCGATAATGTGCATGGTCTCGGGGGCATCGGTGTTAAACGTGAAGCTTCCGGGGAAGATCAATCCCAATGTTTTTTTGGCGCCATCGGCCAGTGTGAGGCTGTGGCTGATGACTTTGCCGTCGAAGTAAAGATTGGCTTTACAGGTGGCCGTGACGTTGGAAAACGATTCGAGGGAAGGCTGGCGCATTGTTCAAGCAAGTCGTAAGGGGAAAAGCAATGGGTTAGGCAAGAATGGCGTTGAACGTGGCACTGGGTCGCATGGCGGCAGCGGCCTTGGCTTGATCGGGTTGGTAGTAGCCGCCCAAATCGGCGGGTTTGCCTTGGGTGGCATCCATTTCGGCGAGAATGGCGTCTTCGCCGGTGACCAGTTGGTGGGCAAGGGGGGTGAAGTGCTCTTTGAGTTGGGCATCATCGTCTTGGGCGACTAGGGCCAAGGCCCAATATTTGGCGAGGAAGAAATGGCTGCCTCGGTTGTCGCGTTGGCCGGCTTTGCGCAGAGGGCTTTTGTTTTCTTCGAGTAGTTTGCGGGTGGCGGTGTTAAGCGTGTCGGCAACAACCTGAGCTTTGGCATTGCCTGTTTTTTGAGCCAGGTCTTCGAGAGACACGGCAATGGCCAAGAATTCGCCCAAGCTGTCCCATCGCAGGTGGCTTTCTTGCTCAAACTGCTGAACGTGTTTTGGGGCACTGCCGCCTGCACCTGTTTCAAACAAACCGCCGCCTGCAAGCAGGGGAACGATGCTGAGCATTTTGGCGCTGGTGCCCAGTTCTAAAATAGGAAAGAGGTCGGTGAGGTAATCGCGTAGCACATTGCCGGTGACCGAGATGGTGTCTTGGCCGTTTTTGCAGCGTTGCAAGGCGTGCTTTGTGGCTTCAACGGGGGCCAAGGTTTGGATGTCAAGCCCGGAGGTGTCGTGGTCGGCAAGGTAGGTGTTGATCTTGGCGATAAGTCCCGCGTCGTGAGCACGGTTGGCGTCGAGCCAGAACACGGCAGGGGTGCCGGTGAGTTTGGCGCGGGTGACGGCAAGTTTCACCCAGTCACGAATGCTCACGTCTTTGGTTTGGCACATGCGCCAGAGGTCGCCGGTTTGAACGGGGTGTTCGAAAATGGTGTTGCCGTTGGAATCGACCACCTGCACCACGCCGTTGGAGGCGATTTCAAAGGTTTTGTCGTGGCTGCCGTATTCTTCGGCTTTTTTGGCCATGAGGCCAACATTTGCCACGCTGCCCATGGTGGCGGGATCAAAAGCTCCGTTTTCGCGGCAAAAATCGATGGTGGCAGCAAACACACCGGCGTAGCAGCGATCGGGGATGATGGCTTTGGTGTCTTTTTGCTTGCCATCGGGGCCCCACATTTGCCCGCTGGCGCGAATCATGGCGGGCATGGAGGCGTCGATGATGACGTCGCTGGGGACGTGCAGGTTGGTGATGCCTTTGTCGGAATCGACCATGGCCAACGCGGGTTGGTTGGCATAAAGGGCTTTGAGGTCGGCCTCCACGGCGTCTCGCTCGGCGGGGGTTGCGTTGCTGAGTTTGGCGACGACATCGCCAAAGCCGTTGTTGGTGTTGACGCCAAGTTTTTCAAACAACGTGGCGTGCTTTTTAAAGAGGTCGGCAAAGAACACTTCCACGGCATGGCCAAAGATGATGGGGACGCTGACCTTCATCATGGTGGCTTTCATGTGTAGTGAAAACAACACGTCTTGGGCTTTGGCGTCGGCCACTTGTTGGGCCAAGAATGTTCGCAGGGCTTGAACGCTCATGACGGAAGCGTCGATCATTTCATCTTTAAGAAGAGCGAGCCC
>JAZGFZ010000253.1:0-15981 GCA_036480015.1 Algisphaera sp. | reverse complement strand
ATCCAACTATTCGATGCCGCAGGCAACCTCTTGGACGGCAAATACAACGTCAACGGAAGCTCGCAAGTCACCACAACCCTCACCCAAGACACCGATGTCTTCATCTACATTTATGGCCGCAATGGTTACCACGGCAGCCCCTACAACATCACATGGGACGCGCCGGGGACAACTCCCACTACACCAACAACACCGACAACTCCCACTACACCGACGACGCCGACGACGCCGACAACACCCATTGATGCCACCAACGACATCAACACCAACCTCAACATACGCCACCAAACCGTCGATGGCTTTGGCTCCAACTTTGCGTGGTACTACGACGAACCTGCCAATCCCAGCCGACGTTCACTTTTCGAAAACCCTGTTTTTTCCGACGCCTATTACGACAACCTCGGCATGTCAATGGTCCGCCTAGACCTCGTTCCTTATGTGCTCTCTCAAGGTCAACACACCTCCCCCTCCACCACCGACATGAGCACTCAAATCACATTGAGCGCCAACACTTACGACAACATCGCCAAGTTTAATTTTGACGCCCAAGGCATCGGCCATCTCAAAAACGCGATCCAAGAAGGCGCTCGCCGCAATGGCGATGATTTCAAATTGATCGCTTCGGTTTGGTCTCCCCCACACTGGATGAAAGGCGATCAAGTTCACTGGTTTAGCGGCGAAGTCGTCGATACTTCTAGGCCCAAGTGGATCAATGGAAACTCCGCAGGCGGGTCCCTCATCGACACCCCCGAAAATTACGAGCAGTTCGGCCGCTATATCACTGCTTGGATCAAGGGCTATGAACGAGCTGTAGGCGTGCCCATGTACGCTGTTAGTATCCAAAACGAGCTAATCTTCCCACAACCCTTTAACAGCGCCGTCTACGACAGAACACGCTACGTCAAAGCCACCAATGCCGTCCAAGCAGCCTTTGATGCCCACAACCTAGCCCATCCCAATGACCCAATTCGTACGAAAATCCAAGGCCCCGAAGATGTGGGCGTGGGTTTTCAGGCCGACCAAGGCTTCCAAAAACGACAACGAAAATTCATTGATGCCGCCCGTCAAGACGGCGATGCTTTTGACGCCTTGGACATCTACTCCATTCATGGCTACACCGGCGAAGGTGTCGAGTTAAGCGGCCCACGCGACGCTGCCGAACAATGGAAAACCTATCGGGAAGGCGTGACGTCTGACAACCTCGCAAATAACATCACCCATGACCCCCGCCCCTTGTGGATGACTGAACACAGTGGCGAGCAACCCGTGTGGCTTTACGAACAACCTGCAGGATCCTTTGGTGGCTCCGAAGGTGAACAATACGGAGCTTTCTCTCTTGCAGTGAACATGCACGACGTTCTGACAGAAGGCAATGTTAGTGCGTATCTTTACTGGCAAGCCACCGCCACCGACCAGTCACGCACCCCAAGGCAACGCGAAGGTGACATCAAAGCATCACTGGGTGACGGCCTCAGCTTCGACACCCCCAAAGCCGCATCGTTCCGTCACTTTTCCAAATTCATTCGACCTGACGCCGAACGTGTTGAAGTTACCACCAACGACGAAAGCCTCTTGGCTTCTGCCTATGAAAACGAAGACGGATCGTTGACCTATGTCATCATTAACCTGAGTGGCACGCCTGACAGTGATGTCGTTCTTGGCGTACCTCAAGGATCTCGCAATGAAACCTTCCATGCATTCCAAAGCAACCAAGGCGTCTCGTATGCCACGCTTCCAAGCCTCCTGCCCAATGCCAATGGAAGCATTGCGTTTGCAGCCCCGGCGTACAGTGTGACTACATTGACCACCTCCACGTTGTAAACAACAACATTGCAATTCCTTTTAAAAAAAGTGACCGCCTTTAGGCGGTCACTTTTTTTAATCCATGAATACGGCAGCCCGCATAACCCCGCCTCCCTCACACCAAACTAACCGTTCGCTTAGAACTCACGGCCGCCTCAAACTCGCCAAAGAATTTGTTCACGATCGTGCGCACGGCCCAGTTGGTTCCATCACTCAAGCCGCAAATGTTGTGGCCGGGCATTGAACCCATGGATGCGGCCAATTCCAAAAGCAGGTCAAGGTCTTTCATGTGGCCTTCGCCCGCCTCAATGCGTGACAAAAGCTTGTAAAGCCAGCTGCTTCCCTCACGGCAATGGGTGCATTGGCCGCAACTTTCATGGCTGTAAAACCGGGCGCAGTTGCGGGCCATCGACACCATGCTCACACTTTCAGGAATCACGGTAATGCACGCGGTGCCCAGCCCTAGGTTGTTCCACTTTTTGCCGATGTCAAAATCCAACTCCACACCATTCTCAGCTTCTTCTTGAGAAATCACCCCCATGGAGATGCCGCCATGAAAATACCCCTTGATGGCCTCGCCCGGCCGTGGGCCACCGCCCAAGCGTTCGATCACATCAATTAGCTTGACGCCTAGTTCTTCTTCGTACACCCCAGGCCTTTTCACCGGGCCACTAATGCCCATGAGCTTGGTGCCAAACGACGCGGGCACTTGCGGCGGGGCGCCCTCGGGCCGCCCCTTGCCACGGCCTTTCCACGTGTCGGCCCCATGCAACACCACGTGCGGCACATTGGCAAGTGTTTCAACATTGTTGATGATCGTGGGCCGTGCAAAAGCACCTGCCACCGCGGGAAACGGCGGCTTAATCCGTGGCCAGCCCCGCTTGCCCTCCAAGCTTTCGATGAGTGCGGTTTCTTCACCACAAATGTAGGCGCCCGCTCCGCGATGCAAATACAAGTTGGGTTCCCGCTCATTCACTTTGCCCATGCGTGAATCTGGACCAAAAATCTTATTTTCATACGCTTCCGCAATAGCGTGTTCAAATGCATCACGCTGATGGTGGTATTCGCCGCGAATATAAAAATAAGCCGTGTCCAGCTGGCAAGCCAACATGCACAGCGCGATGCCTTCAATAATCGAATGCGGGTCAAACTGGATTAAAATTTGATCTTTAAAGGTCGCAGGTTCTGATTCATCGGCATTGATGCACAAAAAACGCTGGCCACCATCGAGCGGTGGCAAAAACGACCACTTCATGCCCGCCGGAAATCCCGCCCCACCACGGCCTCGTAGTTCGGCTGATTTAACCTCCGCCACCACGGCTTCCGCCCCCATCTCCACGCCTTTTTCAAGCGCTGCATAGCCATCTTGCGCAACGTAATCTTCGAAATCGACGTAAATTCGCTCGTTGGCAGTGCCCCACGGGGCGGTCGGAATACGCTTGAACAGCACCGGGGCGTCTAGGGGCATCGTTTTTGTTCGTTTCAGGGTTTTAAGGGGCACAAGCGGAGCACAGATTAAGTTGCGCCAATTCTACCCGCCACGGGAAGAATTGGCGCAATGAGAGCCTGAAGATCGGCTCGCCTTTTACTTGACGGGCTAAACAAACACCTTGTTTACGGCGACGCCCTCTCTACTGCTCATACGAGCGAACCCGGCCCAGTTCGATGTACCTCACCCGCTTCGGATCACTGACACGCACTTCGCGGTCGTCCTCATAAATTTCACCGGGTTCCAACACCGGCGTGCGAAAAGCCGTTTGGCCCACGATCTTCACCCGACTTCGATTTCTTCCGCGCGGCTTACTGTCGGCCAGCGCCACTTGGCCACTAAATCGCATGGGAATATCCGTCTGATTGCGAAACAAAATACGCACCCACACCGCATCGTCACGAAATTCCTCGTAGTCATAACTTTCAGAGCGATACCCTCCCTCGGCATCACGAAGAAGCGTGCGCGCATGGCCCGAACGGCCAATCAAACCAAATTCATAGCGATATTCATATTTGCCCACCTCGGCAACCACCGCACCGCCACGCTCCACTTGGGCATCGCCATCACCTTGCTCTCCAACCACATCCTGCACGACAAGATCCCCCGTCGCGCCACCCAAGACCGCCAGACGGTTTTTTAAATCGGCTATTCGAAGGGTCAATTCAGCAATTTCAGCTTCAACCGCTTCAATGGTTTGCGATTCGCCCTGCACTTCTTTTGAGGCATCATCTGATGCCTCTTGGTCACGCAACAGCACATTTTCCAGCGCCAGCCGCCCCGCCAATTGCTCCAATTCATCACGTGACACCGATGAAAAATCGGTCGCAAGCTCCAATCCAATCTCACCTGCGTCCCCCTCTACCGCTGCCTCTGTCACATCAGGCACGGGCACAACCCCAGGCGCAGAAGACTCCACCTCAGCGGGCAAGGCTTCATCTGCCAACACATCGCTTGCAGGCACAAACACACAAACAGCCATCGCAATCGAACGACAAACAGCGGCACAATACATAAAAAATCCTTGTTTTTGAACTCATTTAAGAGGTCGCCGGCCCGGCAAAATCTCTTCTTAGCGTATCACGTTGGGCCCGAATCGCCGCGCCCCGATAATGGAGACTGCAACGGCTCCGCCCGCACCTCCACCTCTTCAACCGTGGTTCGCCGCAACACCACCGTTGGGCTCACACGCACTTCTTCCACTTTTCGCGTCACTTGAGTCGTTTCAACCCCCTCTATATCGCCCTTCTCGCTCTCTGCCGACTCTTCCGACACCCCCGCCACACGATGCACCGCAAGCCCCGCCTGCCGACAAAGACGCTGAAACCAAGGCGTTGCTGAAGGATGGGGTTTGGAGATGGTCGTTTCGGGCTGAAGGATTAAGGCTTGAGATCGCTTGCGAATCCAGCCTGCCGCGGGCGGAGCCCGCACCGTTTGCCCAGCAGGCTCAACCCTAGGATTAAGGCTTGACGGTGCACTAGTCAAGCTCATCAAGAACGCGTTTGACGTTTGCCGGCGTTAGATTTTCATGAAGCTTCTCATTCACCAGCGCACAGGGTGCGGCGCCACATGCGCCAATGCATTCCACTTTCATAAACGTCACCTTGCCGTCAGCGGTTGTCTCACCCGGATCAATACCCAAATGGTCGCTGATGGCCTCGGTCAACCCTGCCTCATTCATGATTTCACAAGTCACACTCTGGCACACCCACACCGTGTGCTTGCCACGCGGTTCTAAAAAAAACTCTTCGTAAAACGTGGCGGTGTCCAGCAACGCCGAGGGTTCCACGTCAATAAACGCGGCCGCTTCTTCAATCGCTTGAAGAGGCAACCAATTGTGGTGGTGCTGAATTTCATGAAGAATCGGCAATGCCAACGCCGCCCGTGTGGGATAGCGATGGGCATAACGTTTATCAAAAGCCTTTTTCATCTCAGGCGTGAGATAAGGCTCGTCGCGTCGCTCGATTTGTGTCGAGCCAGAGTTTTTTGTAATCCAAGCCATGGTCGATTTACTTTCCTAACAAATGATGGCCATTGGCCAACTTGCTGAACCCATCAATCAAAAATCATACATCACGCTTCGGTGATCTACTCTGTGATCTACCGGTCCAACTCCGCTGCAATAATGTTCAAGCTCCCCAGCACCGCCACGGCATCACTCAGCAAGTGACCTTCCAGCATTTTGGCAAAACAACCAAAGTGCATAAAGCTGCTGGAGCGGTGCTTCACACGCCACGGCACCGGGCCCCCATCGCTTACCACGTAAAAACCGTGCTCGCCGTTGGCGCTTTCTGTGCAAGCGTAAATCTCGTTAATCGGCGCCTTCCACTTGCGGTTGGTCATCACCAGTTCAAAGTGTTCGATCAATCCTTCGATGCTGCCATACACCTCGGCCTTGGTGGGTTTGGCCATTTTCGCATCGGCGTAGGTGTTCATCGGGCCACCAGGAATATGGTCGATGAGCTGCTCGATAATGCGAATGCTCTGCTTCATTTCTTCGAGCCGCACCAAGAAGCGCCCCAGCACATCGCCAGAGGTCGCAATGGCCACTTTAAAGTCGACTGCACGAGCACCTTGGCCGTCCCAATTGTCGGCAAAACAAAGGTACGGTTCATCTTTACGCACATCGCGTTTCACACCACTGGCCCGGGCCACCGGCCCACTAAGGCCCCAGTTGATGGCTTCTTCTCGGGTGATCGTGCCAATACCTTCGACACGGTCGCGGAAAATACGATTTTTAAGACAAAGCCCCTCTAGGTCGGTCAACGCCCGTGGTAATTTTTCACGAATGATCGCCTTGACCATGCGCTTAAACACCTCTTCGTCTGGAAGGTCTTGCATCGCGCCACCCACACGTGTCCAGTCGGGGTGAAAGCGTTGACCTGAGATGTAGTCCATCACATCCATAATGCTTTCGCGTTCGTTAAACCCATAAAGAAAACCCGTGAAGGCTCCGAGGTCTAGCGCGGCAGCGCCCACCCCCAAAAGGTGGTTTTGAATGCGCCCCAACTCGCCCAAAATGGTGCGAACCACTTTGCATCGCGGGGTGATGTCTATGTCAAACAATTTTTCAATGGCGTGATGCCACGAAATGTCGTTGTTGATAGGACTCACATAGTCCATCCGACTCACAATGGTCACGTACTGGTTGTAATCCAGCGTTTCGCCCAATTTTTCAAAACCACTGTGCAAATAACCAATGTGCGGGGTCACACGAACAACCCGCTCGCCATCCAGCTCCATCACCATGCGCAAGGTGGTGTGCGTGGCGGGGTGCTGGGGGCCAAAGTTCAGCGTCCAGCGGTTGCCTGCAGCCGATGGTCCGCGATCTGGATCATCCAGATACTCAGTCGTCTCAACGTCAATGTCAATGGGCTTCAGGTCGTAAGGCATGCAAAAAGGCTCGCTTCGGCAAAAGGCCCATCTTCAACGGGCTTGGAGCTACCGCTCCATGGGACAAAACCACATTTAAGGGCTAATTGTAGTGGTGCCCACGCAACGCCGCCAATGCCGATGCCCTCGTCACAATTTCCCCTAAAATTCCACTTTCCTCAAAGCCTTGCGTGGCCTTCCCACACTTAACGTTCTCATGGCCCACCTCAACCCCGCCGACTTTGTCCTCACCGCCGCCCGCACCCACGGCTTTGTTCTTGCAGGCATTGGCCCGGCAACGCCCAGCCCTCACGCCGATCATGTCAAGCAATGGCTGGCCGATGGCAAACATGGCGAAATGCACTACCTCGCCAACCACCTCGATGTTCGGCTTAACCCCGACAAACTGCTTCCCGGGGCCCAATCGGTGATCGCCGTGGCCGAGCCTTATCACGCCACGAACGACCCTCCTGCCAATCCCCCCACGCCCGCCACGCCAGAAGCCGCCCGTGGACGACTGGCCCGATACGCCCATGGCGACGATTACCACAAAGTGCTCAAAAAACGACTGCACCAACTGGCTGATGCCCTTGCCACCGAATATCCCGCTGAACAATTCCGCACCACCGTGGACACCGCCCCTGCACTCGAACGTGAACTTGCGACCGCCGCAGGTTTGGGATGGACTGCCAAAAACACGCTGTTGATTCATCCCAAGCATGGCTCATATTTTTTGCTGGGCCTCATCGTGACCACCTTAGAATTGCCCAGCAGCGAAGCACGCGACTATCCCGTGCCCACCGTGCCCGCCACCGACCATTGCGCCAACTGCACCCGCTGCATCGACGCTTGCCCCACCGATGCCATCGCGCCCGAAGGCTACAGCCTCAACGCCACGCGCTGCATCAGCTATCTCACCCTCGAGCACCGCTCGCCCATCGACCCTGCCCTGCATGCAAGCATGGGTGACTGGCTGGGCGGCTGCGACATTTGCCAAGACGTTTGCCCTTACAACACCATCGCATCGCGGCAAACATCCCCTTTGCCCATTCACGACCGCTACACCCCACGCCCTGAATTAGCCCACGGATTAACGCTCATCGACGTTTTAAACTGGACCGCCGACGATCGCGCCAACACTTTCCGTGGCTCATCCCTCAAACGCATCAAACTCGACATGATCCGCCGCAACGCACTAATCGCGTCAGGAAACGCACTCGCACAACACCATGATTCAGCCCTTCGTGCGGCCGTTCAAGCCTGCGTCAATGACACAAGCGAGCTGGTTCGCATCACTGCACAGCAAGTGATGAAACAACTCGAAAAAAGCAAGGGCTAGAGCAAGCCTCGTGTCATTTACCGCCGCACAATGGCCTGCAGTGCCCGAGCCATTTCTGCCATGGCCAACATCATCACCGCGCCGCCCAATCCCATGCCCAACACCACCAAGGTGCCCATGTCACTCACGCCCAACCCCCGCGCTTCACGGGCAAGGGCCAAGGCTCCAAACACCGCAGCAACACCCAACACCCGAAGGGGTGTCACCACAACCGCCAACGTGCGATAGGCTTCTGATCGTTTTTTAATCGGCTGGTCTTGCCACGGTCGGTCGCGATAGGCCGCCGCGGCCTTACGACCCAAAGCTTCAACACCCACCGCCGCCCGGGCCAGCGGGCCAGGGCCCGGAGCGTCTAAATCACATACCTCTGGCTCCGCTTGAGCCGACTGCCACACCGTGCGTGGCCGTGTGCCCACCGGCGTAGGAGTTGGCAAAATTGATTTTGGAACAGCCGCAGGTGCTTCAGAAGCAGACGCCACCGGCGACGCAACACGCCGCGAACGCACCGGCGGCACAGAGGCCACCATTTCCCGTGCGGGTTTAGGAGCCTGCCAACGACTTGCCGCTGGCAGCGTTGCCGTCCCACGTGGAAGTCGGCCCGGAAGATTCGGCTTCGCTCCGCCCTTGAATTGACGTGGCGGCAACCCCCCACTTACTGAACCGCCTGCCCCTCCCACGCTTCCTTGACGATCGCGACCATGTTTGGCCAACAGCGCCTGCTTGCGTTCTTGCATTTGCTTGCGCAACTGTTTTCTCTGTTTTTTCGTGAGCACAGCGTTGGACATGGCCGCTTCCTTGCGATGTTTTTCAATGAATGAGAGACATTACGGCCGCAGCAACGGCCACCTCATCTCTTCATCGGAAAAACCCATCACGCCAGAAGGATGAACATGCAATGAAGTCCGATAGCACCCTGCCCCACTCATGTACTCCACTCATATAAAAGAGCACGCTGCAAAAACAGCGTGCTCTTAAAATAAGTCTTATTTCATCGGTTTTTTGGCAAATCCAACGATTTCGAGCACAGCCCAGCGGCCGCCTCAAAAAAAGTTCAATGCACCAAGCCCGTTTTACAGTGTGGCCGAGGTGTAAGGCAACAGCGACATGTACCGAGCGCGTTTAATGGCCTGCGACACAATGCGTTGCTCACGAGCGCTCAAACCCGAGCGTTTGCGGCCCGAAATTTTACCGTTGGGGGTCATGTAACGGCGAAGGTCTTCGCTGTTTTTGTAATCACAGAACAACGTGCCGTTGGAGGATCGAAAAACGACTTTGGCCGGTGGGGTGGTGCCGAATGCAGTGAAAGCGCTCATGGGAAAAATTCCGTCTTGGGTGTTTTAAAAGAAGGCCGAATGTTAGGAGTCGGCCGACGGTTCGAGCCGCACAGTGTAACGGGGCTTACGAGAGCAGCAACCCCGAGCCCCGCTTCGCGGCTTACATCCACGCCAAAGGGGCCACGTCAGCCCGGCTCATTCGCCATTTCAGACTCGCAGCGGCAGTTTTTCGAATTTTATCACGATACACCGTCAAATACGGCCGTTCGGTTTGGGTGTGGCCCGCCAGCAACACCGTTTTGCCTTGTTGGGCCAAATCCAACACGCCGTGATACTGCATTTCACCTGTCACAAAGGCATCGGCCCCCGCTGCTGCAGGATGCTCAAACAACGATCCCCCCGATCCCACACACACCGCCACGGTGCGGATCTTGGTCTGCTTCTCAGGCCAAGCCGCCTTCACATGTGAAACGCCCAAATGGGCTTTCAATCGGTCGGCCAACGTGCCGGCTTGGATCGCAGTCTTCAATGTCAAAAGTCGCCCCGCTCCTGTGGCGGACTCTCCGTCCCCACCACCCGATCGTGGGTCAAGCGTGATCACGTCATACGCCGGTTCTTCGTAAGGATGCACACGCCGCAGCGCATCCAACGCCGCGTCCAATGTCGCCGCCGAGCACAACATTTCAATGCGCAATTCTTCAACCCACTGCATGTCGCCCACTTTGCCCACGGCAGGTGTCGCGCCATCCAACGGTTCAAACGTGCCCACCCCCGGTGTGTTAAACGTGCAACCACGGTAATCGCCCTGTCCCCCTGCCCCTGCGGCCACCATTGCATCGCGCACCACATCAGCTTGCTTGCTTGGCACAAACGTCACGATTTTAAAACGACTCGGTTCAGCCGTGGCGACAATCGGCCGCGTGATTCCTTTACCCAGCCCCGCACATAGCCAATCGTTCATCCCCCCCGCCATGGCATCCAATGCCGTGTGCGGGGCATACACCGCCAACTTGTGCTGCACCGCCAAAGCCAGCGCCCGTTGTTTCCAATCGGCGCTATCGCCTTGCTCAACCAACGATGCCAGCGGACTAAAAATGGGTGGGTGATAGCTCACCACCAATTGGCACCGCTTGCGCACCGCCTCATGCACCACCGCCTCGGTCAGATCAACACACAACAAACCCGAATCAATCCGGCGCGACTCACTCCCCACCTGAAGCCCCACCTTGTCCCACGACTCGGCCAAAGATTCAGGCGCGACTTCTCGCAGCGCCGCCAACACCGTTTTAAGTTGCATAGCCATTAACCTAGATTACGGGCATTGCCCGACCTTCGGGGCTTGACGGCTCAAAAACAAGCATCGCAACCGCCCAACCTCAATCACACGCTTTTAACAGCACGTTTCGCCCGGCCCGCAGCAATCGCTGGCGGCGGTTGTGGCCTTGTAGTCCATGCCTTTCACCTCGCGTGGGTGACGGTTGGCGCTGGTTTTGCAATTAAAAAGTGCGGCATCTTCCAACGGCACCAACTTTTCAGGCTCAAGGCCCATCACCTGATCGGCGTAAGGGCCGTTGCCATCGGTCATGAGTTTGAACGTTTTGTCGCACACCGCCATCCACTCGCCGCGCCGCAGGGTGTGCCCGTCGTCGTCACGCACCTGCTTCCACGGGCCTTTGTAAACCACCGCCTGCTTACGTTCCAAGCAAGGGCCGTCTTTGCCTTTGTATGCCCGCACCGTCATCGATCGAAATTCCACACCGTCGATGGTTTGCCACGGAGCCTCTTCGCGTTTCAAAATTTCCACACCATAAAAACCGGCGTCTTCAAACATTTTTAAAAAATGATCTTCACGAAATGCCCCACTAATGCAGCCCGACCACAAATCACCATCGTCCAAAATCTTTTGCGTGGGGTCTTCGTCGCACACAATGTCGCTAATCACGCAACGGCCACCGGTTTTCAGCACGCGGTACATTTCATTAAACAGCTGCACCTTCTGCTCGGTGGCCACCAAATTCAACACGCAGTTGCTCACAATGACATCCACCGAATCATTGGCCACCAACGGCTCTTCACGTCGCAGACGATTGCATTCTGCTTCATAAGCCGCCGCCCCTTCAACCGTGCTGATGGGATTTTTGTCCAACCACGCCTGGGCCTTGTTCCAACTTAGCCCCAAGTCTTGAATGCGCCCTTTGCGAAATTCCACATTGGCCGCGCCCACTTTTTCGGCCATCTCGTCTTTGTATTTTTCTGCCAGTGCAAGCATTGTGTCGTTCATGTCCACGCCAATCACATGCCCACTTTTGCCCACTTTCTGGCTCAAGATGTAGCAGATTTTTCCGCCCCCACTACCCAAATCCAACGCGATCTCTCCTTCGCCCACAAACTCTGACGGATCGCCACAGCCGTAATCCTTGTCTAAAATCTCCTGGGGCAACATTTTCAAATACTGCGGGTCGTAGCTCACCGGGCAGCAAAGTTCAGGCTCCACGGCTTGGGCTCCTGCCGCATAACGCGTCACCACCTCATTTTCCACATCGTAAGCAGGTGTACAGCAAGACGAATCAGACGAACAGCAGGTATCAGGAGTGGTCTTATTCAACGGAAGGTTCCGGTGCGAGGGTTAAAAGAACTGGCGTGTGGGGCGTAAAAACCGTTTAACGATGAGGAATGAACCCCATCATTGGGCCATTGTATTCCAAAGATTTTAAAAACAATCGATCTCAAAGAATATACCCCCATTGGCCACAGAGCTCCTCTATGGCCCTCCAAGCATCTCACCCCTGCAACCCGCCCACATAGCGTCGGGTTTCTTCTTGCTGGGGCGCCGTAAAAATCTGTTCCGTGCTCCCGCTTTCGATCATCACCCCGCATCCCTCTCGCACCCAAAACACGGCCGTGTCATCCGCAATACGCCGGGCCTGAGCCAAGTTGTGTGTCACCACAATTTGAGTCAGCGGCTCTAGGGTTTTGGAATTCAAACCACAGCAGCCGCCGCGTAAATTCACCAAAAGCTCTTCGATGCACTGCGTGGCCATGGGGTCCAATGCACTGCAAGGCTCATCAAGCAAAAGCATCCGTGGTCGAAGCACCACCGCCCGGGCGATGCACAACCGTTGCTGCTGCCCACCACTTAACCGCATGGCGTTTTGGTTAAGCCGACCACTCACCTCATCCCACAGCCCCACGTCTTTCAACGCTTCCTGAGCCAAATCACGCCGGTCGGAACGGCTTTTAACACCGTTTTGTTTCAACGGCATTTCTAAATTTTTGCGAATACTCATCGCAAAAGGGTTGGGCTTTTGAAAAATCATGCCCACACGCCGCCGCAACGCCACCGGATCCACTTCCGACCCCAACAAATCATGTCCCTCAAGCTGAGCGGCCCCACTCACCGAACAACCCGAAATCAAATCCGTCAGCCGGTTCAGCGCCGCCAAAAAAGATGATTTGCCACACCCCGAAGGTCCAATGATGGCCGTGATGCGCCCGCGTGCAATATCCAACGCCACATCACGCACCACCGCACGTCCGCCATAGCGCACCGTCACGCAGCATGCCCGCAACAGTGCAGGGGCCAAAGCCGGTTCCGCCGTGGGGTCGTTCGCCAAGCGAAGTGTCGAGATAAGGGGTTGGAAATTAGAAATTGAAAGTTGAAAGTTGAAAAAGTTAAAGGTTCAAACCACAAGCACATCTTAATCGGTGTGCCTTCTTACACCCGACACGCTACACCCGAACCCCCAGCCGACCTACCCCGGCTGCCAACATGTTAATCACAAGCAAAATACCCACCAACACCATGGCCGATCGATATGCCGCGGGCTCTCCGCCGTTAACAAACATCGATAACTCATAAATATGCACCGACAATGCCCGCCCCGAGTCGTTCAACGACCCTGGCATTCGCAACACCGTGCCTGCGGTAAACAACAGCGCCGCTGTTTCGGCCAATGCCCGCCCCATCCCCAGCACCAAACCCACCATCAATCCCGGCAACGCCGCAGGCAACACCACGCGCCGCAACGTAGCCGCTCGTGACAAACCCAATGCGGCCGCCCCATGCCGCCATGTTTCGGGCACCGCCCGCAAACCCTCTTCGGCAGCGCGAATAAAAATAGGCAGCACCATGCAAGCCAACGTAAGCCCCCCCGCCTTGATCGAAAACCCCATTCCCATCACCTCGCAAAACAGCACGCTTCCAAAAAGTCCAAACACAATCGACGGCACCCCCGCCAACACATCAAGACTACGCCGCACCAAACGTGCCAGCCGCGCATCACCGCGTGTGGCCCCCGTTTCTGTAAGCAGCACCGCCGTGCCCAAGCCCAACGGCAACGCAGCACCCAAACACACCGCCAAAATCATCATCGTTGAAACCAACACCGGGCCAATGCCCCCTTGCACACCCAATTTTTGAGGCTTTTGCGCTATCCATTCCCACCATTCCCAACCGCCCCACTCACCATCCGTCGCCCCACGCAACAGGCCCCACACAATCCACAGCAACACCGCCGCCACACCCAACGCCACCGTCCACGCCACCCCTGCGGCCACCCGATCAGCAACATGCGACACCGTTGGCCATGGTGCCTCCAAAGCCTTCGGGGGTGGTGGCATAACGGGCGGCGACATAGAAGGCTGCGACATCTCAGCCACGTCGCACCGCCTGACGTTCACGTCGCCCTAACAAATCGGCCAAAAGCACCCCGCCCGCCACCAACCCCAGCAACAACACGCCACTTAAAAACAGCGCCGCCCGGTGGGGGCCATAGGCATAACCCATTTCCAGTGCAATGTTCGCCGTAAGCACCCGCACCGGCGCCAAGGGATTGCCCGGCAGCCGCACCACATTCCCTGCCACCATCAACACCGCCATTGTTTCGCCCACGGCCCGCATTGCCGCCAACAGCACCGCCGATGCCAATCCCGGCAGCGCCGCAGGCAAAAGAACCCGCCGCAGCATCGCCCATTTCCCCAAACCCAACGCCGCCGCCCCGCGTTGCGAATCCCCAGACACGGCCCCCAATGCCGTTTCACTCAACAGCGCTATCGTGGGCAAAATCATCAACGTCAACACACAAACCGCAGCCAAAAGGCTCGCCCCCGCACCGCCACCCCAACGGGCAATCAGCGGCACCAGTGTCACCAATCCCCAAAAACCAAAAACCACTGAAGGAATCCCCGCCAAAACCTCCACTCCCCGTCGGTAAACACCCGCCACCCACCGTGGAGCATAAAACCGCGTAAACGCCGCTGACGCCACACCCAACGGCGCCGCCAACAGAACCGCCCCCAACGTCACCGCCACGGTGGCCAACGCCATGGCCACCAAACTAAACGCCCCCTCGGTCGGGTGCCAACCTGTGTCCCCCACAAAATGCAGCAACCCTATTTCCGTCGCCGCCGGCCACGCCTTCCACATCAAAAACCCAACAATCAAAAGCACCACCGACGCGCTCACCACGCCACACCCACGAAGAACCACCGCCCCGGCTCGATCCACAAATTGATAATGGCGTTCAAACATAAAAACCCATTGTAAGAATGTAATCTGCACGGCGTCACGCCATGACGCACCCTTGCCTCACCTTCGCTAACGCTAACGTTGCGGCACCACAAACGACCCTTCCTCAATCAAACCATCCACTTCTGACGACAACAAATAATCCAAAAAATCTCGAGCCGCCGCACCCGTCTTTCCCCCCGTCACCAGCACCAAAGGTCGCCCCAACGGATAAGTCCCGTCCAAAAGCGTTTTTACCGATGCCGCCACCCCGTCCAAATTCAACAATTTAATGGGCGTCCCCGCCGACTTCTCATACGCCGCCGTTCCCATACTCAAATAAACAATCGCATTGGGATTACCCACCACCAATTTCACCGCCTGCTGATTTTCCCCACCAATCACATCAGCCTTTAACGCCGAAGGTTTCACCCCCCAAAACACCGACACCAAATCCAACTCACTTCGTCCTTCAGGCCGATTCACCACCACAATGGGCGCATCTGCGCCGCCCACCTCACGCCAGTTCGTCACCGTCCCCACAAAAATGGCTTTCGCCTGCTCGCGTGTCAATCCCTCCACACCATTGCTTTCATGCACCACAAAGGCCACCCCATCACGTGCCAACACATGCTGTGTTAGCCCCGCCTTTTCCTGCTCCTTCAACGCCCGCGACGTCATCCCCACCTCACTCAGCCCTTTGGCCACATCCGCAATCCCGCGCGACGACCCGCCTGTTTGCACATCAATTCGCACCTCAAGATGTTCCAGCTCATACCGCTGGGCTGCGGCTTGCACCAACGGCGCCATCGTGCTCGACCCTGTCAACACCACATGCACACCAGACGCTTCTCCGCACCCCACCAATGTTGCCAGCAGCACACCCAGCCAACCCAAACGCCAAACATTCATCACAGCATTCCAATCAAACTAAAAAAAAACACCCCAACACGCGTTGCGGCAACGTCTCCACAGAATAAACCCAAAGCCAACCGCCATTATTCCCCCCACTTGACCTAACCCCCCCGCCACCCATCAAGCCCTAACTCTTTGCTCATCCACTAAAATAACCCGCCCCCCACGACCACCGTCCCCTTACTCCTGAACAAGCAGCATCTCCACCATGCCTTCCCGCCGCGACAATTCTGACTCTCCTTGGTCTCGCGCCAAACCCAAGGGCAACCTCAAAGGCAAACCC
>JAZGFZ010000252.1:0-11872 GCA_036480015.1 Algisphaera sp. | reverse complement strand
TCGGGCGGCGTGTGGCTGATGAATGATGGCGGCACGTTTAAAATCACCGGCCTCACCTTCGCGGTTGACACCCCAACAGGCGGCGCCCCGGCGGCTTTTTTCGGCCAGCAATTGTTTGCTGTTGATGCCATGCCCTTTGCTGCCGCCATCAATGTGATTCCCGAGCCGGCTTCGCTCGTACTCGCCTTTGCGGCGAGCATTCCCCTTGTTTTGCGACGTCGCCGCCGGGCTTGATGAGCCGGGCTCGATAAAAATTCAACAAGTCACAAAAAAACCCCGACCTTTAACAGGCGGGGTTTTGTTTTGTAAATACAATTTGAAGTGAAGCGGCTTTCAATCACTCACCATATTGCGCTTTGTAATAATCACGGTAAGCACCGCTTTTTACGTTCTTCCACCAGTCTTGGTTGTCCACGTACCATTTGACGGTGGCTTCTAAAGCCGAAGGCCAGCTGCTGCGTGTGGGCTCCCAGCCCAGCTCTGCTTTGAGCTTGGTGGCGTCAATCGCATAACGGCGATCGTGGCCCAAACGGTCTTCCACGGGCTTGATCATGTCTTTGCCTTTGCCCATGACTTCAAGAATGCTGTGGGTGAGTTCGAGGTTCGATCGCTCGTTGTTGCCGCCAATGCAGTATCGCTCGCCACTTTTTCCTTTTTCCAAAACCATTAACACGGCTTCATTGTGGTCTTCAACGTGTAGCCAGTCGCGCACATTCTTGCCGTCACCATACAACGGCACGGGCTTGCCTTCGATCAGATTGGTCACAAACAGCGGAATGACTTTTTCAGGAAATTGGTAGGCCCCGAAGTTGTTACTGCAATTGGTGATTCGCACATCCATGCCAAAGGTGTGGTGGTAGGCCATGGCGACCAAGTCGCTGCCGGCCTTGCTGGCCGAGTAGGGAGAGCTGGGGGCGAAAGGTGTTTTTTCGTTGAATTTCAGGTCAAGGTCTTCGAGTGGCAAGTCACCAAACACCTCGTCGGTTGAGACATGAACAAACGTTTTTTCATTGTCGGGGTCGCTGCGACGCAAGGCATCGAGCATGGTTTGCGTGCCCAGCACATTGCTTTCAACAAAAGGGCGAGCGTCGATGATTGAGCGATCGACATGGCTTTCTGCGGCCATGTGCACCACGGCATCCACCCGGTCGCACAGCTCGGCACACAACCCCATGTCAAGAATGTTCCCGTGAACAAACTCGTAGTTGGGGTGGTCTTCGACGTCTTTCAGGTTTTCGGGGTTGCCTGAATACGTTAGGCAGTCTAAGTTCACAATTTGGTGCTGTGGATGCTCGCGCAACACATAACGCACAAAGTTAGAGCCAATAAAGCCGCTGCCACCAGTAAGAAGAATTTTCATGATTGCGTTTTTTGGGGGGTCAAAAAGAGGGTTGCGAAAAAAGTGATGAAGACGTCGGTTTGCTTTAGTCTTCTAGCCGACCCATCACATTGGTCAGATTGTCTTTCCAATGGGGTGTGGGCCCTAGCAGGGCTTCGGTTTTGTTTAGGTCAAGCACGCTATAGGCGGGTCGTGGCGCAGGGCGAGGAAACTCAGCCGTGGTGCAGGGTGCGATGTCGCAGGTGTTGCCTGCAATGCGGGCGATTTCTTGCGCGAATTCGTACCACGTGCATTCGCCACCGTCGGCGACGTGATAGGCGCCGTTTTCGCCTTCTGAAGCAATACGCATACTGCATGCTGCCAAGTGCTCAGCGCTGGTGGGTCGGCCGCGTTGATCGTTGACCACTTTGAGTGTGTCGCGGTCGCTGGTGAGCTTCACCATGGTTCGTACGAAATTGTTGGCCCAAGGGGCGTACAGCCAGCTGGTGCGGATCAGTCGGTAATCGCAGCCAGATTTCACCAAAAGCTGCTCCCCCACCGCCTTGGTGCGACCGTAACCACTCATGGGGGCAATCAATGCATCCACGAGGTAAGGCTCTGTGGCATCACCTGAAAACACATAGTCGGTTGAAAAATGAATGAGTGTTGCGCCAATTTCCCTGCAGCGGTCGGCCAAAAGCTTGACGCCTGTGCCATTGACCATCAGTGCCGCGCCTTCTTCCTCTTCGCATTTGTCCACGTTGGTGAATGCAGCGCAGTTCACTACAAACTGTGTGCCTTCGGGAATCATGGCTTCCACGGATTGAGCCGAGGTGATATCAAGGTCTGGTCGACTTGCTCCGTCCCAACTTATGCCATTGGCATCTAGGTGCTCGCGCCATGCGCGAGCGAGCATGCCCGTGACGCCCACAATGAAATAGGAGGGAGCATCCAGCGCCTCTTCAGTCGCATCCCATACCTCGGGCATGTCTTCCACGGCGTCTAACGATCCTTCTGTGGCGGCATCGGGCACGTCCATGGCATCGAACATGTCCGTGGTGCCAGGCGGCGGAGGGGGGAGGTCAATCGAGTCTTCGTGGATTCCATAGGCAAAGGGGCTGTCAAAATCAGCCAACGTTGGATGCTTGCGGTCTTTGTCAGACAACACGGCTTTTTCGGCATCGGTTTGCCAGTCAATTCCCAATTCGGGGTCATCCCACGCAATGCCTGCATCGCAATCTGGCGCGTATACATCGGTGACCTTGTACTGAACCAAGGTGTTGGGAAGCAGCGTGGCAAAACCGTGGGCAAACCCTGCGGGCACCAACAACTGCAAGCCGTTTTCGGCGCTTAGTTCAACGGCGACATGTTGGCCATAGGTGGGCGATCCTTTGCGAATGTCCACGGCCACATCCAGCAACGCGCCTTGCACGCAGCGCACCAGTTTGTCTTGTGCGTGGGGTGGCGATTGAAAATGAAGACCGCGTATGGTGCCCACTTCGGCCGACAAAGATTCATTGTCCTGGACCCAATTCAAATCAATGCCGGCATCGCTTAATGCGGCAAGCTTGAAGGTTTCGGAAAAGTAGCCGCGATGATCGCCGAAGCGCTTGGGCTGGACGATAAGCACATCGGGGATTTGGGTGGGGATAATGTTCATTTGAATGGACTAATATAGATTAAAGGGCCAAGTAAAAAACGCCCGCAGCCTGCGGCGTATTACATCCACGGCTCAACGTGTTTGTCGTCCAAGAGCTGCTGCAAATATTGCCCGTAACTGTTGGTTTTCATTCGGTCGGCCGCTTCGGCCAGTTTGGCGTCGTCGATGAAGCCCATTTTGAATGCGATTTCTTCAGGGCATCCAATCATCATGCCCTGGCGTTCTTCAATGGCTTCCACAAACGTGCCTGCTTGAAGGAGGCTTTCGTGGGTGCCTGCGTCCAGCCAAGCGGTTCCGCGGCTCCAAAGCTGAACATTCAGTTGGCCGCGTTCCATGTACACCCGATTAAGGTCGGTGATTTCAAGCTCGCCGCGTGGAGAAGGTTTGAGGTTTTCGGCAATCTCCGTGACTTGTTTGTCGTAGAAATACAACCCTGGCACCGCGAAGTGACTTTTTGGCTTGTCGGGTTTTTCTTCCAATGACACCACGCGGTTGTCTTGGTCAAATTCCACCACGCCGTAACGCTCGGGGTCTTTCACCGGATAGCCAAACACCGTGGCGCCTTCGGTGAGCTGGGCGGCGGCTTGAACGGTTTTTCGCAAACCCGCGCCATGAAAAATGTTGTCGCCTAAGCACAAGCAGCAAGGTTTGCCTGCGGTGAAGTTTTTATCCAGTAAAAAGGCTTGCGCCAGCCCTGCAGGTGACGGCTGTTCGACATAGCTAAAGGCCATGCCAAATTGCGAGCCATCTCCCAAAAGGTGCTTGAAGTGAGGTAAATCGTGAGGCGTGCTAATGATCAGCACTTCGGTAATTCCCGCCAGCATCAAGGTGCTTAACGGGTAATAAATCATCGGCTTGTTGTAGACCGGCAAAAGCTGTTTGCTGATTGCTTGGGTCAAGGGGTATAGCCGTGTGCCGTGGCCGCCAGCAAGAATAATGCCCTTCATGGTCGTGGTCTCTAACGTAATCGAGGAACGGGATCGGAAGTGGGAACAACGCCAGCAAAGACCAGCACGCAAGCTTGCCGCCACCCAAGCGGCGGGGCCAGTTAAAAATCGCCCAATATGCATGCAAGTGGCCTGCTGGTCCCCTCTTAATCGTCACAAACCGCCCTTGGGCCATCTGTTCAAACAAGACCCTTGCCCCCGCGGCCCGCGGACGCTACGTTATCGGCTGAGGCCGCAACACCCCCCAAAAGGGATGAACCCGTCTCATGCTTTTAGGTGCCCAGCCTGCATGTCGCAGGCGGGTGAAAAGGGAAGCGGAGTGATGACTGGATCGGTCTGGTCAAATTCTCCCGCGGACGCGCCGCCGTAACGGGCCAGCGCCAATGCTCATTAAGCCACTGTCATGCCTGCAATGGGCCACGGCGGGAAGGCGAGCGTTTTGGCGACAACCCGAAGCCGGAAGACCTGCCTGACAAAGCCGCCTTGGACGTTTTGCACGTCCATTTTTGTGTCCACGCGGATATTGAGTCCGAGCGTCTGCTCGGATTGAATTGTCCGAGCTTTGCTCGGATGGATACCAGGCAGATCATTGCTTTTCACCGCGTTTCCCTCGGTGTTGAGGTCATGCATTTGCACATTCCGCGTTGGATATCGCCTTGCTTCTTGTTGAAGTGTGGTGGTCGCTTGCCCGCGGATTGGCAGCGTGTTTAAGGGAAACAAAAGGATTCGTCATGAAAATCGCTCGTTTTACGCTTCTCGCTGTTGCTTTGTTCGCCGTCACTCGCCCTGCGTCTGCCGTCACACACGTGGGCTATGCCGCGGGCAGCGGCGCCAACCTGTCGCAAGTGGTCATCGATTTTGGTTTCGCAGGCGGCGACGCTTATGTTTTTGATTACCACTACGACGGTGATAAAACAGGCCTCGACATGCTCATGGCCCTTGATGCGGCTGGCAGCCTTGAGCTGTTCGTTGATGTTTTTACATTCGGCACATCGGTGCGTGGGTTTGCCTATGACGGCAACACCGCCAACACGGGGTTTAATTCCGAAACCGGTCAGTTTTGGAGTTACCACGTCGATGGTGGATCGCAAGACTTGGATTTCGATGGCAGCTTTACGCTTGAAGAAGTCACCGCCAGTGGCGCCTATCTTGAAGCCAGTGTGGGTGCCGGAGGCCGATTGCTGTCCAACGGCTCGATCGACGGTTACATCGAAAACATTTCAAGCTTTAATTCCTTGGGTAATCCCGCCAGCAGCAACACACCTGCATCGGTGCCTGAACCCACTTCGTTGGCTTTGCTTGGCGGTGTTCTATGGGTCACCCTCCGCCGCCGGCGTGCTCAAGCGTGAGCAATCGGCGACACGTTCACTCTTGCGTCAGGGCGTTTACGCTCATTGAACTGCTTGTGGTGATCTCCATTATCGCATTGTTGATCGGCCTGCTCCTGCCCGTTTTAGGACAGGCGCGGTCGGTCGCGCGCGGCGCGGCCTGTTTGAGCAACCTGCGGCAAACCACCACCGCCCTGCTGCTTTACACCCAAGATTACGACGGGCAGTGCGTTGCTTATTCCCAACACACCGCCAGTGGCGTGACGTGGTGGTTTGGTTATGAAGCGGGTGGCCCGAGCGGTGGAACACATCGACCCTTGGATAAAACCCAAAGTCCTTTGGCCGTTTATTTTGGCGGCGATTTGCATGAGGGCCTTGCTTGCGCCGACTTTCCAAGCAATGATCCTCGGTTTATTGCCAAGTTTGCCGTTCAGTCGGCTCACTATGGCTACAACGGTGGGCTGGTTTGGCCTTTCCCTGGCGCTAAGCCCAAACGCATCGATGATGTTCTTCAGCCCACGGGCGTGTTTGCTTTTGCCGATGCCGTCCACCAAGACACCCCGGCTTCTTTTTATGAACCTCATTCCATGGCCTATCGCAAGCTGGGCCGCGTGTCGGGCGTCGCCCATTTTCGCCACGCCAACACCACAGCCAACATTGCATGGCTCGATGGCCATGCCGCAGCGTCTACGCCACCGCCTAGCGAAACCGTATGGGACACCATTGCCAATGCTCCAGCAGCTAATTTAGACACAAGAGACGGGCTCGAGAGTGCCTATGGCTTTAAGACGTGGACTTCTTATTAGAGAGCTTTGCCCATGCGCATCGACCACTGCATTTGCACCCAACGTCCTTTTGTGGATCTTCTTGATCAAGCTCAGCGCGATAATCTGAGTCTGCATCAACTGATTCAAAAAACAGGCGCCAGTGCCTGTTGCACCATGTGTGGCCCTTATTTGCGCCGTGCCTATCGCACAGGGCAAACCTTTTTCGACGATTTTTTAGACCAAGACGACGAGCCCCTTGAGAATGCCAATGACATCAAGGTTGCAACGCTCAAAATGCCCCCGCCCGCACCTTAGAACGTGTGTGAGAAGCCGCACGTCAGCCGAGGGCGAGCGAAAACGACCGCTCGCAAGGCGGTGAACCGAGCCCCAGCCGTAGCTGCGGGGAGGTGAACCAACGCGGCGAGCGGTCGTTTTCGCCGGCCCGCCGGCTCGTGGGGCGTCTCACACACGTTCTTAGCATTTCTTGTGCGTGAGCCTCTATTAAACTCTACCCATGCCCCAAAACCTCCCCCTCGAAAACGTTGTCATTATTGGTTCTGGCCCAGCGGGCTGGACCGCCGCTATTTACGCCGCCCGCGCAGGCTTGTCGCCCTTGGTTTTTCCAGGTCGCGCGGCAGGGAAAGACCTCATGCCCGGTGGGCAGCTCATGCTCACCACTGATGTTGAAAATTACCCCGGCTATCCCGAGGGCAAAACGGGGCCAGAAATCATGTCTGACTTTTTCAAGCAGGCCATGCGATTCGATACACGGGTGGTCACCGATTCAGGCGTGAAAAACGGTGATGAACTGGATATGAACTACGGCCTGTTCAATGTTTTTCAAAATGTTCAATCTGTCGATTTAAGCAAGCGCCCCTTTCATGTGGTGGGCGATGGCGGCCACGAGGTGCTCGCCCAGTCGGTCATCATTGCCACGGGCGCCAAGGCCAATTGGCTGGGGCAAGAGAATGAGCTGCGTTTGGCCACCACCGGTGGCGGCGTGAGTGCTTGTGCGGTGTGCGATGGGGCTTTGCCCATGTTCCGCGACCAGCCCTTGGGCGTGGTGGGCGCAGGCGACACCGCCGTTGAAGAAGCCATTTATTTGGCCAAATTCGCCAGCAAAGTCACCATGTTTGTGCGTCGCGATGAAATGCGAGCCAGTAAAATCATGCAAAAGCGTGCCTTGGACAACCCCAAAATTGAGGTGATGTGGAACACCTCGGTGACCGAAGTGGTGGGCGACGAAAAAATCACCGGTGTCCAGCTCATTAACAATCAAACCCAAGAAACCAGTGAAATGTCGCTCCAAGGTTTGTTCATGGCCATTGGCCACACCCCCATCACAGGCTTTTTAAACGACCAACTTAAAACCGATGATGCGGGCTATCTCATCCTCAAAGACCCTTATCGCAGCACCACTGAAATTGACGGTGTTTTTCTTGCAGGCGATGTGGCCGATCACGTGTATCGTCAAGCCGTCACCGCAGCAGGCATGGGCTGCAAAGCCGCCATTGATGCCGAACGTTGGTTGGCCGAACAAGAAAATTAAAACAACACGTGTGTATAAAGTCGCGCGTATAAAAAAAGCGGCCCCCGGTTTTCACCGGAGGCCGCTTTTTTAATTCAAAGATGAATCAAGCATGTTGCCATACTTTAGATTGCATCCGCACCTGCACTGGCCACGTCGTGGTCGTTTTCAACGCTTGAGCCCGACACGCCGATTGCGCCGATGACATCGCCCGCAGCGTTCTTCAAGGGAATGCCGCCGGGGAAGGTGATGAGGCCATTGTTGCTGTGCTCGATGCCGTAGAGCGGGCCGCCAGGTTGGCTAAGGCCGCCGATGTCGCCGGTGTTCATGTCAAAAAGACGTGCGGTTTTGGCCTTGGTGATCGCAATGTCGATCGAACCGAGCCATGCACCGTCCATGCGGATGAAGGCTTTGAGGTTGCCGCCGGCGTCCACCACAGCGATGTCCATTTTGGTGTCGATTTCGGCAGCGCGAATGGCTGCTGCGGTGATGGCCACGTGGGCTTGGTCCAAAGTCACGTCGGACTCAATGGCTTGCGAGGCGGCCAACACATCAGCGCCAGCGTCGGCTTCGATGCTGGTTTCGATGGCTTTTGTCGCAGTGTCAACAGCGTCGGTTGCAACACCCACAACGTCTTCAGCCACGGCAACCGTGGGAGGGGCCAAAAGCGAAGCGGCAGTGAGGCCTAGGCCAAAAGCGGTGGCAGTGGCAAAAGTGAGTGCGCGGCGAGTGGTCATATTCAAGGGCTCCAAGTCAAAAAAGAAAACGCGGGGTACAACCCGCGTCTGTAAGGCGAATACTATACGCGACCTATTGGGTTGGAGCTATCTGCCAGCGTGCCGATAAAGGGCCCGTTTTTGAACCGCGTACACTCTTAGAGCTATGTCCAAGACTTTTCTTTCTCGTGTTCTCCCGCGCCACCGGGCCATTGTTTTTGACTGCGATGGCACCCTTGCCGATTCCATGCCGGTGCATTGGCAGGCATGGAAAGCCGCTTTTGACCAAGCGGGCTGGGATGGGTTTCCTGACTACCCCGAGTACATCACGTGGGGTGGCATGTCAGGCAAGGCGGTTGCGCTTCGTGCGGCCGCTTGTTCGGGTCACCCTCAGCCCGACCCGGCCGTGTTGGCTCAAATCATTGGCGACAAGCAAACGCATTATCTTAAGCTCGCTTGCACCATCACCCCCATTGAATCGGTGCTTGCGGTGGCCCGCGCCCACCGGGGCAAACTTCCCATGGCCATTGCCACCGGATCGCGCCGTCGCAACGTCACCCAAACACTCAAGGCCATCAACGCCTTGGATTGGTTTGATGTGGTGGTTAGCGCCGACGACGTTGAGCACCACAAGCCTCATCCCGAAACTTTTCTTAAAGCCGCCGAGGCTTTGGGGGTTGCCCCAGAAGATTGCCTCGCTTTTGAAGACGCCCCACCGGGAATTGAATCGGCCCGCGCGGCGGATATGGATGTGGTGGATGTGACGTGCAGCCCCGATCGTGAGCGCGAAGGGGCTGAGTGAAAGGCAGAGGAGAAAAGGCGAAAAGTCCCAAGCCTGAACGAGGCTTGGGACTGGCTTATTGCGATCAAACGTATATCCAGTGCGGCGACCTCGCTACTCACCTAGACGGCGACCTCGCCTACTCACCTAGTACGGCGACCTCGCCGTATTCGGGGACCGTGGTTTCGATTTTTCGTGTTTTTCGGATTTCGTCGGCCAGTTTGATGGCCACGCGTTCTTCACCGTGGGTTAAAAACACGCGTTTGGGCTGAGGGGCCACATGATCTAACCAGCGGAGTAAGTCGGTGCGGTCGCCGTGGGCGCTCATGCCATACAGCCGCTTGACTTGCGCTAGCATGGGCCTCATTTCGCCGTGAATGCGAATCTCTTCTTTGCCTGACACAATTTGCCCGCCCAGGGTGTCGGGGCTTTGGTAGCCCACAAACAAAATGATCGATTCGGGCCGACCGATGTTGTGTTTAAGGTGGTGTTTAATACGACCGCCGGTGCACATGCCCGACCCGGCCAAAATCACGGCGGTGCCCTTAATGCTGTTGATGGCCCGTGAATCTTTGGGGCTTCGGCTCATAAATAAGCCGGGAAAATCCAAGGGGTCGTCGCCTGCCGCAAGTTGTTTTTGAGTGGTTGCGTCTAAGAAATCGCGGTTTTTCTCAAACAGCTCAGTCACGTTAATGGCCATGGGGCTGTCTAAAAACACCGGCACGCGGGGAATGCGTTTGGCGTCGATCAAGCGACCTAAGTGATACAGCAGTTCTTGTGATCGCTCGATGGCAAACGTGGGAATGACCACGTTGCCGCCCTGCTTCACCGCTTGGTTTATGGTGTCGGCCAATACGGTTTCAACGTCACCCTCATCTTTGTGTTCACGGTCGCCGTAGGTTGATTCCATGACCACGTAGTCGGCTTGGTCAATCATCACCGGATCGGGAATGAGTGGGCGATTCCACTGGCCAATGTCGCCGCTAAACAAAACGGTTTGGGCTTCATCCATTTCGGGGGTTTTAATGGTGACGGTCAATGACGCCGAGCCCAACACATGGCCTGCATCATGAAAGCACACGCTTGCGTGATCGTTGAGCACATTGCACGCGCCAAATTTTACCGCGTCTAATCGTTTGACGGCTTTGCCTGCTTCTTTGCTGTCATACAACGGCACGATCGGGTATTTGGGGGTTCGTTTTTGTTTCTTAAATCGCTTGGCTTTGTATTTGGCGTCTTCTTCTTGAATACGTCCCGAGTCGGTCATCACAATGCGTGCTAGGTCAACGCTGGGCTCGGTGGTGAGAACTCGCCCTTTAAAACCATCGGCGATCAATCGAGGAATGAGCCCGCAGTGATCCAAGTGTGCGTGGGTAAGCAGCAGAACATCAATGGATTTGGGTTTAATGGGGCATTCGGCCCAGTTACGTTTTAAAAACTTGCGCTCTTGAAACATGCCGTGATCCACCATGATGCGAAAAGGGGACCGCTTGTTTAAAATGCCCGGTATTTCAAGCAGGTAGCTTGAGCCAGTGACTTGCCGATTAGCGCCGAGGAAGTGAAGTTTCATAACCTTATTCTACGATTTCAAGGGGAAGGATGCGTATTCGGAATATTTGAACAGAGGTATTTGCTGTAAAATGAACCGCGGTATGAACACGCTCGTATTGAGCCTGTGATCCGTTTTTCCCCAAGGAGCAATTGAAAATGAAGTTTAAAACAACACTTGTCGCCGCCACCATGGCTTGCAGCATGCTGGGCGTGTCTGCCTTTGCCACCCCTGAGGGATGGACCGAAGATTTTGAGGCGGCCAAGGCCGATGCTGCGGCATCAGGCAAAGATTTACTCATGGATTTTACGGGATCAGACTGGTGCGGTTGGTGTATCAAGCTTCGCGAAGAAGTATTCGATACGGAAGCTTTTAATGCACAAGCTTTCGAAAATTTTGTATTGGTTGAATTGGACTACCCCAACGATGTGGATCAAAGCGATGAAATTAAAGCCCAGAATGAAGAACTGAAAAACATTTACAGCATTGAAGGCTATCCCACGATTCTCTTGGCTGACGCCACCGGCAAGCCATACGCTCAAACGGGCTATCAGCCTGGCGGCCCCGAAGCATACTTGCCGCATCTTGAAGAATTGCGAGCCGTGCGCGTGGCCCGTGATGAGGCATTTGCCGCAGCAGAATTGGTCGAAGGCATTGAAAAAGCAAAAGCACTTGACGTTGCTCTTGACGCGGTGGGAATAGAGCTTGCTGTCGCTCATTATGGCTCCACGATCGATCAAATTGTTGCTCTTGATGCCGACGATGCTGCAGGCCTTAAATCGAAATATGGGCAAATTCAAAATGCAGGTCAAATTGAAGCCGAGATCCAAGAAGCCATTGCGCTGTTTGAAGGCGAAGACTATGACGCAGGTTTTGCCCGCTTAGACAAAGTGATCGAAGACCACGGCCTTCAAGGCGAGCAACTGCAAATGGTCACCGCCATTAAAGGACAAGCGTATGCGCAAAAAGGTGAGATCGACAAGGCCATTGAATCGCTTCAAGAAGCCGTTGCGGTGACGCCGGATTCCGAAATCGCCCCACAAATCAAGCAATTTATTGAGATGCTTGAATCGCAGGCGGCTCCGTAAAACACCATCGACACGGTCAACCTTTTTCAGCTTTGCGTGCCCGTTCATGGTTTTTCTGTGAACGGTAACCGTTCATATATTTTTGGCCGCCATGCCCCCCTCCCCGTCATTCCCGCGCAGGCGGGAATCCAGCCCCACACGCTAGATTCCCGCCTGCGCGGGAATGACGGAGGGTAAGCAATCGTTTACG
>JAZGFZ010000251.1:0-5756 GCA_036480015.1 Algisphaera sp. | reverse complement strand
AAGCGGTGATGGGCGTGAATGGCGATTTGGGCATTCACAAGGCAGACTTGATGCGCTATTTGCTGGGCGAAGAGTTTACGCACGTGGGTGGGTTTGTAACCCAGCGTGATAAAAAGCAACCCAACGGCAAGCCCATCGCATTGGATGACAATGCTTGGTTAACGCTTAAAACCGAATCGGGCGTGGTGGGATCGATCAACATTTCGTGGACGCACTATGGTCAATACGAAGCCAATGGCACCACGCTGTTTTGCGAAAAGGGCGTGATGCGTATTGGTGAAGACCCTGAGTATGGCGTGATCGTGGAATTTAGAAACGGCCAAAAAGAATGTTACAACGTGGGGGCGATGGCGAATAATGCCAATCAAGCCGCGTCAGGCGTGATTGATTCGTTCACCGATGGGATTTTAAATCGGCGTAAACCAACCATCGATGGTCAAGAAGGCTACAAAGCCCTGAATGTGATTTTGACCGCTGTGGAAGCGGCGGCGTCCAGCACCATCAAGAAAATTCCTCGATAACAGAAAATGATCTGATTGGATTTGGCTTACATCATTTGTGGGCAAATAACGTCATTCACAGATCGCTTAGAAAACGTCAGATAAAAAAAGAAACCCCCTCTGGTGAAAGACACCGGAGGGGGTTTTTGATTTGTTGCGACCGACGTTTATGTGACCTAAGGCCACCGCAAGTCTGCGACATTTTTTAGCCGCCGAGGGCTGCGACTTTTTCGAGAAGTGAATCAACCACAGGCTTGAGGATGGGACCCACGCCGGGGATGGCTTCGAGTTTTTCCATCACAGGCTGAAGGCTGCCTGCAAAGGTTTGTGCGGCTTTGCCAATGAGGCCTTGCGCTTGTTCAGGCAAAGCGGAGGTGTCAATGGCGCCTAAACCGGTGGTGACAGATTCAAGGGTGGGGATGGCCGCTTGAGCGGAGGCTTCGTTGGTTACGCCTGCCAAAGCGGTGGTGGCTTGGCCAAACAAGTCGGTGACATTGCTCACTTGGGGTGCAAGGTCTGGCAATGTGGCGTCGGGTAGAGCAACATTTCTTTGATCGATTTTGCCGGGCAAGGTGCCGGCCACATCGGCAGGTTTATTGAAATGGTTGAACGCCCAGTACCCCAAGGCACCCAAGAGAAGCAGGGGAATAAGAATTTTACCCAAACCGCCGCCGCTTTTGACAGGTTCGCGCTGGAGGGCGGGGCGTGGGGGCGGGGTGGTTTGGGTAACCACGGGCTTGGGGGCTTGAGGGGTGGATGCAAAGCCAAGCATATCGCCCATGCCTGCGGGCAATGCTTTGGCGATGCTGCCTTTTTGGCCAGCGAGCAAGCTGGTGAGTCCACCGGCATCAAGGCCGCTGGCAGCTTGATGTTTGCCTAGGACACCCATGACAACGGGGCCCAACACGCCCAACAACATGCCCAGTGGGCTGTTGCCCAAACCGGTGACGCGTCCCAAAAGGCCGAGGATGCCACTTTGTTGA
This sequence comes from Algisphaera sp., assembly GCA_036480015.1. Classification (GTDB taxonomy): domain Bacteria; phylum Planctomycetota; class Phycisphaerae; order Phycisphaerales; family Phycisphaeraceae; genus Algisphaera. The sequence continues at coordinate 4,273 of JAZGFZ010000251.1, read as the reverse complement.
GCACCGAAGATCGATCCCAAAAGACCTGAGCCTTTTGAAATCACATCGCCAATGCCGCCGCCAGCACCCCCGCCCAAAAGACCACTGAGGTTGTCTAGCAAGCCTCCGTCGTCATCTTTGACTTGGTCGAAAATTTCTTGAGCGCCTTGGGCGCTGCCGGTTTTGTTAATAAGACCGCCCAGCAGTGTGGGCAGTGCTGCGGTGAGTCCCTCGCCCGCTTGCTTGGAGTCGGTGCCCAGCAGGCCGCCCAACTGGTCTTCGATGTTGTCGGGCAATGCGGTGCGAATCATTTGCATGAGGTCAATAGACATAGTCAAGTTCCTTAAAAGAAAAAGGTGAGGCGTGTAAAAAACGGGCAAAAGCTAACGAACCAACTTCATTATACAGAGATAATGGAGTTATGGCGTTTTTCTTCGTTTTCTCGCCCATTGCCTTTAGGCCATGAGAGCGTAGAGGCGAAAGTGACAGGGTTACGGAGACCGTCATTGAAGATATGTCGAGTGGCCCTGATTTTAGACAAGCCCTTCTTAAAACCCCGTGGAGGTTACGAAAAGAGCGCCTTTGAGAAGGTGCTCTTTGTTCTTGTCTGTCGTGATTTTTAGACCGCGCTCGTGCGATACAAATGCTTAGCTGGCACGCAGTTGTTTAACCGCAGCAGAAACCGTTTGCCCTTCAACGGTGTGTCCGTTGGATTTGAGGTGTTTCATGGCCACGCCGGTGGCTTGACCATCGTTGCCTGCGCTGCGCAGGGCATCAACGACGGGGGCGAGGGCGGAGACGATTTCATCTTGCGTGAGGGATTGCGGCAAGAATGAGGAGAGAAGGGTGATTTCGATTTTCATGCGCTCGATGACTTGGGCATCGGTGGCGAGGGAAATCATTTCGCGGTTGCCTTTGATGACCTTTTTGAGAACGGCCTGGGCTTCGTCTTCGGTGAGAGCGACCGCGTTGCGGGTTTCAGCCAGTTGCATTTCACCCAAGGCCACTTTGAGGGTGTCGCGCTCGTGGCGGTTTTGAGCTTTCATGGCCACCACGATGCGGGCTTTAAGATCGTCGATGAGCATGGAAGGGCCTCTTTGGCGTGTTTTTCGGCGTGTATAAAAAGCCGTGAAAAATGGGCGATACAGGACTCGAACCTGTGACCTATTCGGTGTAAACGAATTGCTCTAGCCAACTGAGCTAATCGCCCTAGAGGAGACATTCTAGCGAGATTTGCAAAGGGCGTTTGGGGCGTTTTAATTGAGGTTTGAAACGAAGGGGGGATCTCAATGGGCTGTTTTTTTATGGGAAGATAACGGATTGGAATCTCGTTTTATTTTTCCTCAAAAAATAGTTTTGGCTGCCTGGCGGCGCACTGCTGCATCGAACCGAACCGAGCCGAGCCGTTGCTTGCACGACTCGTAACGTGGGCAAAGAATACGAATAAGAAAGTTGCTGCTGATGATCAGCAGTTCAAATTAGCGAAAAGCCTTGCATTCGGCATGGTTTTGTCACGCCTATTCTGTCGTTTTTTCTAAGTGAATCATGGAACCTCGAACGCCTTGTTGGCGGATGATTTTCAACCCAAGAAATTCGAATTGGAGGTCATGAAGAGCCGCTCGTACGGCAGCCCGTGTCGCGCCGCACTGCCGAGCCAATTCAGATTCCGAAATTGTGGCGCCGAGCATATTTCGTCGCAATGTCTCTGCGACTGAACAGCGAAGGTCACCTTTGTGTGCTGCACGCCAAGACAGAGAGGGGTTTTTCTTTAGCACCCATTGCGGCGTTCGCAAGGCGCCGGGCTTCAACTCAATGGGCTGCACCCATCGGCCATAATGTTTCGATGTTTCGGTGGCATCGGCTTCAATGAGATCGGAAAGTGGCCCGCGGTCTACTTCAAATAGTGGGCCGGGCGTCGTGGCTTGAGCCAATTCGCTTACAACAATTTTGCGAAGAAGTTTTGGGGCACCGTGTTCGACGGCGGTTCCTAACAGGATTGCCAATGTGGCCTGATCGTCCGAATCAAGCTGCGAGGTTGCCAATCCTTTGATCCGGTGTGCCGCAACGTAAATGCCGAATTTTTTTAACCAAGTCGCAACGAGGATAAACAGCCGGGCGTTTCTTGGACATACCTTGGCGGTGGCCACCAACAGTTGCTCAAGGTCGGGGGTTTTACGCGCAGGTTCAACATTAAAGCCGATGCCCAGCCTCGCCCATTTGCGAACCACGTTGCGATCGGCCGTTCGGGCGGCGGCTTGATAAGTTGTCGAGATTGCGGTGGTCATGGGTTTACCCTTCTTTCTGCTTGCGAAGCCAAGTCAGGATTCGCTCTTGAGCAGCGCAATGGCCGGGCTCGGTTTCGGCTTCAATGCGATTCAAGTGCTCCTTAACGAAGTCGAGTTCGTTGGGTGAAGGGGCGAGCGACTGGAGGTCTTGCCGGTCTTGAGGTCGTTTTGAAGCGGCCATGACCTTCGCTGCGATTAGCGTCACGTCTGCGGTGTCTGGATGGTCAGCTCGGAGCTGCTTGCCGGTCAGGCGTAATGCTTTGGTGTAATGAGCTGTGTCCATATGTATACCAATACTATTCAATATCGGGTGAGATGCAACCACAATTCAATCACCACTTGGAGACGGATAAAGGAGATTGAAAAAGATGCTTCTACTCTCGCCTAGAGGGTTTTAGACTGTAAGAGTTTGTTTTACAGTTATTTGAAGACTGTTTCGATCCACGAGCAGTAGCCTATTGAGCTAATCGTTCGAGGCAGACAATTTAGCTCGAATCACAAAGGGCGTTTGGGGCGTTTTAGTGGGGGGCGAATCGGGTGTCTTGATTCAACAGGTTGTTTTTAATGGTGATATAAAAACGAGAGCTCTGTTTTGGTTTTCCACAAAGCATGGTTTTCGCTGGCGGCCCGAAGGCGTGGGGCGGTAAACTGGTGGTCTGGCACGGCAAGCGTTCAGATGCGGCTTGCCGGGTTTGTGATTGTGGCCGTGGCATGATGCCGCGTGCACGTTGAAGGCACGATGCCAAGACATGCAACGTTCTGCCGTCGTGGCTTGAATGATGATGGTGCATGGTGTTGCTCTTTTTAACCCAAGGTATGCCCCGATGATTGGACAGCTCATTTATTCCGCCGATGGCAGCGAGATATCCGTCACACTTTCAGACGACTTGGTTTGGGAGAGTGCCGATGCGGATGCACTACGTGACGTTCGCGATGCGTTTCCGCTTGAGCCGGATCCCGAGTTACCCAACTTGTTGATTGGTCGGCATGTGTTGTATCAGGCGGCCGAACGACTGAATGGTCGCGTGAGCTTGCCTCCTTTGCCGCGACGTGATCCGATTTCGGCGTGAGGGAGGTGCGTGAGGTGTGAATCGTTTTTTGTTTGTGCGGTATGGATTGTCGCCTTTGGCATTGTTCCACGGCGTTACCCAAATCGACCGGTGATGTAGTTTTCGGTTTGTTGACTCTCGGGGTTGGTGAACACCCTTTGGGTTTCGCCGAATTCGATGAGTTTGCCTTCGTATAAAAAGGCGGTGAAGTCGCTGGCGCGGGCGGCTTGTTGCATGTTGTGGGTGACGATGGCGATGGTGTATTTTTGTTTGAGTTCGTCCATGAGGTCTTCGATGGCGACGGTGGACTTGGGGTCGAGTGCGGAGCAGGGCTCGTCCATTAAAAGGATTTCGGGTTGGGCTGCGATGGCCCGGGCGATGCAGAGGCGTTGTTGTTGGCCGCCAGAGAGACCCAGGGCGGATTGTTTAAGGCGGTCTTTGACTTCATCCCAAAGCGCGGCGCCGCGCAGGGAGGTTTCGACGAGTTCTTCGGTGTCGGCTTTGTTGAGTTTGTAGTGCAGGCGCGGGCCAAAGGCAACGTTGTCGTAAATGCTTTTGGGAAAGGGGTTGGGTTTTTGAAAGACCATGCCAATGCGGCGGCGCAGATCGACGACGTCGGTGGATTTGTCGAGTAAATTTTGGCCGTGGAGGGAGATTTCACCTTCGGCACGGGCGATGGGGATGAGGTCGTTCATGCGGTTGATCCACCGCAAAAGGGTGGATTTGCCGCAGCCTGAGGGGCCGATGAAGGCGGTGACTTGTTTTTCGGCGATGTCGAGGGTGATGTCGTGATTGGCTTGAAAGGAGCCGTACCAGCAGCTGAAGTTTTTGATTTTGAGCAGGGGTACGGCGGGCGCTTTGTTGGCGTTGGGGGCCGGGGGCAGGGCGGCGGTGGGCGACACGGTGCGTGGCCGGGTGGGTGTGGCGTCGGGTGTGGCGGAATCGCTCATGGAGGTCAAT
>JAZGFZ010000250.1:0-17436 GCA_036480015.1 Algisphaera sp. | reverse complement strand
TTGTTGAGCAAGGCGGACAATGGTTCTATGACAACAACAACTTTCTCACTGCATTCACGCCCACCTCATCCGATGTGCTTCTGGCCGCAGTAGACTTCTCCAGCGACACCATCACCTCACTTCAGGGGCAAACAGGGTTTGTCGCAGGCGTTGAACAAGGCTACGTATCCGGAGACCTCTCCTTTCACACCAACCTTTGGAATGGGAACGCCAACCTCGGTGAATTCGCCGTAAATGGAACACAATTCGTTCGCAACTAACCCGCTTAACAACCCTCGACAGCCACACCCTCTAGAAGCCAATTTCATTTCCAGTTTCCAGCCTGACCTTCGTCATTTGTTAACAGGATGATGAGGGGTAGATCGCTACGAAGGCAAAATCCTTAGAAGACAATCCAACTCAATCAACCACATTGAGCAAGGCGACGCCATGTAAGGGGGCCAATTGCTTTAAACTGTCTCCCATGAGCAAGGACATTGACAAGATCATGGAAACCGCCAGCCAACAACTGGCGGACATGGATTATGCCGCGAGCGAAACCACGTGCCTAAACGCCTTGGCCGCTGCCAAAAAGGCCAACGACTGGGCCCTTTACGCCCGCATTGTGTTGCCGCTGCAAGAATGCCGCCGCCAACGCCGTGTGAATGCCGCCGATCACGCCGTGCAAGTGGGCCTGGCCAAAGGCGCCGAGGTGCCCGACACCGGCTGCGTGGTGTTCACCGCCCCACAAACCCCCGAAGATGGCGGCGCATGGCAAACCGCCCGCCGTGCCGACGGCCACGCCGTTGAAGCCATTTTTGCCCAAGCCGCCCACCGCAAAACATGGCGCATCATTAGCGTCATCGACCCCACCCTCGCCTGTCCGGTGACTTCTCCCATGAAGGCCTTTACGCTCAACAAACCTTTAGATGGCGACGAACGCAACCTTGCCGCCCACTGGTTTATTGCCGCCAACGAAGCCTTGGGCAATGCCGCACTTGAACGTGTGGACGCCGCCGAAGGCACCTCCGAGCGTATCGACCAGCTTGAAGCCGCCTTGCTCGCCGTGGGCGACCACGAAATATTGCACCAACACTTGGCCAACGCCGCCCGCGCCTTGCACGAGGCCCAGAAAACCGCGTGACCCAATCTCATTCATCCACACCCCCTGTCCATGGCCGACGCCATTGGAAACGCTGGGTTTTGCTTGCGCTGTTTTTAGCCGTCGCTTTTTTTGCCGTTCGCCTCTTTCAAAAAATCAGTGCCGTGCCTGCGTGGTGGCAGCAAAACCAAAGCTTCCTCGAAACCACCCAACCCGATGAACTCGAACGCATCGCCCGCGCAATCGAAGTGCGTGCCCCACGCGAGTGGACCCGCCCCGTGGGCCAAGGCGATGGCGACCGCACCCTCACCTTTGGCTTCGATGAAATCAACGCGTGGCTTGCCTTGCGTATGAACAGCCTTTTAAAAAACCAAGGCCTCGACATTCCTGATCTCGCAGGCGCCATGTTCACCGAACGCGACGGGCAACTGGTCGTCGCCATCAGCCACGATAACGGCAAGTTGTTTCAAGTCATCAGTGTGTTTTTTGAAGTGGGCAACGTATTGGCCGACGACGGCGACGGCACCCCCGAACCCACGTTCCGCATTCAAACCATCCGAGGCGGCGAGCAAAACTTACCCCTTTCGCTCATCGCCAAAATCATCAAACCCGATCGCATCAAAGACCCCTCGCGAAAAGCCTTGGCCCAACAACTCATCGACGGCCAAGCCATCGGCCCATTGATCCTCCCCGTCGACTCCCATCGCAACGCCCGCATCCACGGATTTCGCGTCACCGAAACCGGCATCCAAGTCGACCTGCACGTGAACTACACCCAAAAACCCACCGCCTCGAAGCACTAAAAGACAAAACAAAAGAGCTGGGGGGAAGCAATTAGCAGTTAGCAGTTAGCAAGAGGCCAAACGACCAACGTGCGTGCTCACCCATTTCGCCTCCTCGTCCCCTCTTGCTAATTGCTATTTGCTATTTGCTAATCGCTAACTGCTATCCGCTCCCCACCCCGCGGTCATGAGCAACGCGCTGGTCACTTGCGACGTCGCTTTCTTTGCGTGCGTGTGCCCAACATCCATGCGTTCCACACATCGCACCACGGCTTTGGCCAGCACGTCTGCTTCTAGGTTTAGCCGTGTTCCTTGTTTCGCGGCGCCCAATGTGGTGCGTTCCAGCGTCTCGGGAATGAGTGCCACTTCAATCCAGTCGTCGCCCACATCGGCCAAGGTCAAACTCACACCATCAAGGGTCACCGATCCGCGTGGCACCATGGCTGCCCGCAAATCGGCGGTGTCCGCACCGTTTGGAATCGCCACCCGCACACGCCAATTGCCTGACGCGGTCTGCACGTGGCACACCTCGCCCACGCCATCCACATGGCCTTGCACAAAGTGCCCGCCCAGCGGCTCGCGAGCAGTTAGGGCAGGTTCGAGGTTCACCCGGTCGCCCGCCACCAACCCGCCCAGCGTTGTGCGCTCCAATGTTTGAGCCACCACATCAAACACAAGCGTGGCCCCGGCTTGGCCTGGGGCCTCTTGCAAGGCCGTCAGACACACGCCCGACACACACACCGAGTCACCCCGGGCCACGGCCACACCTGCGCCCTGAGTGCATAGCGTGAGCCGAATCCCAGCATCGCAGGGCTCTAAGGCGGTGATTTTTCCAAACTGCTTCACAATTCCGGTGAACATGGGGGGGCTCCTGTAAGAAGTCAGGCTAGTTTAGGTATCATTCTCGACCCGCGACGGATCGCCACGTGGCCTTTTTTCGCTGCTTTGGTTTGCCCTTTTGGGTTTGCCTTTTACCCCCCAACCCCAAGCCCCCACACCATGCTCTACCGAACCCACTCTTGCGGCGCCTTGCGCGACACCCACGTCAGCGAAACCGTCACTCTTTCGGGCTGGGTTAACAACTACCGCGACCACGGCGGCGTGCGATTCATCGACCTACGCGACCGCGAAGGCGTCACCCAAATCGTTTTTCACCCCGAAGCCGCCGACGCCCACGGCGTGGCTCAAAAACTACGTCGTGAAGATGTCATCACCGTCAGCGGGGCTTGCGTTATTCGCGAAGGGGGCGAAAACCCCAAACTGATCACCGGCAAAATCGAGGTCGACGCCGCCACCTGCGTGGTGCTTAACGACAGCGACAACCCACCGTTTATCCCTGACGAAGCCGGCAATGTCGGCGAAGAAACCCGCCTACGCTATCGCTACATCGACATGCGGCGGCCTGCCATGCAGCACATTCTTAAAACACGTCACCGCGTGACCAAAATCACCCGCGACTACTTTGACCGCCAAGATTTTTACGAAATTGAAACCCCTTTTCTTTGCCGCAGCACCCCCGAAGGCGCCCGCGACTTTTTGGTGCCCTCGCGTTTGCAAGAAGGCAGCTTTTACGCCTTGCCGCAAAGCCCCCAGCTCTACAAGCAAATTTTGATGGTCGGCGGGGTCGAAAAATATTTCCAAATCGCCCGCTGCTTCCGCGACGAAGACCCCCGCGCCGACCGCCAAGCCGAGTTCACCCAAGTGGATGTCGAAATGTCCTTTGTCGACCAAGACGAAGTCATGTCCATGAACGAAGGGCTCATTCGTGAAATCTGGCGCGACGTCAAAAACCAAGAACTGCCCGAACGCCTCATCCGCATGCCCTACGCCGAGGCCATCGAACGTTTCGGCAGCGACCGCCCCGACCTGCGCTTCGAAATGGAACTCATCGACGTTTCCGACATCGTCGCCAAAACCGATTTCAAAGTCTTTAAAAGTGCCCTCGACGCAGGCGGCGTGGTCAAAGCCATTCGCGTGCCCGGCGGCAGCAAACTCACCCGCAAACAAACCGACGCTCTGGCCCAGTGGGTCAAGCAATTTGGCGCTGGCGGCCTACCCATTTGCAAGGTTGAAGACGGCACACTGGCCACCGGCATCGCCAAATTTGTAACCGAAGTGGCCTCCGAACTGGTTGAAAAACTGCAAGCCGAAGATGGCGACCTCATTTGCTTTGGGGTTGATGCCCGCCCGGCAACCGTTGCCCGCGTGCTGGGTGAATTGCGTGTCAAACTCGCCCACGATCTTGAACTCATCGACCCTCAAAAAGACACGTGGCTTTGGGTGGTTGACTTTCCCATGGTTGAATGGCTCGAAGACAAAACCCTGCCTGAAGGCGGCCACTGGCACAGCCTGCACCACCCCTTCACCGCCCCGCTCGATGAAGACCTCGACAAACTCACCAGCACCGACCCCGAGGTCATTAAAAGCATTCGCTCGCAAGCCTACGACCTGGTGCTCAATGGCAGCGAAATGGGCGGCGGTTCCATTCGTATCCATCGCCCCGCCGTTCAAAAACAAGTGTTCAGCCTCTTGGGCATTAGCGACGAAGCCGCCCAAGAAAAATTCGGCTTCCTCCTCGACGCCCTGCGTTTTGGCGCACCACCCCACGGCGGCCTGGCCTTTGGTCTCGACCGCACCGTCATGCAATTGGTCGGCACCAGCAACATTCGCGACGTCATCGCCTTCCCCAAAACCCAAGCCGGCGCCGACTTAATGACCCAAGCCCCCGCCGCCGTGGACGACAAGCAACTGAAAGAACTGAACCTGCGCGTCACCGCCAAGGCATGACGCAAAATACGAAGGCAACCAACCCCGCCTTCGCCGAAATAACAAAAAGCAGCAACCAAGCAGGCTTGCCTCTTGCTAACTGCTAATTGCTAATTCCTAACGACCATCCCTCTTTCCGCCTTTCCACTTAACCCCTCAACCCCTTCCATCCCCCCCATGTGTGGATTCGCAGGCATCATCCGTTTTGATGGCGCGTCGCCCGACCCCGCGGCGCTGGCCGCCATGTCCAACCATCTGGCCCACCGAGGGCCCGATGGGCAAGGCATTAGTGTCAGCGGTCCCTGCGGATTGGTGCACCGTCGGCTGTCCATCATCGACCTGCTTTCAGGCCAACAGCCCATGACCCTGCCTGCGGGCGAAACCCAATCGCGCGGCGAGGTGCTCCAGCACGGCTCGCTTCGGTTGGTGTTCAACGGTGAAATTTACAACCACCGCGCCTTACGCAAAAAACTCGAGCGCCGCGGGCACCGTTTTGCGTCCGACCACTCCGACACCGAAGCCCTGCTTTACGGCTACCGCGAATATGGCCCCGAGTTGCCCAAGCACCTCCACGGCATGTTTGCGTTTGCCGTGTACGACGACGTCAACCGACGTTTGTTTTTATGCCGCGACCGCGTGGGCAAAAAGCCACTCTATTACCGTCCAACATCCCAAGGCCAAGGCCTTGTTTTTGGCAGTCTTGTAGCCACCCTTTTTACAGGCAACACCCCGCCGCCCACGCTCGACGAATCGGCACTGCGCACCTATCTCGAACTGGGCTACACCTTCGAAAAACCCCTCGCCGCAGGGGTTCATGAGCTTCCGCCCGCCACCTCCATCACCTTCGACGCCCAAGGCACCCCCAGCGAAACCGTGTATTGGCGACCACCGCCCATCTCCAAACACTCCACCTCACTTGGCGCCGCCGACGCCCTCGAAGAAGTCGTCAGCGACGCCGTGTCTGCTCGCCTTGAAGCCGACGTGCCCTTGGGGTGCTTTCTTTCAGGCGGCATCGATTCTTCATTGGTTGCCGCCTTGGCCCAACGCTCACTCAAACAAAAAGGCGGCCCCGCCCTGCGCACCTTTAGTGTGTCCATGCCCGACGCCGCCTACGACGAAACCGTTTACGCCAAACAAGTGGCCGACCACCTGGGCACCCACCACACCGTCTTGCAAGCCCAACCCGACAACGCCGCCGCCGACCTTGAACACCTCATGGCCATCAGCGGCGAACCCACCGCCGACAGCTCGCTGCTGCCCACCCACTGGCTGTGTCGCGCCGCCCGCGAACACTGCCGCGCCGCCCTTTCAGGCGATGGCGGCGACGAACTCTTTGGCGGCTACAACCGCTACCGCGCCCTGCGTTTTCTCAACAGTCACGCATGGTGGGCACGCCACCTGCCCACTTTTGCCAACGCCGCACCACGTTCGCGTCGCGTCGCGATAAGCCGCCTTGTCGCCGCCGCCCGCGCAGGCCGTTCACCCGCCAGCCGCTATCGCTCCATGATTCATTTGTTCACCCACGAACAAATCCAAACCCTTCACCCCGGCCTTGGCGAAGGCCAAAACGATCTCCCCCACTTTCCCGGTTGGCCCGACGTCGCCCACGCCGCCATGCGATGGGACTTGCACCACTACCTTCCACATGTGCTATTGCGCAAAGTCGACCGCGCCGCCATGGCCGTCGCCCTCGAAGTTCGCTGCCCCCTTTTAGACACCGCCGTGTGCGACCTTGCCGGCCACCTGCCCACCAGCGTGCTCATGCCCGGCAATCGCCCCAAAGGCCTTTTGCGCGAAGTCGCCGCCCGCCACCTTCCGCACAACATCGCCACCCGCCCCAAAGCAGGCTTTGCCGTTCCCCTCACCGACTGGCTACGCACCACCCTGCGCGACCCCCTACACGCCCGCCTCACCGACGGCCGCCTCAGCGCCTTGGGCTTTTCGCAACCCACCCTGCTCACACTCTTCAACGAACATCAAGCCGCCACCCGCAACCACAGCCACCGCCTGTTTTCATTGCTTCAACTAAGCCTCTGGGCCGATTGGGCGCAGAAGGGGAAATAGCAGTTGGGAATTAGCAAGTAGCCGTTAGCAAGAGGCAAGCCCACCAAAAGGAAACCCGAAGCGTAAGCGAGGCTTCCCCGCCGACGAATTCTTTTAATAGGGTGTTTTGACATGGCGACTTCTCAGCACTCACACTTTCGCTCGCCAATGACTGTTCGGCAACCTAAGCCACAGAAACTGTCGGCCCCGCCAACAGCCAGCAACCATTGGTCGACTTGCTCGGCGAAGCCAATCGGCATCCACGCATGGGCGATCTTTACAAACAATACCTCGATGCATGGGCCGAAAACGGCGGCGGTGCAATGGTGCTCTTTGAGTCAATCGGCAAGTCATCACAGTGGGGAAGTTGGGGCATACTCGAAGCCTACGACCAAGACGAAACAACGGCCCCCAAATATGTCGCCGTCAAAGAATGGGCCGCCGCAAACGGTCAAAACGTAACCGCCCCCAAGCCTTTTCTCGAAACGGAATAAATCGCAGGCACACGCATCCGCTTGTTTTTATTGCTTCAACTTAAGAACAGTCCTGAAACAACACCCCTCTTTTGTCACCGTTCACGCATTTTTGCGCGTCATGGCCGACGCCCTCTCCGTCATTCCCGCGCAGGCGGGAACCCAGATTTGTACACGCAGGCAGGAATCTAGGCTCGCACGCTGGATCCCGGCCTGCGCGGGGATGACGGTGAGTAGAAAACTTTCTAGGGATTTCCTTTGCGGCGTTTGCTTTCTTCGTCTCTTTGCGCCTTCGGGCCTTCGTGTTTGCCTTGGGATGTTAATCGCAAATATTGCTATAACCACGGCAACAAAAATCATGAACGGATTACTTTGGTACCTTTTTCTTTTGGCGTAAAGCCCCCTTCCAAAAAAACTACGGCCCCTCCAACAACGCCCGATCTGCCACCATCAACAGTCTTAGTGTCGTTTCATCCACGGTGTCGCCGTGGGGGTCGGTGACGCGGATTTTTAGGCGGTAGCGGCCGGGGCCTAAGCGGGCGGGGAGCTCTATCATGTGGACCAAAAAGAAGTCGCGGCGGTGGTTGCGTGACACGTCGACGATTTCGGTGGGGCCATCTTGCCACACGGCCAGGCCGTCGTGTTCTTTGTACAAAATCAACTCTTGGCTAAGCCGCACTTCGCGCTGCTCGTCGTCGAGTTTTAAGGGGACGAAATCTTCCACCTCCACATACAAAATCATGCGGTTGACTTGGCCTGCTAAAAAGCGATCGGTGCCCAAGGGTTCGTACACGCCGTAGCCTGCGACGGTTTTGCATAAATCGACATGGGCGATTGACACCGGCTGATCCCCAAACGCTTCGGCCACGGCGGTGTCCACGGTTTTTCGATCAAAGCGTGCGTTGGGGTCATCGGCCACGGTGCGAAGTTTGGCAAAAAGATCGCGTACCCGCCCAGCGGCTTCGCGTTCGAGGGGTTTAAGGTCGGCGATCAGTCGCGGGGCCAGTGCATCACGGGGGTCGGCCAAACTTAATCCTGCGGCCACCACAGCCCGGGGCAAGGCTCCGCCTGATTCCGCCGCCAGTTGATCGACCAAAGCAGCCATGAGTTCTTCACGCGAACGTGGGAGTGGGGCCAGTGGGGCCGCCACGGGTTTGGGCGCTACCGCAGGCTTTGCCGCAACGGGTTTGGCCGCCAATGGGGGCGTTGGTGGGGTTGTCGCCCCGGCGGTTGCTGACGCGGTCACCGGATTGGCCCAGATCACTTTGCTCGGGTCATTCCCACTGGCATTTTCAAGGGGGGGTTGTTGATTCGATTCTTGGGCCTGCAAGGGTGGCCGCTCGGTTGGCAATGCGGGGTCATTGACAAAAGGGTCAAACACAGGTTCTTGCGTGACTTGTGAAGAGGTGCTTCCCGTCGCGTCGTCGTTTGCGTCGTCCGCTCCCCGCCCGGCCAGTCGATCGGCCATGGCTTGGCTTTGCCGCGCGGCTTCGCTTGTAGCGCTATCGCCTTGACTTGCGGCGGCTTCGCCGTGTGACTTTTCTTTTTGCGGCCCCGACGCAGGAACCGCCAAGGGTGGGCGAATCGCAGGGTCACGAACGGTGCAAGCCCCCATGGACAACAACACCATGGCAGCAACCAGTACAACAGATATAAAATGAGCGATACGCATGAACGCCTCCTGCGTTCGGTGGTGATGGGGCTTCCAAGCCCCAGTGGTCAGACTTTCAACATCGGCAAAATCACGCTGTAACGTACAAAGCGAGCGCAATACACACAACCACGCCATCTTTGCACGCCACAGATCTTCTCTTACCGTAACCGTTCACCGTTTTAAAATCCCAAGGCGAACACGAAGGCCCGAAGGCTCAAAGACACGAAGGAAAGCGAGAGGAAAGCGAAGCATGAACCGCCAAGTTGCCAAGAATGCCAAGGAAGGCAAAGACTGTAGCTAAAGATGCGTTTTCTGAAGGGCGTGCCTCAATCGCCTTGACTTGATTTCCGCACGCATGCCAAGGCAGAAAAATAACGTTTTTAACTTTCTTTTTTGCCTTCCTTGGCTTCCTCACTTGCCCCCTTGGCGGTCAAATTTCCTTCGCGTTATCCACAGGCATCCTTTTGGAAACCGATGCAAATACCTTCTCGAACCCCACCCGTGAACGGCTTCGCGTTGGCTACAACGGCTCACCCCCCCAACGTCACGCACAAGCCTTCAAGGTTTCGAAGCATGGTGCCAAAGCCCGACTTGCTTCGTGCGTCGGTTGTTAGTGCCCGATCCAAGGCTTTGGCGCCGCCTTGGGCACCCAGTGTTTTCATAGCCCGCAGCAACAAACCTTTTTGGGGGCCCCACAATTTAAGCGCCTGTGCCACCCGCGCTTCGCCCTCGCCGCTGGCCATCATGCGCCCGCCCACGGCCAATTTGCGAGATAGGTCGCTTATAAAATACATCACCAATGTTTCAGGCTGGCCGCCCAAGTCAATCAGTTCATGCACTTTTTCTAAGGCCGCCCCCGATTGCCCTGAAATCAAGGCTTGCAAAATCGGCCCTTGAACCTCCCATGCTTTTTCGTCGTTGCCACGCTCCACGGCCGATTCAACCAACGCTCGGTCAATGCCTTTTTGGCCTGCGCCCCCGGCCATCGCGGCCAATTTGTCCACTTCGGTTTCAAGCCGCGTGAGATGCAATCCCACGCGATCCACCAACAGTTGGGCGGCGGGTTTGGCCATCGCCATGCCGTGCAGATTCTTCGCCCGGGCCACCAGCCGCGACACCACCTCGGCAGGTTTGGGCGGATCGCACTTCACCACCGCCCCCACCTTGGCAATGTGTTTGTCTAAATTGCCTTTGCGCCACACGTTGGCTCGCAACACCAACGTTGCGTGATCCACTGGGTTTTGAGCATAGCGTTCGAGTGCGGCGCGGTGGGTGCTTACAAAGTCGTCGGCGGGGTCCACCACCACCAGCTTGTATCCGCCCATGAGTGAATAGCCCCGCACTTCATCAAACACGTCGGCCAGCGATGCTGCTTTTCCGTCAAAATCGTAAACGTCCACCTCGCCGTGCACCTTGGCAAGCGCGGCCTTGAGCGCATTGACATGGTCTTTTTTGACCACGTCTTCGGGGCCATGCAACGCCAGCACGCGCGTGTCGGCTGTGATTGGGGGGGGCGCTACGCGAGCCATGAGGGGGTTGTCTCCGTGGTCATGGCCATGGGCATGACATTTTTAAGATCAAAACAATTCATCACGCCTCTATCGCTTCATTTCCATACGCCTATCAAGACAAAAAAGAGACGCTCCTAATCTGATCTGTCTTTTTGCCTTTTTTGGCGCTCTTGGCACCTTGTTGGCACCTTGGTGGTTCACTATTCAATGAGCCCCACGGCAACACCCAACAGTGCTTCTCCTGCTTCGCGAATCAGCGCGTCGGGCCCCACCATCGCGTGGGTGACACATGCCGTGTTGCGGTGTTGGCATCCGCCCACCACCACCGCCGGGGTGACGTATTCCATTTCGCCAAAGGGGCCATAGGTCAAGTCGTCGTTGTAGGCTTGCAACGCATCGCCGCCGCTACGCTGATCGGCGGGATGGTCGCGCGGGATGTCTACATATTGTTCGCCGGGCAACACCGAGAACACACGCACAATCAGCGAGCTTTGCCCTTTTTTCAGCGACCGCAAAAAACCCATGCGTCCCGTGGTGTGTTCGGGTCGCAGGCCCATTTTTACACGTCGCTTGTGGTCCACCAAAAAACGCACCGAATCATCGGCCACCTGCACATGCTTGTCGCCAAAAGGTTCGTAATAACTGCGCGGCTCAACCCGCCGCGTGGTGGGGCACACCAATGTTCCTGTCACGGGAATTTGCAAAATATCCCAAGCCGCCGCCACCGCCCCGTCGTCTCCGCCGGTGGCGGTTAAATCATTCACCACCGTAAAGCTGGTGCATGCCACGCCATCGGGCAGGCCAAAAGGCGGGGCAATGGCCGACACCGTTCGTTTGATGGCCAATTCAATTCGTTTGCCGTCGCGTACATCGGTGAGTTCCAACGATTGAGCCAACGTTAAGCCGCCGTCCCATGTGCCATGCACCGCCCACGTTCCTGGGTCCATCACCTTAGGCGTTGCCGATGCCGCCACGGGATCTTCACGCGCCGCTTCAAGGCTGGTCCAGTTGTAAGCCACTTCGGGCGCAATCCACAAGCGATCGCCGCCGTTGCCTTCGGCGTCTTCGTAAAACAAGTTGGCGTCTTCACCATCTACATGGCACGACAACACACGCGCCCCGCGGGTGGCCACTTGCAAGGTGCCGTCACCGGCCGAAAGAGTGTGGATTTTTTGAGACATGTTTTTTTGGGGGGGGGGAAGGGGAGAGGAGGGGGAGGGATGTGGGGGTGGAGGGGTTAAGAGAGGGGGGTTTTAGGCATTAGGCACTAGGCATGAGGCACTAGGGCCCTGCTCGTTGTGTTTTTTGGGGCTTTTTTCTCGCCTAGTGCCTCATGCCTAGTGCCTAGTTCGTTCTCACTTCAACACGTAGGTGTCGCCGTCGTTGAACAAATCATCCAACTTGCCTGCGCCGCGTTTTTCTGTTGCTTGATCTACCTGTCGAGCCACTTGTTCTTCGTACACGGGGCGGTCTTCGACATAAAACACGCCCAACGGTTCAGGAAACTCGGGGTGGTGCAAGCCCGCCAGCATCATGGCCAGCGTGGAGTTGGTTTCATCGTGAAAAATCAAATCATCTTCGGTGATGCCATTTTCACCCAGCACCACCACCTCGGGCCGCATGCCCACCATGCGCAAACCTTTTTTAATGTCTTTGCCAAACACCATGGGCTTGCCGTGTTTGAGATACAGCACGTTGTCTTCGCGGGTGTCTTTGCCGGTCATGGGCTCAAAGGCGCCATCGTTGAAAATGTTGCAGTTTTGGTAAATCTCACAAAACGACGTGCCCTTGTGCCCTGCCGCGCGGGTGAGCATGTCAACCAAGCCGCGGTCTTTGTCGGTGCTGCGGGCCACAAAGGTGCCGCCTGCGGCCAAGGCCAAACGCACCGGATCAAGTGGGAAGTCCAACGAGCCCATGGGCGAACTTTTCGTACGCTTGCCTTGCTCGCTGGTGGGCGAATACTGCCCTTTGGTCAAACCGTAAATGCGGTTGTTAAACAACATCGCATTGACATTCACATTGCGCCGCAGCATGTGCATTAAGTGATTGCCGCCAATGCTCAACCCGTCGCCATCGCCAGTCACCATCCACACGTCAAGCTGGGGATTGGCCACCTTGAGCCCCATGACAAAGCCCGGCGCCCGCCCGTGGATCGAGTGAAACCCATAGGTACTCATGTAATACGGAAAACGACTGCTGCACCCAATGCCCGAAATAAACACCGTGTTTTCGCGCGAGGCCCCTGTTTTGGCCACCACCCGCTGCACCGCATTTAAAATGGCGTAGTCGCCACACCCCGGGCACCAACGCACGTCTTGGTCGCTGGCAAAGTCTTTGGATTTGAGAACGGGCAACGCGGGCATAAAAATCTTTCGTTAAGCCCCAACAAGGGGCGGCCAGACAATCCGCAGACTTTTCTTAAGCCGCGAGAGAAACATCTTACCCCCTTTACCCCCTTGCCGACCACCAGGTTCAGTCCGCCCCAAGGGCTTCCTCGACCTCAACCAACAACGGCTTCAATTGCTCATTAACCACCTGCGCCAGTGTTTCCACCTCCACCACTTCGTAACGGTGCACCAGCAGGTTTCGCATCCCGATAATTTGATGAGCGTGAGAGATCCCGTCAAGCGATCCCGGATGGTCCCGACGCAAGCGGGCCATCGCCTCGCCGACAATCATCAACTGACGTTCGATGGCCGACCGAAGCACCAGATCACCGTCGAGTTGCTCCGCCGACTTCCCGCCTGCAAATGCGATCAGGTTGACCACGGCATGGCGAATATCAAAAAACAGCTTGCGGGCGTCACGCGGCATACAAACGCTCCCGCTGAGACAGCGCTTCGGTCAAGAAATACGGATTTGTCACCTGCTTGACGTTGACCAGTTCAACCCGAAGTCCGAACACCTCTGCAAGGTCTTCACGCACCCCGACAACCGCATCGAACCCCCGCGGCCGGTCGGGGGGCGAGGGCATTTCATCGTAGATGACAAAAAGATCCAAGTCGCTCCGCTCCGGATCAAAATCGTCTCGCACTGCCGACCCGAATGCTTCTAGGCAAACAATCCCGTAACGTCGGCACACCGCAGCGAGAGCTTCAGGGCTATAGGTGATTGCAGGATGCATTAGTTCAATCATCAATTCAATTGCCAACAACACAAAATCGGTCTGTTTATTTTACGTCGTTTTCAAAAATCACACGGCGACAACAACTTTCCCGCCCTCAGGCCACAGTGCCTGAGCGTCGCCCCACTTGTCTTCAAGCAGCAAATCAATGGCTTGCTCAACTTCTTCCACCAAAAACGGCTTGCCTTGCACTTTGTTTAAGCCGCGAGCGTCTACGTTGTAACCCCCGCGAATAAGAAGGCGAAGCTGGCCATTGTTGAGCTCGGGAATGAGCACCTTTTTAAACCCGCGTAACACCTCGCCTGTGTTTTTGGGCATGGGGCTTAAATGTCGAAGCTGAACCCGTGCCACTTTTTTGCCGTCGGCCCGGGCGTTATTTACCGCGGTGGTGATGGCGCCATACGGGCCGCCCCAGCCCAGCACCAACACGTCGGCGTCGGCGTCGCCATGGATTTCTAACTCGGGAATGCAGTCGGCCACGCGGGCTACTTTTTCGGCCCGAAGCTGTGTCATGGTTTGGTGGTTTTGCGGGTCATAACTCACACTGCCTGTGTCAGCCTCTTTTTCAAGACCGCCTAGGCGATGTTCCATGCCCGGCGTGCCGGGAATGGCCCAAGGGCGGGCCAGGTTTTCGTCGCGGGTGTAAGGCTTGAAGGCTTCGCCTTCGGCAGGCGCTTGGGTTGCATGGGTCACCACGATGGGTTCAAAGTCGCTGGCCTTGGGCACGGGCCAGGGTTCGCTGCCGTTGGCAATGTAGCCGTCGGTTAACAGCAACACCGGCACCATGTGGGTCATGGCAATGCGGCATGCTTCGATGGCCATGTCAAAACAATCGGCGGGGCTTTGTGGGGCCAACACCACCATGGGGCAATCGCCGTTGCGGCCAAACATGGCCTGCAACAAATCGCTTTGTTCGGTTTTGGTGGGCAAGCCCGTTGATGGCCCGCCACGCTGCACGTTAATCACCACCAGGGGCAACTCGGTCATCACCGCAAGGCCCATGGCCTCGCCCTTGAGTGCCAAACCCGGGCCACTGGTGCCGGTGACGGCAAGCTGTCCGGCAAAGCTCACGCCAATGGCCGCGCAGCATGCGGCGATTTCATCTTCGGCCTGCACGGTTTTGACGCCGTAGTGTTTTTGTGGGGCCAAAAAGTGCAAAATATCGCTGGCCGGTGTGATGGGATAGGTGCAATAAACCACCTCTTTTTGCGACAACTGCCCGGCGGTCACAAGCCCCATCGCCAGCGCCTCGTTGCCAATCACCTTGCGGTATGTGCCGGGTTTAATGTCGGCTTGTTCCACGCGGTAGGTCACCGGAAACAACTCGGCGGTTTCGCCAAAGTCATAGCCTGCCCGCAACGCGCGAATATTGGCTTGCGCCACCTTGGGTAGTTTTTTCTTTTCGCCAAAATAACGATCAAGGTGCTGGCTGGTGGTATCGAGTGGACGCTCAAACAACCAATACACCAAACCCAAGGCCCACATGTTGCGACAACGGCTAATGCCTTTGGCGTTTAAGCCGCTTTCTTTAAGCACCTCTTGGTTGAGCGCGGTAATGGGCACCTTCACCAGTTTGTAATGCTGGTTGTAAACCTCGGCGTCCAGTGGATTTTGATAATCCTTGGTGCCTTCAATCGGCGGGTAGCCCGCTTTTTTTAAATTGGTTTTGGTGAACTCGCTTTCGTTCACAATCACAATGCCCCCCGGCTCCACATCATCAATGTGAGCTTTAAAGGCTGCCGGGTTCATGGCAATCAGCGCATGCACCGTGTCGCCGGGGGTGTAAATGTTTTCAGACGCAAAGTTAATCTGAAACCCCGACACCCCTGCCACCGTGCCCGCCGGGGCGCGAATCTCTGCCGGAAAGTCTGGCAATGTGGCCACATCGTTGCCCGCCACCGCCGATGTGTCGGTGAACTGCGTGCCGGCAAGCTGCATGCCATCGCCCGAGTCGCCTGCAAAGCGAATCACAGCATTTTTGCGCGATTGACGGTTGGATTGATCGGAAGCAGTGGCAGGCATACAAAAAGTCTCTAAACAAGGTCTCTAAAGGGCCGATGGCAAGCGGGGTAAGAATCCATCAAGAATGCATCAGGATAGCCGGGTTGGGCCGCGCGATGTGGTCGGCAGCCAATGGTTTCGCCCCTCACGCCCCGCCCAACCGCCCGCCCAACCACAACCCTGCGGTCATCAAACCCACCCCCACCACAATGTGGGCCATCAACACGCCTGCCGCCTGCATAAGCCCCGCCCCGTTGGCCGTGCGAACCGCGTCGTGAGCAAAGGTTGAAAACGTGGTAAACGCGCCACAAAAACCACCCAACAAAGCCATGGTCACCGCAGGCGACCAGCGCCCGTGGGCCGATGCCGCCCCCATAATGAGCCCAAAAAGCAAGCACCCCAACGCATTGGCCACAAACGTGCCCACGGGCCAAGGCCCGCCATGCAATCGCTGCACCGTGGCGGCCAAACCCACCCGGGCAAGGGCGCCCAGCGCGCCACCTGTGGCAAGAAGCAAGATAGGAAGAATGCGGGGCATCGGGCCAGTGTAAGAGGTCGGCGAATGAAAGGCATCGCGATGTGAGATCCATGGGCCGCCGGTCTATACTGTCGGCCCCCTCCAGTTCATCCACCCCCCTTCCCACAAGCCTCCCCATGAGTGCCAAATACAAACGCATTAAGCAGGCCGATTTGGCGCTGCCCGCGCCCCTGCGCTGGCTCACCCGAGCGTTTAGCTCCATCACCCTGTCGGTTTTTTTACTGGGCTTTGTTGTGCTTTATGGAGCGTTGGGATCGGTTCCGCTTTATTACATGGCGTTGGGCACCGGTTGGGTGTTGGCCGCCGTGGGCGGCGTGGCGCTGGGCATTTTGACCTGCCGCCGCTTCAAAGGGTCTGCGCTTTTGGCGGGTGTGACGGCATCGGGCTTGGCCGCGGTGCTGGCGGGATCACTCATTCACAAATTTTTAACCGCCCTGCCGGTTTTTGGCCCACACAATCACGCCACGGTCATCTACCGCCTGCGTGCGTTTGAAATGAACGAGCCCGAGTTTTTTGCCTGGTGGCCGCTGCGTTTGGTGCTGCTGTTGTTTGTGGCCAACATGGTGTGGGCCACCGTGCGGCGCATCGAGTTCAGCGTGCCACGTATTGGCGTGCTCATGGTGCACTCGGGCATTGTGACGATGGCCTTGGGCGCGGTGTACTACGGCGTGAGCAAAGTCGAAGGCGACATGTTCATCACCCGCGCCGACTTGCCTGGCGCTCAACCTGTCAATGTGTTTTACGACCGCAACGATCCCGCCCTGTATGTAAGCCTTGGCGCCGGGTTCAATGGCATGGCTCCCCATCAAATGTCACTCGACGCCCTGCCGCGATACAACGATTACGCCGATGGCGAGCTCAACCTCAAGCTGCACGAATCCCCGGGCTTTGCCGATCGCTTTGGACAAGAGCTTCAAATCACCGTGCCCGCTTTTTTTGCCTATGCCGAGTTTCAACGGGTGTGGCAAGCGGCTCCGTCTAACCCTGCCAATTCATTGGCAGCGCTGTCGGGGCCCGTGCTCACCATGACCCCCGGCGACGCCCAAACCCCAAGCCATGACACGGCGCCGCTTCACTTTGCCGCCGCCCGCCCCGCCGACCGCGTAAGCGAAACCCCCGACTACGCCGTTGAATACCTACACAACCCCAGCGCCCAACGCCTCAACGATCTAAACATCGACACGCCGTTTGCCCACGCACTGCTTGTTGAAATACCCGCCCAGCAACATCACGAAGTGGTTTCAATCACACCCGGCCAAACGCTCACACTGGGCAACACCGGCTACAGCCTCACCATCGAAGACGTCGGCCCCTACGGCATGCCCTTTATTTCAAGCGGCTACCGCGGCGCTCGCGACACACAAGCCACCGTCACCATCACCCGCCCTGTTCCCTTGCAAGCAGGCCGCCGCATTGTGCTGCACCGCTATCCCGAGCGCACCCAAGAATTCGTCAACGGCAAG
>JAZGFZ010000249.1:0-4071 GCA_036480015.1 Algisphaera sp. | reverse complement strand
CCTTTGCCGCAGGCCGCTTGGGCAACCCGGTGGTGCAAGAAGTTCACACCACACCGCACCATCCGCAACAGTTTGCCGCAGGCACCCCGCAAGCCTTTGAGCTTGCGCACGTGGCCATTCGTGATCTTGACGATGCGGGCCTCGAAACCCTCAGCCGCGAGGGGCACCTGTTTCTTTCACTCGAAGAAATGCAGTCGATTCAAAATCATTATCGCGATCAAAACCGCGAACCCACCGACATCGAGCTTGAAACCCTTGCCCAAACATGGAGCGAGCACTGCGTTCACAAAACCCTTAAAAGCACCGTGCATTACACCGGCCCTGCTGGCGACCCTGTTTTCAGCAACAAAGCCGGACACGACACCCACGATGATGGCTCTGTGACCATTCACAATTTGCTTAAACAAACCGTGGCCAAAGCCACATTTGATCTTAGAGACCAATGGCAAGGCACCGCCAAAGAAGGTTGGCTGGTAAGTGTTTTTGATGACAACGCAGGCATTGTGAAATTTGACGATCAAGACGGCATTGCCATTAAAGTGGAAACCCACAACCACCCTTCTGCCCTTGAGCCTTATGGCGGCGCGGCCACAGGCATTGGCGGCTGCATTCGCGACATCATGGGCACAGGCTTGGTGGCCAAGCCCATCGCCAACACCGACACCTTTTGTGTTGCCCCGCCCACCACACCTGCCGACACCTTGCCCGCAGGTGTTATTCATCCCAAGCGTGTGCTCGAACGTGTGGTCGATGGCGTGCGCGACTATGGCAACCGCATGGGCATTCCCACCGTGAACGGCGGCGTGGTGTTTCATGACGACTATTTGGGCAACCCATTGGTTTACGCCGGGTGCGTGGGCATTATTCCGCTGGACAAATGCTTTGGCTCGCCCAAACCCGGCGACCGCATCATTATTTTAGGCGGCGCGACAGGCCGCGACGGCATTCACGGCGCCACTTTCTCCAGCGCCGAACTCACCGACACCCACGCCGACGAATTCAGCCATGCGGTGCAAATTGGCAACGCCATCACCGAAAAGAAAACCCTTGACGTGCTTTTGAAAGCCCGCGATTACCGCGCCCCGGGATCGGCGGCCAACAGCCCCACGCGATGTCTCTTTACCGCCATTAGCGACTGCGGCGCAGGCGGCTTTAGCTCTGCCGTGGGAGAAATGGCCGAAAAAGTGGGCGCCAAAGTCACCCTCGACACCGCACCGCTTAAATACGACGGGCTCACCTACACCGAGGTGTGGATTAGCGAAGCCCAAGAACGCATGCCCCTGTCGGTGCCCCCTGAAAACGTGGATGCCATTCGCAAACTTTGCGAAGAAGAAGACGTGCCTTTTTGCGACTTGGGCGAATTTGGCCACCAACAAAACGGCGAGCCCACCTTAGAGCTCAATTGGCATGGCCAAACCGTTGGCACCCTTTCGCTTCCGTTCATGCACGACGGCGTGCCCATGCCCACCC
This sequence comes from Algisphaera sp., assembly GCA_036480015.1. Taxonomy (GTDB): domain Bacteria; phylum Planctomycetota; class Phycisphaerae; order Phycisphaerales; family Phycisphaeraceae; genus Algisphaera. The sequence goes on along the minus strand of JAZGFZ010000249.1, from coordinate 2,601 downwards.
GCGCCGCGTCATGGGAACCTGGCCAACGCCTTGCCCCCGAACGTTCTTCCCCAAAAGGGGGCAGGAGACCTTTACAAAAAACGCCCGCCGACCTTGAAACGTCGCTTCTTGCCTTGTTGGCGCACCCCAACATTGCCAGCAAGCACTGGATCATTCGCCAATACGATCACGAAGTACAAGGCGGCAGTGTCATCAAGCCTTTGGTGGGCCCAGGCCAAGACGGCCCCTCCGATGCCGCGGTGCTGCGTCCCAAACTCGACAGCATGCGAGCCATCGCCCTAAGCAATGGCATTGCCCAACATCTCAGCGAAAAAGCCAACGACGACGCCACCGCCACCGACGGCGATTCGTATTACGCCACCCTTGCCGCCATGGATGAAGCCGTGCGCAATGCGGTTTGCACCGGTGCCGACCCTTCGCACATTGCCATTCTCGACAACTTTTGCTGGGCCCGCTGCGACGACCCCAAACAACTGGGCACACTGGTTCGCGCCGCCGAAGCGTGCTACGACGGCGCGATGGCCTACGAAGCGCCCTTTGTGTCGGGCAAAGATTCATTAAGCAATCAATTCACCACCGAAGACGGCCAACTCATCACCATTCCGCCCACCATGCTCATCAGCCTTTTGGGCATGGTCAACGACGCGAGCAAATGCCTGACCATGGATGCCAAAGCCCCCGGCAACACATTGCTCATGGTGGGCCTCACCACCAACGACTTGGGCGGCAGCCACTGGGTCTCCACAGGACACGCCGAAGAAGGCGCCAAGCTCACGATTCCCAAGCTTGATCTCAAAACCAGCCCCGCCCACGCTCACACCATTGCCAAGCTCATTGACGCGGGCCACATCACCAGCGCCCACGACTGCAGCGAAGGCGGACTGCTTGTCGCCGCGGCCGAAATGGCCTTTGCAGGTCGCATCGGACTCGACCTTGACCTCACCCACCTTCCCGTCGATGCCGAGCCCACCCTTGCGGCCAAAGCCTTTGCCGAAAACCCATCGCGCTATCTTCTCGAAGTGTCTCCGGATCACCTCGACGCCGCCATTCGCGGCTTAAAAGAAGCCAACCTCCCCTTCGCTCAAATCGGCACCTTCGCCCCCCACAACCGCCTCACCCTCCGCACCGCCGCCACAGGCCAAGTGCTCGACACCCCGCTCGACACCCTTCGCGCCGCTTGGCTTGGCACGCTCGATTTCTAATTTTGGACCTTTTCAGCAATCCAAACGGTTTGTAGGGTTTACCGGGTTTGTAGGGCCTCCCAACCTTTCCGCATTGATGATTCCCCTATTCAGCCCACGTCTCACCACGCCGATGTTCTAAGCGTCAAGGGCCACATTTTTTTGTGGTTGTTTTAGCAAAGCGTTCACGCTTTGCCGCGCCGGAACTTCGATCATGCCGTATCAAGAATCTTCCTTCACAGAATCCACCTCGCCATTTCCCCGCCCCGCCCGCGACTACCGCTGGGCGTCGTGGGCATTGCTTGCGTTGGTGACGTTCAGTGCCACCACCGCCATCATCGCGTCGGTCAGGCTGCACCGCCACGCCAACACACGCAATCACATCACCCAAGAACTGACCGCCATCGAAACCCAAGCCACGGCCCACGCTGGGGTGGTTTGGCGCGGCCTCACCATGCTCTTGGCCAAAGAACAAATGCTCTTTATTCAAGTTCGCGGCGAAGAACAACAGGGACGCATCAATCTCTTCAATCGAATCGAAGCATTGCAGGAAATCGAAAAACAAGGGGGCGTGCTTAATCAAAAACTCGGCTTTTCACCCAGCGCCGAATTACTCAAAGAGCTCGACGATAGGACCTTGGCCTTTTTAGGTGACGTACAAGGCACCTTTGCACTCATGGATTTATCCACCCAACAAGTGCGACGTCGGCTTCGTTATCACGACATGAAATTCGCGGACTTCAAAGAATCACTTAGCAAAATCAAAGTGCGCGACGATCAAATTGCCGCTGCCGCCGCCAACATTGCCAACGGCGTCACGGTGTTGGCGTCAGGCATCACACTGCTTACCGCCACCCTTTTTGTTTTTCGACTGGGACGACTCCGCATTCAGCGCGATCGCGCCTTGCGTCATCAAGCCCTGCACGACCCCCTCACCAACTTGCCCAACCGTCGTCAGTTCCAACAACGTTTCAATGCCCTCACCCCTGATCAACGTCAAAACGTCGCCATTCTTTTTGTCGACCTTGACGGCTTTAAACGTGTCAACGATTCGTATGGCCATCAAACCGGCGATCAACTTTTGGTCACCACCGTGTCGCGCATCGGAGCGTGTTTGGGGCCCAACGACATCCTTTCCCGGCAAGGTGGCGATGAATTCATCCTTTTGGTGAAATCAGACCCCGTGCGTGTGGCCGATCAAATTCAAAAAACCCTTGCGCCGCCGTTTACGCTCGACCAAAAAGAAGTTTTCATCTCCGCGAGCATTGGCATTCTTCCCAACGTGGGAAGCCTTACTGCCGACCAAGCCGCCCAACGGGCCGATATCGCCATGTATGCCGCCAAACAAGCAGGCAAAGCCCAAGCCATGGTCTTCGCCGACCACATGCTTAAGGGCGCCCCTCAACGCTTGGCTCTGGAA
>JAZGFZ010000248.1:0-5866 GCA_036480015.1 Algisphaera sp. | reverse complement strand
CGCAAAAAGTTTGACAAACCAACCCACCACCGCCACGCTGGTGGCGGCATTGAGTAGCCGTGTGGTGATGTAAACACTCAGTGCCAAAAGCACAGGCCCCAGCGTGAGCACGGCCCAGTAAATGGTGATGCGCAGGTGCCAGCGTCGTCCGGTGGGTGCGCGGTACACGCGGTTAAAGCAGTCTTCGGCAGAAATCACCAAACGCAGTGCGGCCCAAATCAACAAACCCAAACCCACAATGCCAATGCTGGTGAAGCTGACGTTTTGCACGCGGTCAGACAGCGCGGCGATGACCGTGTCGACCTGATGTTTAACGCTGGCTGCGGTTTGGGCTTTTTGAAACGCCTCGGGCGTTTGCACGGTGTACAAAATCACGTCGCCAGGTGCTGGGGTGGGCGGCGCGGCGGTCACCATGTTAAGCCCAAGGTAGCTGTAGATTTTGTCTTGCAAATCGCCACCGACGGTTTCAAAGCCGCCAAAGGCATTGAACACCACCAACCCTAAAACCAACATGGGCACCAAACTAAAAATCGTGCGATAGGTCAGTGCGGCCGCCATTTGGCTGGCGCGATCTTCGCGCAGTTCATCGGTGGCGTAACGGCAGGTGGCCCACGCATAACGAACCGCCCGCTGCGCATTAGGACGCGGTTCGTCGGCACGGGATGCGGCAGAAGTGGGGCGGGTGGAATGGGCCAAAAGTCGTAAAGGGGCAAGTGTGGGTTAAGGCTGCGTTTGAGAGGGCGGCACGGTGCGGTTTGCTTTGGACCACACCCGGGCGCCGTTGATGGCCGCTTGATTAAACAAACGGCCGTAATCTTCAAGCGTCATCGGTTCGTGCGGCCGAACCACCACCACCCAATCAAAGCCTACCGGACGTTGATCGTTTGAAAGCCGGAAGGCTTCGCGCAACATGCGTTTGACCCGTGAGCGTCGCACGGCATTGCCCACTTTTCGCGACACACTAAGCCCCAAGCGGCCATGCTCAAGGCCGTTGGGCAAACTAAACACGGTGAACGGCCCTGCGTGTTTTCGGACTTTGCCGTCGTACACCGACTTAAACGCAGCTCCCCCGTGAAGGCGATCGCGGCGGCGGAAGCGCAGCCTGTGTTTGTCGGGTGTGGTGGATTGTGAGGTGGCCATGGTGCAGGAGGTGCAGGGTAGTGGCAAGCGTGCGGGGGCGACGGGGTAGGAGGGGGGGGATTAGCAAATAGCAGTTAGCAATTAGCAAGATATGGATGGGGAATAATTCAAACCCAGCATCGAAGGGCTGAGGCATTAAGTGGAAAGCAACAAACCCCAAATCAACCCCACACCCCGGCGGCGAAGCCGCCCGCTATCCCCGTTTTTCGAGAGCGGCGTGATAGCACTGCATCAAACGTGCTCGGGTGATCATGCCGTGGATGTTTCTATCGTTGTCCACCACAGGCAGTCCTGCCACGTCGTGTTGAGAAAACAGCTCCATGACCACATCCAACGTTTGGTTGGGTTCGACGGTGGGCAAGTCGGTGCGCATGAGTTCCGAAACAATCAAAAGTGGCACGGCCTCGCGCTGCACCAGTGTGGCGCGTACGTCTTGGCCCACCACCATGCCCATGCAGTGGCCCTGTTCGTCGGTCACCACATAATCCACCACGGCGTAGTCGGTGGCCAAGTCAATCAATCGTTGGGCGGGGTCTTCGGGGTGAACGGTGACGGCCCGGGTCAGTGGCACGTCGCGGCAGTGCATGCGGCGTAGCAGGGTGAGGTCAGAGTAAGTGCCGGTGCGAATGCCACGGCTTCGCAAAATAGCGGCGAACACCGAGTCAGGCAGGGCCAGTTGCGCCACGGTGGTGGCCAAAATAGACACCAGCATCACCGGCAAAATCACTTGGTAATCGGCGGTGATTTCAAACACCAACAAAAACGCGGTGAGCGGGCAGTGGGCCACCGCTGCAATCACACCCGCCATGCCTGCCAAAGCATAAGACGCCGGGGTTTCACCCCAAAACAAACCCACGTTACGGCAGGCCACTGCAAATCCGCCGCCCAAGGTGGCGCCCATGAGTAAGCTGGGGGCGATGATTCCGCCCGACCCGCCCGACCCGATGGTGAGGCAAGTGCCCACCAGCTTTAGTCCCAAAAGAGCGGCCAGTAGGGCCAGCCCGGCATTGCGAAACTGGCCTTGGGTGTCGGAGGTTTCTGCGATGTAGGAGTTGGGGTCCAGCAGAGCGGTGATCACCGGGTAGCCGTTGCCAAAAAACGTGGGCGGTGCGTATCCACCCACCACCGGTTGACGAAACAACAACACAAAGCCCACGCCCAGCATGCCCAAAAGGGCGCCGCCCAGCGCGGGTTTAAGCCAAGCGGGCCCCGCCATTTTTTGGCCCAGCCGCTCGCTGGCCCGCACCGCCACATTAAAAGTGGCGCCCATCATGCCGCACAAAATGCCCAGCACGGCATAGTGGCCCAGCTCAATCACTGAAAACACGCTGCCGGTGCTGAGTGCTTCGCTCACCCCAAACACGGCTTGGTTTTGCCCCAGCAACGCTTGCGCGGTGGCCGTGCCAAACACGCTGGCCACCACAATGGGCATAAAGGTTTTGAGTGAAAAGTCGCGCAAAATCACTTCGAGTACAAAAATCACCCCGGCAATGGGGGCATTAAACAAGCCCGCCGTGGCCGCCGCCGCGCCGCAGCCCACCAAGGTTTGTCGGTGCTCGCGGCCCACCCGTGCCAGCCGGGCCAAAGTCGATGCAAACGATGAACCAATTAAAATGATCGGCCCTTCAACGCCTGCCGACCCGCCCGAACCAATGGTGAGTGACGAGGTGATCGCGCGAAAAAAACCAGCCCGTCCAGGAATGTGCCCTTCGTTACGCGACAGCGCCTCCACCACCACCGGAATGCCATGCCCTTTGGATCGTGGCGCCAACCGATACGCCACCAAGCCAATAAGCCCCACGGCCAAACCGCCTAGTGCGGGCAGCATAATCAGCAGCAACAACTTGCCGCCGGGCAAGGTTTGATCCAATGTTTTTTGCCCCAACACCCCAAAGAAAAAGTACCCCGCACTTTCAACCAGCCAGTCAAAACCCACCGCCACCAAGCCCATGGTGGCGCCCACCAGTGCCGCCAGTGGAATTAAATACCACTCGGTGGAATAGCCCGATTCAACCAACCTGCGGTGTAAAAGTGTTTTGAACCGAGCAAGCTGCTGCATGCGGTCAGTCTATGCCCTACGGCGCCACTTGGCGTTCATATGATGCACTTTGCCGTGGTGCTGGACTCGGGGCGGCGGGGTGCTCAGGCAACGCTTAATCCGCAGGCCTCGCGGTCTTGGTCCACAGGGTCATTTGCCAAACGCCCAAGCCAATGCAAACCCCCATTAAACCCGCCGCTGCATAGTGCAACGGCAGCACCCGGCCCACACCCGGAAGGCTTCCGTCAAACAAAGCTTGCAGCAACGCGCCCTCGGTGCGGCCCAGTGTGAGCGCTACAAACAAATAGCCGCCCACCCCAGCAACTGCAGGCGCCAAAAGAACCGCCAGCGGGTGCTTGGCGGGTGAAATGCTTTGGCCCAGCAGCGGCGCAATGGTAAATGCCACCAGCACCGAGCCCATGGCTTGAGCGGCCGAGTTGTCTTGCACCAGCACCCATGTCAGTGCGGCGCCCACCATGGCCGTCACCCCCAACGATCCAAGCTCGGCAAAACCAAAACGTGGTACGGCGGTGGGGGGGGTTGCATGTTCGCTTCGCAGTCGTTTGGGAAGCCGCGCTGCGATGCGCGGCGCAGCCCATTGCAGCGCAAGCCACACCCCCGCAGTGGCCAAGCCCCAAGCCAAAAGCTCGGCCGACAGTTTGATGTAGGTGACCGCGCTTGGATTTAAACTGCGACGCAAAACGCCTGCGGCGGATTCGCTTTTTAACCCTGCCAGCCCCACGCTTAGCGTGGCCCCCAGCGTAAACAGGCCTGTAAGGGGGTTGCCTGCCGCCGCCACCACCGCAGCCAGCAGCACTGCGGGCAAAACCCCCAGCAGCAACCAGCTCGCGTCGTGCAGCGGATGTTCCCAGTCCGCCATGGCCCAGCCGCCCAATCCGTCACTGGGCCCCAAGGTGCTGGTCGCCCACGCCAGTGCGGGAATCCCCAGAAGCAGCGCCAGAAGCATTAAAACGCGTTGGGTTTGGCTTGGAAGCATGTTTTTATTCTAAATCATTGGGCCTGTGGTGGGCAGGAAAGGCAGGAGAGGAGCCATTATGAGGGAGAACGGTGTTGTCGGCACCCTTGAGAGCCCCATAACAATCGTCATTTAAACCTCAGAAACACTATTTTAAACCTTCACTATTAAAAAATCTTGACACTACGCCCATGCCCCCGATAGCATATGGGGGTTCCCCGTGGGGTGAATCCCCCGCTTGTGAATCCCCGCTGTTCCTGCCCGCCTATTCCTCCCCATTTGTCCTGAAGCTCTCAGGTATTACCCTAAACAAACTCCGGCAAGCCCTGATTGATAAACCCCTCGCATACGGCGATAATTAATTGTACTAATGAAGCGTCGGCCTAACAGCCCACCCTCCACTTCTCTGAGTCGAAAGGTTCGACTCGGATTTTCCCGAAGGCAAGAACACACGTTTAAAGGAAGACACCCCGCGGCCCACCGCTCAAAGACGCCATTTTCTATCTCTCATTTGCCTCTCTGCAAAACCGGATTCTCCGGGCTTGCACTGGCCGAAAACGAGTCGAAGCCGTCCATGTCAACCCACCCACGCTGTATTTAACCCCTCGGACAACACAAAGGAGTTTCTTATGAAACGTCGCAATGGTTTTACCCTTATCGAACTTCTGGTCGTCATCTCGATCATCGCCCTGCTCATCGGCATTTTGCTCCCAGCTTTGGGTGCAGCCCGCCGCACAGCCCGTCAAATGGCCAACAACACGCAACTGCGTGGTATCCATCAAGGCTTTGTGACTTATGCTCAAAGCAATAAGTCCGGTGGTAACGATGGGTTCTTCCCCATGCTCGATTCCAAGGGCAAGGTTGCTGCGGCTGAAGTCAATCAGGTCAACCAAGATTTTGGGGGTCTCGCGTATGGCACCCCCTCCAATGCTGTGGCCATCATGGTCAACGGCAACTACTTCACACCTGATTACGTGATCAACCCTGCCGACGCCGACGCGGCGGAAGCGGATGTCACAACAGCAGGGGGAGCAGACATCGAATTGACGAACTTCTCTTATGCGTTCCTTGATTTCCGTGCTGCTGGCGTGGCCGCCGTAGGCGACGCTATTGCTGCTGCGACCGCCCCCCGTGGCGGCGAGTGGAAAGAAACCCTGAACACCTCAGCCATTGTGTTGTCAGACCTTAATACAGGTACTGATGCGACCACTGGCACGGGTATCTCCAGCGTGTGGACCGAAAAGGCCAGTGGTGATTGGCGTGGCGGTATCGTTCACAACGACAACAGTACATCGTTTGAAACCCAAGCTGAAGTTGAGCAAACCAAGTACGCCAATCTCGATGCAGTGGCGACGGACAACATCTTTGCCGATGACCCAACGACAGGCACCGCGACCGCTGGTGCGGATGCGGCCATGAGCCAAGATGCTGCTGGCACTTACATCAATATGCGATAATTCCTAAACGTTAATCCTAGCGTGCTAGGTGAAATTTAGGCTGAAAAATAGCCGACCGTGTGCAAATCGCACACGGTCGGTTTTTTTTATAATACCTTGCAATGTTTAAAAATACTTCTCGCTCGTGGTTTTGTCGATGTTGGCCTTGGTTGCTACTTTTTGCAGCCACGCTTGGGGTGTATGCAGGAAGCTTTGGTGGGCCGTTTATCTTTGATGATTTTTCAATCATCGAAAACAATCAATTTATGCGTCAGT
>JAZGFZ010000247.1:0-15358 GCA_036480015.1 Algisphaera sp. | reverse complement strand
CGGGGGGTGGGGAACCAATGTGAAGGCGATGTGTCGCTTCGCTTGGTCCTTTGGTTTTGACGCACTTGGGTTCTTCTTTGGCGTCAGTCTGCTGTCAGTCTGGCGTCAGTCGTCGATGCCGGGGCTGACGCGTTCTTTGACGAGGTAACCCACGGCGCTGACGGCCAATAAGCCAGCAATGAAGATGAGGCAGGCGATCATGCGTGACACGCCCAGCAGTTCGGCGATACCGCCGATGCAGATGTCGTAGATGGCGACCATGATGAACCAGCGGATCATGCTGCGGATGAACCCCCCGCCGCCGCGACGTGAGGAGGGCTTGAGGAAAGGCAGGAGTGCGATGATTTCAAAACCCATCATGAGTCAAGTCTCCGTTGGGGCAGCGTGGTCGGGGGGGGGCGCGTGTCGTGCGACAAAAATACCGGAGGTGGGACTCGAACCCACAAGGCCTTGCGGCCAGTGGATTTTGAATCCACCGCGTATGCCAATTCCGCCACTCCGGCGTGGGGGCGGGCGATTATAGTGGTTTGGAGGCCGGGGCGTCGTATACTTGCATGGACCGATGGCGTGATGCTGTGGGGCTTGTGTTTTGTGGGATTCTTTTCTTTTCTTGTTAAGTAGGTAGAAGGTGACATGGCCAAGGCTAAAAACAACGCAGGGGCTCAATCGAATGGGCCAGATTCGGGCAGCTTGGACAAGGTGCGTGACATTTTGTTTGGCGAGCAGACCCGCCGCAGTACCGAGCGGTTTGATCAGCTTGAGGGGCGGTTGACGCAGGACATTGCGAAGACGCATGCGGCGCAAAAGGCCAGCTTGGAGGCGTTGAAGAAGGCGCAGCAAGAGAAGCTGGCCCAGGCGGTGGCGTTGTTGGAGGCCAGTGCCAAGTCGGGGGCGGGCGAGCAAGCGGCGGGGCTCAAGGCGATTGAGGCTCAGCTGACCGGGCAGGTGGCTGAGTTGGAGTCGGCCATTGAGGCGGGGCAGGAGAAATTGCGTGGCGAGGTGGATGCGCAGCATGAGGCGCTGCGAGCCGATTTACAGGCGGCCCGTGAGGCGCATGAAGCGGAGATTCAGGCGTTGTCGGCTGAGTTGCGTGGTGCGATGGTGGATCGCGAGCAATTGGCGGAATTGTTTGGAGGGTTGGCGCAGGCACTTGGAAACAAGGCGGGCGGAAAGCGGAAAAAGGGTTGAGTGTTTGAGTGGCATGGGGGGCGTGTTGCTTGGTGTCTTCCTTTTTAATCTTTGATCGCGTTGGCCTTTTCGCTTCTTTTGCCATGACTCTGGATACGTCCCCTGAATCTGAAACGCCTTCTGAATCGTCGCCGCCGGTGACGGCGGAGGTGGAGGGTGCGCTTGAAGAGTTGCGGCAACTTTTGAACGGCCCCGAGCGTGAAGAGGTGGCGGGATTACGTGAAGAGGTGCGTGCGGGGCAGTTGAATGCGAAGTCTTTGGCTCAGGTGTTGCCTTCGGCGGTTCGGTTAAGCGGCGAGGATGGCACGCAGTTGGCGGATGCACTGAGTCCGACGGTGGATCGGGCGATTGAGGTGTCGATTGAGCGCAATCCGCAGCCGATGATCGATGCGATTTTTCCGATTATTGGTCCGGCCATTCGCAAGGCGGTGAGCGATGCGCTGGCGAAGGCGGTGAGCGGATTAAATGAAACGCTGGAACACAGTTTGTCGATTCAGTCGATTCGCTGGCGGTTGGAGGCCAAGCGCACGGGTAAAACCTTTGGGGAGGTGCTGCTGCTTAAAACGTTGCGCTATCGCGTGGAGCAGGTGTTTTTGATTCATGCAGAAACGGGGTTGCTGTTGCATCATGTGACGGCGCCTGATGTGGCGGCTCGCGATGCGGAGTTGGTGTCGGGCATGTTGACGGCGGTGACCGATTTTGTACGCGATAGTTTTGCGGGTCGTGAGGACGACAAGGGGGCAGGTTTGCAAAAGTTGCGGGTGGGGGGCACGAGTGTGTGGGTGGAGCGTGGGCCCCATGCGGTGTTGGCGGCGGCGGTGCGCGGCGAAGGCCCTGAGGGCTTGCGTGAAGTGTTTGAAGAATCGGTGGAGTCGGTGCATCAGCGGTTTCATCAAGAGTTGGAAGGCTTTGAGGGTGACAACGCGTTGTTTGTGGGCACCGATCCTGACTTGAGCCGGTGTTTGGTGTCGGCTCAAATGCCGCGACGTGGCAAGCATCCGTTGATGCGTTGGCTGTTGACGGCGTTGCTGTTGGCGGGGTTGGTGGCGGGGGTTGCTTTCGCGGTGCGATCGACGTTGCGGTGGAATCGTTTTGTGACGGCGCTGCGCATGAATCCGGGTGTGTTGTTGGTGGATTACAACCACAACTGGTGGGGCCAATCGACGGTGGCGGGGCTTTACGATGTGCGGGCAAGAAAAACGCCTTACATGGTTTTGAATGAGTCGGAGGTGTCGGTGGGAGAGGTGCTTCCCAATTGGCAGATTTATGAAAAATTCAGTCGGCGTACGGATTCAAGTGTGTCCGCTGGCGAGGCAATGGCTGTGAATGAGGGCGTGGATCCGGCGGCGTGGTTAAAAGCGCCTGCGAGTGTGCGGTTTAAACGACGGCCGGTGGGGGTGAGTGGCGAGGTGCAGTGGGCGGCCCATGGTGCGGCGTCTCATGCGTGGCTGAAAAAGGCGAGGGTGCAGTTGGCGGCTGGCGGCGGGGCAAATGGGGTGACGTTGACGGCTGCGTCGGTGGATTGGTCGGCGGTGACGGATGTGGATGCGGTGGCATTGGAGGTGGCGACTGCGGCGTTGGCGGCGGTGGAGGTGCCCATGCCCAATGGGGCAGATGTTTCATCGCCGGAGGCACAAAAGCAGATTGAAAGGGCCGCGGATCGGGTGAGGGAGGTGGCGCGTTGTGCGGCGGCATTGAATTACAGGTTTACCCTTGTTTTGACGGGGCACACCGATGCAGCGGGTGATGCCCAGGCCAATGAAAGGTTGAGTTTGGCGCGGGCTGAGGCTGTGGCGGAGGCATTGAAAATAAAGTTAAAGGTGCTGGGTGAGCGTCCGGCGGCTATGGTGAAGGTGGGAGAGGGGTCGCGCAGGCCAAGGGTGCCGGGCACGGCGTTGGACGAACTTCAAAAAGCCAATCGGCGTGTTATGTTTGAGGCTCGGTTGGAGTCACGATGAATCGGTTGCCCCGTGGGGCAGTGAAGGATGTTGTTTTGAAACAAGCCAAAGTGTGTATGTTGGGTGCGTTTGCGGTGGGTAAGACCAGTTTGGTTTCGCGTTTTGTCAAAAGTTTGTTCAGCGAAAAATACCATTCGACCATTGGGGTGAAAATCGACAAGAAGGTGGTGACGCTGCCGGGCGTTGACGCGGGGGATGCGCCGCGTGAGGTGACTGCGATTTTGTGGGACCTTGAAGGCGAAGATGATTTGGTGAAGGTGCAAACAACTTATTTGCGCGGGGCGGCGGGTTATTTGTTGGTGGTGGATGGCACCCGTCCTGAAACATTGGAAACAGCGGTGGTGCTGCGGCGTCGGGTGGAGCATGAGGTGGGGGTTTTGCCGTTTGTGTTGCTGCTTAATAAATACGACTTAGAGGATGCTTGGCAATTGGATGGGGACATGCTGCTGGGTTTGCGTGAGGCATCGGTGGCAACGTTTAATGCGAGTGCCAAAAGTGGTTTGAATGTGGAAGAGGCTTTTGACGCGTTGCTTGGGGCGGTGATGGCATGAATGAGAAGCATCCTCCAACGGCGAATGTGTTGCGGGCGATGGGGCTGTTGGTGGCTGAGCGATGCGATTTGTCACCCACGGGTTATCGCTGGTTGGCTGATCCACCACCTTGGGCCCAAGCGTTTGGCTGCACGCCCCAAGCGCCATGCGATTTGGCAAACAGCTTTGCGTTTATGGATTTGTTTTTGGAAGACGCCGTGGCGTTTTGGAATCAGGCTCAAGGGCCTGCGACATTGAGCTCGGCCTCGTGGTCAGAGCCCGATGATGTGGGGGTGAATCATCAATTGGAGGCGGTGGCTTTACGCTTGGTGGATCCTGATGCGGAAATTGTGGCCATTGCGGGTGCGGGTGCCGATTTTGAACACACCCAAGGCATTTTGCAGGCTGCCCGGGATCGCCGGTTGTCGGTGGATCGCGAACTGGCGATGCAGCGCGAGGTTGAACAGCAGTTGCGGTTGCGGGTGGAGCAGCGCACGGCCGAGTTGGCCCGCACCAATGAACGGTTGCGGGCAATGGGGTCGCAGGTGGCCTTGGCAGAGCAGCGCGAGCGGCATCGTTTGGCGGTGGGCTTGCATGATCATGTGGGGCAGTTGTTGGCGGCCGCCAAGTTGCGAATTGCGGCCGAGCGAGCGCGGGCGGAAGACCCCACGTTGACCCAAGGGCTAACCGAGGTGTTGGATGTGCTTGGGCAGGCCATTGACGCGACACGCACACTCACCTTTGAGTTGAGCCCGCCGATGTTGTACGAGCTGGGGCTTGTTGCGACGTTGGCCAGTTTGGTCGAGCAGATGGGGCGGCGTCATCCTGGGATTGACTGCGTGTTTCGGGATGATGGTGACGATCGCAATCCCACGCAGGATGTGGAAGTGGTGTTGTTTCAGGTGATTCGTGAGCTTATTAACAATGCACTTAAGCATGCCCAGGCATCGCAGCTGGTGGTGGAGACCCGCCGTGAGGGGGCCAACATGGTGCTAACGGTGACGGACAATGGGGCGGGTTTTAATGTTGCGCAACTGGAAGAGCCGGTGGTGGGCCCCGGCGGTTTTGGTTTGTACAGCGTGCGTGAGCAGTTGATGCATTGGGGGGCTTGCTTGGAGGTGGAATCGGCGCCAGGTGCAGGCACCGTGGCGCGGGTGGTGGCTCCGTTGTCGGTGTCGTAGGTCTTGATGTTGACTTAAGTTCGATATGCGGTGCAAGAGCTTGTGGGGGATTTTTTGGGGCGGTGCGGGTATGCTTGAGGCACTTGGATTTGGTTCGTGGCGGGGGCGGCGAACGTGTGGTGAGTGAGTGGGTTGTGTGCAATGGATACGAAAATTGTTTTAGCCGATGACCATCAGATTGTGCGTGATGGCATTCGTATGTTGATTGATGCCACCGAGGGCTTGGAGGTGGTGGGAGAAGCGGCCGATGGTCGTGAGGCGGTGTCGCAATGTGTGGCTCTTAAACCCGACGTTATTTTGCTGGATGTGGGGCTGCCGGGACTCAATGGCGTGGAGGCGGCGCGGCAGATTCAGGATCAAGTGCCGCGAACGCGCATCGTGGCGCTGTCGATGTTGTCTGAGGCCACTTATGTGCGGCGTATGTTTCAATCTGGGGCCAGCGGTTACCTGCTGAAAGACTGTGCGTTTGATGAATTGGTGCGGGCCTTGGATGCGGTTAAAGCGGGCAAAACGTATGTGAGCCCTAGTATTAGTGGGGTGGTGATTGAGGATTATTTAAAGGACATTCGGCCCGGGGGGTCGGGGCTGTTGGGGCGTTTGACGCCGCGTGAGCGCGAAGTGTTGCAGTTGATGGCTGAAGGTCGGTCGACCAAGCAAATTGCGGCAGACTTGTTTGTGTCGGTGAAAACAATTGAGACCCACCGGCAAAATCTGATGCGCAAGCTTGATATTTTCAATATCGCAGAGCTCACTAAATTTGCGCTGCGTGAGGGGTTGACTCAGCTCGATGGTTAGTGCGTGGTTTTTTGTTGCGATAGGGGCGTAAAAGAAGCAACCAGCGACTCTGTAACGGGTTGTGAAGTAAAAAAATAAAAATCTAGGGTTCGCCCCGATGGTCGGCGGGGGGCGTTTGGCGTACCTTTTGCAAGCGATGTCGGGTTGACCCCTAGGGTGTTTGCCCCGCGGACAAGATTTGTGGATAAACGTATCTGCAACCGCTTGTTTGTTTTTAACTTTGCCTTGACCCCTCTTCGCGGTTGGACTCCCCCGGCCCCGCGTTGAGGATCGGACGGCGTAGCGTAACCCGCTACGCCGTCTTTTTTTGTGCTTTTTGTAAGAGTTGGAAGTGGGCTTAGGGTGTGGCGGGTCGCCGTGCGTGTGGTTTGTGGATAAGACGGATACACTGTTACACGGTCGCTTCCGGGATGTTCCCGGGTTTGCTCTGAACAGAGTTTGCGGCCACCCGTGCCTGTGTATGCAGGCAATGATTTGTTTGAAACTCTTTTGGGAATATTTGTGATGAAGAACCTGCTTAACCTTACTGTGGCTCCGGCCTTGACTGCTCTTTTGCTAACCGCTGGACTTTCCGTGGGCTGCGACCAAAGTGCGAGCGACATGGCTGCGGGTGTGGCGAACAAGGCCAAAGATGCTGGTGCCGCTGCAGCAGATGCCGCAGGCAATGCTGCTTCTGCTGCCGGTGATGCAGCGGGTGCTGTGGCCGACAAAGCCGGTGACGCAGCGGGCGCCGTGGCCGACAAAGCGGGTGAAGTGGCGGGTGCCGCAGCCGACAAAGCCACCGATGCAGCGGGTGCTGTTGCCGACAAGGCTGGCGAAGCCCTTGAAGGCGCTAAGGACAAAGCTGGCGACATGGTTGACGGTGCCAAGGATGCCTTGAGCACCGATGGCGTTGACGCAGGCAGCTTGACCGACGGTCTTGATGCCAGCAGCTTGACCGAAGGCATGGAGCTTGGTGGCGAGCAAGTTGACGGCATGCTTGACAAGGTCAAAGACATGATCAGCAGCGGCGACACCGAAGGTGCCAGCAGCTTGATGGAAAAATTGGAAGGCGTGAAGCTTCCTGCGGGTTACCAAGAAAAGCTTGACGGCGTGAAAGGCATGCTTGATAAAGCCAAAGAAGCCGGCAATGCTCTCAAAGGCCTTGGTGGTAAGTAAGGCTACGGAGGTCGGGCGGTTGGCGTAGATGGCGGGCTGCTACGCCACCATCTCGCAGCGTCGATCGCCTGCGGGGGCCCTTTTAGGGCCGACCTTCGGCTCTCTCCTTGCGAGATGGCGGCTCGCTTACGCCCGCCATCTACGCCAACCGCCCGACCTCCTTCGCGGGGCCGTGGCGGGGGGAGTGGGTAGTTTGATTTGAATGAAGCCGCTGGCGTTTTGCTGGCGGCTTTTTTTGTGTTTATAAAAAACGACGCTTGGTTTTTTGGGAGGGGGTGAGTGCGTTGGGTTGGAGGGAGGCTTCTCTTGCCTTTCACTTTTTCCCTCAGTCCCTTTGCCCCTCAGCCCCTTCGCGTCCCTTGCCGCTATTCTGCTGGGGTGAACGAACCAATTATTCAATCGGGTGCGACGTTGGGCATGCTGGGCGGGGGGCAGTTGGGTCGCATGTTTGTGGATGCGGCCCACGGGCTGGGGTATCGGGTGCATGTGTTGAGCCCCGATGCACAGGGGCCTGCGGCACAGGTGGCTGATGAGCACACGGCGGCGGCGTACGATGATTTGGAGGCGGTGGGGCGGTTTGCGGCGTCGGTGGCGGCGGTGACGTATGAGTTTGAAAATGTGCCAGCGGCGACGGCGGCGGCGTGCGCGGCGCATGGGCCGGTGCGGCCGGGTCAGCAGGTGTTGGAGGTGGCGCAGGATCGGGTACGCGAAAAAAACACGCTGGTGGAATTGGGCGTGGCGGTGGGGCCGTTTGCGTCGGTGAACAGTGTGGAGCAATTGGCTGCGGCGGTCGAGGAATTGGGATGTCCTGCAGTGCTTAAGACTGTGGGAGGAGGCTATGACGGCAAGGGGCAGCGGGTGTTGCAATCGCCTAAAGATGTGACTTATGCGTGGGAGGATTTGGGGCGTCAGCCGTGCATTCTTGAGGCATTTATTGATTTCGAACAAGAGGTGAGTGTGGTGGCGGCTCGCGGCGTGGATGGCGAGACGGTGTGTTATGGCCCGATTGCCAACACCCATCGGCAGCACATTTTGGATGTGTCGGTGGTGCCTTCGGGGGCGTCGTCGGCGGTGGAGGCGCAGGCGATTGCGATCACCGAAAAAATCATGGCGGGCTTGGACGTGGTGGGGGTGTTGTGTGTGGAGTTTTTTCAGACGCGAGAAAGTATTCAGGCGAGCGCCGGGCAAATGTTGGTGAACGAGTTGGCGCCGCGGCCGCACAATTCGGGACATCTAACGATGGACGCGTTTGGGGTGAGCCAATTTGAGCAGCAAGTGCGCACGGTGTGTGGTTTGCCGCCTGCGGCCATTGCGCCACGCGGCCCGGCGGCGATGGCGAATCTTTTGGGTGATTTGTGGCCTGCAAATGGTGAGCCTGCGTGGAGCACGCTGGGGACGAATGCGGATGAAACCGATTTGCACTTGCATCTTTATGGCAAAGCCGAGGCGCGGCCGGGACGAAAAATGGGCCACCTAACGGCTTTGGCTCGCACGCCCCATGAGGCGATTCGGGATGTGGTGGAAGCCCGAGCAAGGCTGGCGCCTGTGGCGGAGGTGGCGCCGGATTGAGGGGGGTTGGGGGTGTGGGGTATAGGGTGTGGGGTTGCTTCCGGATTGTCTTTCACTTTCCCCCTCAGCCCCTTCTGTTTTTTGGCAACCCGTGAACGCTTGCGTCTTGCTAACTGCTATTTGCTAACTGCTATTCGCTAATTCCTAAGCCCCGCCCCCGCCCCTTCCCTTCCGGCCAAAAGGGTGAGATGGTCGGCGCTGGCGTCAAAGGTGCTGGCTTGGTTGAGACCCACGTTGGGAAACAGGGCTTGGTATTGCGCTGCGGATCGCTGGGTCCAGTGGGTGTTGCTGGTGCGTTCGCCGGTGGCTTCGATGAGGATTAAGAGTCCGTCGCGTTTAAGAACGCGCATGATTTCGGCAACGGCGTGGCCTAGGCGCGCGCCATTGAGGCCGCCGAGCACGAGGGACACGATGACGAGGTCGAAGCTTCGGGATGGGGCGGGCACGGAGCCTGCAGGGGCGTGTAAAAAGTGAGCGTTTGGGGTGGTGTCGGCTTCGCGAATGAGGGGCAATGAGGGATCGACGCCCAAGGCTTGTCCGTCAAGGGCCTGGGCGAAGGTGTCGGTCATGGTGCCGTTGCCGCAGCCATAATCGAGGGCTTTGGTTTCGCCGGGTCGACGTTGGGTGCGGATGATGTGGCTTACTTGCGCAACCAGCGAGGTGGCGGCGGAGATGGGGTTTGAAGTGAGGCGTGGTCCGGAACACGCGGCCAAGGCGTCGGCGGTGTGCGAGCGGTGGTGGTGGTAGGTGGCGAGGTCGGTCATGGGCTTGCTTCGGAGGGGAGGCCGTTCCAATGCTTTTGACGAGGCGTCTGCTGACGTGTCGTGAAGAGACGTCAAGCATTACAATTATAAGCATCTGTTGGTTTTTTCAAACCCCCGTGATCTCCCTACCATGCAGCCTGACGACACGCCTTGCGATGAATCTTGTGCTCTTGACGCGACCGACGCGACCGACGCGACCGCTGCGGTGGTGCAGGAGCAAACCGATGTTTCCGAGCCTTCGAAAGCGTTGCCGGTGCGGCCCCAAAAGGGTCTTTTTTGGCGTCGGCTGGGGCTTGGATTGCTTTTGTTGGGTGGAGCGGTTCTTTTTGCGGCGGTGTTGATTAAGTCGCGTCCCAAAGTTCAATCCAAGCTGGCTGAAGATGTGCGGCCGGTGGTGCGCACCTTTGCAGCTCAGCAATCAGAGGTGCGGCGTCAATGGGCGGGGCAGGGGACGGCGCAGGCACTGCGTTCGGCGGATGTGCCAGCGCGGGTGATGGCGACGGTGGTTGAGCGGGTGGATGGCGTGCGGCCTGGAACGGCGGTCACCGAGGGGCAGGTGTTGGTGCGGCTGGACGCGGAAGATTTTTTACGTGAGGCAGAGGCAGCGCGGCAGCGCATTGCTGAAATTGACGCGTCACTTGCGCAGCTTCAGGTGGAGTGGGATCGATTGAATGAACGGTTGGCATTGGAAGACAGCGATGTGGCGATGGCCCGCACTGAATTTAATCGTCAGGTGCGATTGAATGAACGTGAAGTGACCACAGGAAAAGATGTGGACATCGCCCGACGTACGTTGATTACGGCGCAGCGATCACAATTGACCACGCGGCAAACGGCAGATTTAATTGCTCCGAGGCGGCGGAAGTGGGAGGCTCAAAAAGCAGGGCAAGAGGCCAAGGTTAATTTGGCAGAGTTGGCCCGTCAGCGCACTGAAATTGTGAGTCCATTGACGGGTGTGGTGCAAGCGTTGGACGTGGAGGTGGGTGAGAATGTGTCGGTGGGTCAACGGGTGGCGCGGGTGGTGGCGGTGGATCGTGTGGAGGTGCCGGTGGCATTGCCTGCGGCGGCGGGGTTGACTGTGGCGGTGGGGGATCGGCTGACGTTGCGGGTGTCGGGGCATCGGGCGTTGGGGGCGTTTCGGCCAACATGGCTCACGGTGGTGGCGCGGGTGGCGCCGGAATATGACCAAGAGACGCGCACGTTGACGGTTTATGCGGAACTCGCCTCGGGCGGTGCCGAACTGGCTGCGCGTGGTGCCGAATCTGACACGTCGCGGAGGATGCTTCCGCCGCCAGGTATGTTTTTGGAGGCCACGGTGGAGGTGAGCCAGAGTGCATTGCGTTGGGTGGTGCCTCGCCGGGCGGTGCGTGAAGGACGCATTCAGGTGGTGCAAGCGGGCA
The DNA here is from genome assembly GCA_036480015.1 of Algisphaera sp. GTDB lineage: Bacteria > Planctomycetota > Phycisphaerae > Phycisphaerales > Phycisphaeraceae > Algisphaera. Next base: position 4,815 of record JAZGFZ010000247.1, on the reverse strand, counting down.
CGCTGGCGAGTCGTGGCGTGGAGGTCGACTTTTACATCAGCGGATTGCGGCCCGAGTTGAGTCCTGATGATGACCAGTGGGCGGTGTTGCGCGGCGATGCCTTGACGCCGGGTGTGCAGGTGTTGATTGATGCTGCCAATCGGTTGCCCGATGGCACGGCGGTGGAAATGCGTGATGTCGCTGCGGGGCCAAGTCCTGTGGGGCCGCCTGCATCGCCTGCGGCTTCGGGCGTTGACGTCGTGGATATTGAAGCTGATCTTGATACTAGTCTCGACAAAGAGGACGCCCATGACGACGCAGGGGGTGCGCGTTGAGTCCGGCTTTATTTGGCATTCGCAATCCGGTGCCCGTGAACCTCATCATGATTGCGATTTTGGTCGCAGGCTTGGTGTCGGGGCTGGGGCTGCGCCGCGAGTTTTTTCCAGAGTCAGATCCCGATCGGGTGTCGCTTTCGATGCCTTTTCCCGGGGCCACCCCGGATGAGGTGGAAGATGGCTTGGCGATCAAGGTTGAAAATCAACTGGTGGATTTGAACGAGGTGGACGAGATCACCACCGCGCTGGCCGAGGGCGGCGGGGGCGTGACGATTAAATTGGTTGAGGGTGTTGATCCGCAAGAGGCGCTTGACGAAATTGAACGTTCGATTGACGCGTTGCGGGATTTGCCTGATGAGGCCGAGGAAATTACGGCGCAATTGATTAAGCCTCGATTGCCGGTGATTCGTGTGGCGGTGTTTGGCCCACTTGACGAAGCGGTGATGAAAGATTTGATTCGCGGAGTACGCGATGACCTGCAAAGTTTTGACGGCATGGGCGAAGTGTTGATTGATGGGGTTCGCGATTATGAAATTTCGGTGGAAGTGCGATCGGCTGCGCTGATTGAACATGGATTGAGCTTGCCTGCGGTGGCGACCACGGTGCATGATTGGATGAGCGAAACCCCCGGCGGCATGGTGCGGGGGCGAGCAGGCAATGTGCGTGTGCGCACCATGGGCGTGCCCGAGCGGGCAGATGCGGTGCGCAACATTGTGCTGCGCTCTGATGCGGCGGGCCGGGCGTTGACGGTGGCCGATGTGGCTCATGTGACGGCGGGTTTTGTGGAAGATCGCGTGATCAATCGTTTTAACCGTGAGCCCGCGGCAGTGCTCACGGTGTTTAAGGTGGGCGACCAAGACATTGTGGACATGGCCAAAAAAGTGCGCCGCTATGTGGCGGGGCGTCAGGGCAAAGAGTACGACGGGCCGTGGTGGGGCGGGGCGGGGCAGCGTGAAGCATGGGAATTGGGGAGAAATTCGCCCACGCCGTTGCCGGTCGGCGCGTCGATTGATGCGCTGAGCGACTTGGCGCGATTTGTGGAGGGGCGACTGGATTTGTTGATCCGAAACGCCAGCTTTGGTGGGGTGTTGGTGTTTGCCACGCTTCTTTTGTTTTTGAATTGGCGTGTGGCCTTGTGGGTGGGGGTGGGCTTGGGGTTGGCGCTGTTGGGCACGTTGGTGTTAATGTCGGCGCTTGATGTCACGCTGAACTTGCTCACCATGTTTGGGTTGATTGTGGTGATGGGCTTGTTGGTGGACGATGCGATTGTGGTGAGTGAGAACATTCAAGCCCGTCATGATCGTGGTGAACCGGCGTTGGAAGCGGCAGTGAGCGGCACTGGACAGGTGGGCTGGCCGGTGGTGGCCACAGTGATGACCAGCGTGGTGGCGTTTGCGCCGCTGAGTTTCATTAAAGGGCACATTGGCGATTTGCTGGGGGCGCTGCCGGTGGTGGTGGGGTGCGCCCTGGTGATGTCGCTTCTCGAATCGCTCTTTATTTTGCCTGCCCACTTGGGCCACAGTTTGCTTAAACGCGATGTGGCGCGGGAGCGTTTGAAAAAAACAAAAGGTGGCCCCTCGAAAATGGCACAGGCGGTGGAGCGCTTTGAAGCGACCCGCGACCATTGGGTGATGGGGCGTTTGGTGCCGGGCTATGTGCGCCTTTTGTCGGTGGCGTTGCGGGCTCGGTACGTCACACTTGCGGCCACACTCGCGGCTTTTATTGTGGTGGTGGGTTTGTTTAAAGGCGGGCGTGTTGGGTTTACGTTTTTGCCCAACAATGATTCTGAAACCGTGGTGGTGGATTTGCGAATGCCCATTGGCACACCGCTGGAGGCAACCGAACGTGTGGTGAAACGCATTGAGAATGCGGCGTTTGCAGAGTCTGAAATTCGCAGTGTGGGGTCGGTGGTGGGCCAGCGAGCGAATGTCGACAGTGGGCAGTCAGAGGCGGCAGCGACGCATGTGGCTCAAATGTTCATCGAGCTTTTTTATGTTGAAGAACGCGAACGCGAATCCTCGAAAGTGGTGGCGTCGATTCGTGAAAACCTTGCGGGCCAGTTAAACGACATTGACCGCATTGGCTTTAGTGAAATCAGTGGGGGCCCGGGTGGGGCGGGAATTACCTTGCGGGTGCGCGGGGCAGATTCCCATGCGATTGAGGCCGCCGTGCGTGACATTAAGCATGAGCTAAATGTGTTGGAAGGCGTGGTGGATGTGGCCGACGACAACGACTTGGGCCAAGCCGAACGGCAAATTGTGCCACGCCCTGCCGATGCGGCGGCGGTGGGGCTAACGCCTCTTGATATTGCGGGGCAGGTGCGGGCGACGTTGTTTGGCATCGACGCTCACACGTTTTCTGATCGGCAAGAAGATGTGGACGTGCGGGTGCGTATGGACACGGCGATGCGGCGCGATTTGGGGGCGGTTGAAAACATGTGGTTGATGACCCCCGCAGGCCGGGCGGTGCCGTTGTCGCAAGTGGCCGACATTAAGGCGGCCACAACATATGCGACGATTAAGCGTGTGGATCGACAACGCAGCGTGACGGTGACGGCCGACACGGTTCCGTCGGTGAGCCCTGAAGACATTAGCAATGCCTTGGACGAGCGGTTGGACGCGATTCGGGCGGACCATCCTCGGGTGGAAATTGCTTATGCGGGTCGGCAAGAACAAATGGGCGATGCTTTTGCAAGTTTGCCCATGGGCATGCTTGCGGCGTGTTTGATGATTTATGTGATTTTGGCATGGCTTTTTGGAAGCTACGTGCAGCCATTGGTGGTGATGGCGGTGATTCCCTTTTCGTTGATTGGCGTGGTGTTGGGACACATGGCGCTGGGCTATGATTTGACCTTTTTGAGCTTGATTGGCATGGTGGCGCTTGCGGGCATTGTGGTGAATGACAGCTTGATTTTGATTGAGTTTTTTAATTTGCGGCGAAGCGAAGGACGCGAACCGTTTGACGCGTTGTTGGATGCGGGACGCGACCGACTGCGTCCTATTTTGTTGACGACCATTACCACGGTGTTGGGCTTGATGCCGCTGATTTTAGAGCAGAGTTTTCAGGCGAAGTTTTTGATTCCGATGGGCATTTCAATCGCCATGGGGCTGATGTCGGCCACCTTTTTGATTTTGCTCACCTTGCCTTGTTTGGTGTTGATGCTCGATGATGTGAAGCATCTTGCGAAACGTGCGTGGGGTTGATGGGTCGGCTTATTCTCGTAATAAGCCAAGTCATCTCACGCAAAAGCCGCATCGTGTTTTAAATGTCGGTTGCTGCGGGTTCTGGCAAGACGCTGGGGTAGACAATCACTTCGCCCACTTTGTTGTCATCGGTGGCGATGACAACGGTGGCTTCGTGGCGGGGGGCCTCAAATTGTGTCAATTGGGCGTAGGTGAGCAAAATGACTTTGTGCCCCACTTCGGTGAGGTGGGCGGCGGCGCCGTTGATGCCGATTTCGCCTTTGCCCGGTTCGCCAAGAATGACGTAGGTTTCAAATCGGGCACCGTTGTCGAGATCGAGCACAATCACGGCCTCATTGGGCTGCATGCCGCAGGCGCGAAGGAGGTCGGGGTCGATGGTGACCGAGCCGACGTAATCGAGGTCGCAGCGGGTGATCGTGGCGCGGTGGATTTTAGACTGGAGGAATTTGCGTAGCATTCAGCCGATTCTAGCCGACAGAGCCGAAGAAAGAGCGGCTTTTTCTGAACTCAGAAAACGATTGCGAAGCACAAGAAAGGGGTTTATGCCGCCAAACGCAGTTCGTTGCCATTGTTGTTGTTGAGATATTCGGTGGCTTGGTCTGCGTTCATGGGCCGGGCGAACAGATAGCCTTGGCCATAGCGGCATCCCATGGCTTTGAGGCGTTTTTGTTGAAGGGGCTCTTCGATGCCTTCGGCCACGACATCAAGGCCCAAATTGAGGCCCAAGTCGGCAATGGTTTGGGCCAAGGCGGCGAATGTTTTGTCGCGGTTCATGCGGCGCACAAAACTTTGGTCCATTTTGACCGAGGTGATGGGGAAACGGTGCAGGCAGCTGAGTGAAGAGTGGCCGGTGCCAAAGTCATCCATTGAAAGTTTGACGCCCAATCGACGTACTTCGCTCATGATTTGGGCGATGTCGATGGGGTGGTCCATCACGGCAGTTTCGGTGATCTCAAGCGTGATTCGATGGGCTTCAAGCCCGCTACTGTGGAGTACGTCTTTAAGGAGCGTTACGAATCCAGAGTCGAGTAATTGGCGCTTGCTGCAATTGATACTCATGGTGGGTCGTATGCCCAAGATCAGCGTGGAATCCCAATGGGCGAGCTGGTTGCAGGCTTCGCGTAGCACGCGGGCGCCAAGTGGAATGATGAGCCCGGTTTCTTCGGCCAGTGGGATGAACCGATCGGGGGTGATGAGACCGCGTTCGGGGTGGTTCCATCGCACAAGGGCTTCGAAACCTGCGGGTCGGCCATCGCTAAGGGTGACGATGGGTTGATAGTAAACCTCAAGTTGATCGT
>JAZGFZ010000246.1:0-9798 GCA_036480015.1 Algisphaera sp. | reverse complement strand
GCCCGCTCCGCACGCCAGCCGCCAGACCTCCGTAGCAGAAAAGACGACGACATCGAGAAGATGGCGTCGTCCGGAGGGAAAAGAGTCTGGGGCCGCGCCACGAATCAAATCGGGCGAGGGTTATTTCGTAGGGTTATTTTGCGATTAAGAAGCCTTATCCACCTGCGGCGTTGAACACGCCTTGGGCTTCACTCACGGCTTCGGGCATGGCGGCACAAATCGCGTCGATCGCGGCTTCGTCAAGTTTGACGGCGGCAAGCACATCGGCGCAAGGCGGGGCTTGGGCGTCGACTTCATGGGCAAAGCCCATTTCGAGCTTGGCGACGATGTAGTCGGCCAAGTAAACAAGGCTTACCAAGGGACGCACTTCTTCGGGCACATCCAGGGGATGGTGATGGAAGCCGGTGACGAATTGGAAGGCCACGGGAAACTTCCACACCCGACAAAGGCCTGCGCCAAATTGTTCGTGGGTGGCACCAAGAGCCGCAAATTCAGCGGCTCGCAAAGGCAGGCTTTCTTTTTCGGCCCGCTCAAGAGCCGACACAAAATCAGTTCGGCGGGCCTGAATTTCAACCATAATGCCGATGTCGTGAATCAATCCGGCAAGGAAGGCTTCGTCAGGAAGGCCAATGCCCGCTTTTTCAGACAATAATTTGGTGGCGGTGGCGCAAGCGATGGCATGTTGCCACAGGTCACGTGCGTCGAAGTTCGCGGCAATTTTCCCCCCACGAAACAGCTTCGATAGCGACGCTGCGATGGCGATGTTCTTTACCGCATTAAGCCCCAGAAGCACCACGGCCCGATTGATACTGCCAATTTGGCCCGGCAGGCCGTAAAAAGCACTGTTTACCACTTTAAGAATGCGAGCCCCCAAAGCCGGGTCACTGCTAATGACCTTGTTCATGTCTTGGGCGGTGGACTCAGGGTCTTCCACCAACTTGATGATTTTCATCGTCACTTCAGGAAGGGTGGCGATGTTGCTGATTTCCTTGACCGCCGATTCGACGGTTTTTTGAATTTCAGCAGGACTGGGGGTTGTCGTGGTGGTCATATGCGTCTCTTTTCATCCAGATTTTAGACCTAAGGTCTGTTGCGGCCTAGGCCCACGCCTCTGCCAACGTCTACCGAATCGTCCTGCTTCACGCGCAACTTAAACACCCCAGACGCGTCAAGAAGCACAACAGCTCATTTCCCCCGCACAACCCGCACAATGTGGCGGCTTGAAGCGTTATCCTGCCCTTGGAGCCCAATATGCCTTCACCTTTTGATTCCAATGTTTTTTCGCATCCCCTGCTCAAGAAGCCGCCTTGGCCCGCCCGCATGGGGTTACTCACTGCCCTTGCCGTGGCGATTGTGCCGCTGCTGGTCACACTTTTGCTAGCCCTTGTTATCGGTCTGGGGGTGTACGCCGCAGCCACGCTGATCGCCCGACTGCTGGGAATTTTAGGGATTGATCTTGAACCAAAATCAAACTCCACCGCCTCGCCCACCCCCGAACGTGAGAATGTTCGGGTCCGGCGCCCAAACGAATAACCTAAAAAACGACACCCTTACGTGTGGCCGCTATGGTCAAACGCCTGTTCCTTCTTTTTCCCGTTACGAGATGCCATGTCTGACCAAGCCATTTATTTGCAGGGGCTCATTGCCGCCGAAGCCGCCCTTTTTTCGGATGCCCGCGACGTCATAGGCGTTTATGTGGATGGCGAGATGGATTTTCGCAAGCTTGAGCCGCTTCGCCGGGCTGCCAAACGTCGAGATTTAGAATTGGTGAAAGAATCGCGTGAGGCGCTTAATACGCGAGCAGGAGCCGAAAACCACGGTGGCGTGCTGGCCCACGTGGGCGAGCGAAAATTCATCACCGCCCAAGAGCTTTTGGCTGCCGCAAAAGCCGAACAAGCAGGTGAACCCTTTGTGGTGATGCTCGACGGCGTGGAAGACCCGTTTAACTTTGGCCAAGCACTGCGAAGCCTTTATGCCGCCGGATGCCACGGCGTGGTGGTGCGGCCGCGCAACTGGACCGCTGCGGGCAGCGCCGCCACCGTGGCCCGTGCTTCAGCGGGGGCCTCAGAGCTGATTCCCATGATGCTGGCAGACGATCCCGAAGCGGCGGCAGAAATATTTAATGAAGCGGGGCTGGAAGTGGCCGCTGCTGCGGAAGTCCCAGACGCCACGCCACTGAACGAGGCCGCTTTGGCAGGCCCCCTGTTCTTGCTCATTGGCGGCGAAAAACGCGGCGTCAAGCGGTCGTTTTTAGATCGCTGCCGACTGAAGGTGGCCATTCCCTACGCCCGGCCTTTTGATCTTTCATTGGGCACCGTGGCGGCCACCTCAGTATTGGCCTTTGAAGTCGCGCGGCAACGACAAGAAAGCGGCAAACGCTCCAAAGGCAAAAAATAACGATCTAATGATCTAAAGAATGTGTATGGGGCTTGAGGAAGATTGGGAAGCCAAGGCAGTTTGCGGGTTTGTGATGTCGCCACGAAGACACCTCAAGCGATTCCTCTTTCAAAATGAACTCTCTACACTGGCGGACATGACCGCTTCCGACCCCACCCCGTTGATTTTGACCGCTGCCCAAACCGGGCGTGCCGCACTGCAAGAGGCCGAATGGCTGCTCACCAATGGCACAGGCAGTTTTGCCATGGGCACCGCGTTGGGCTGCAACACGCGGCGCTATCACGGGCTGCTGGTGGCGGCCGCAACCCCGCCTGTCGGCCGCGTGGTCGTTCTCAATCAAGTGGCAGACGAACTGATTTTGCACGGCACCCAAGGGCAGGCCGATCAAAAAATCGCCCTGAGTTCCTTTTTGTTTCGCAGCGGCGAAGACGCCAAACTCATTCATTCACCCGCGGGATATGCCGCCCTTGAACGATGCGAACGCGACCAAACCATTCGCTGGGTGTACACCCGCGGCCCCATTCGTGTGGTGCGCGAATTAACACTGCATGACGCCGCACCTGCCGCCACCCTGCGGTGGTATGCCACCGGGCTGCCTGGCCCTGCCACCTTGCGGGTTTCACCCTTGGTCACGCTGCGCGACTTCCACACGCTCGAAACAGGGCTGGATGCAAACGCATTCCATCTTGAAGCAGGCCCAAGCAACGCGCAAGTCACGCGTGGCGATCACACCGCAGCCTTCACCGCACCAGGCGGAACGTTTGAAGCCAAACCCGACATGTGGCACCGCGCCGTGTACCCTTGCGAAACCTTTCGCGGCCAAGACGACACCGAAGACCTGTTCGCCCCGGGCTGCTTTACCTTTGACCTAGACGCGGGCGCAGGCAGCGCCACCTTGGCCGTGCGCCGGGTCGGCCCACTACAACCCGCCACGGTGGCGGCGCCACGATTGGTGCGCGATCACGCCATGGCCACGCGGCTCACCGCCGCAGGCGTGCCCGACGCAATGGTGCTGGCCCGAGCCGCCAGCGATTTCGTGGTGTCGCGCACACGCGGGGGGCAACAACTCTCCACCGTTATCGCGGGCTACCCATGGTTTGCCGATTGGGGCCGCGACACCTTCATTGCATTGCCCGGACTCATGCTCGCCACAGGCCGCATTGCTCAAGCAGGCCACACCCTCAAAGCCTTTGCCCAAGCCATGCGCGACGGCTTGGTGCCCAACCGTTTTGACGACTACGACGAAACACTGGCCCACTACAACACCGTGGATGGGTCATTGTGGTTTGTACATGCCGCACTGGCTTACGCTCAAGCATGCGGCCAAAGTGAACCATGGCTGATCGATGCCGTGCGCGCCGTGGTCGATGCACACCTCATGGGCACTCACGCCCAAGGCCACGACGACCGAGCCATTCCCATTGGCGTGGATGACGATGGGCTCATTGTGGCAGGCGACGACCACACTCAATTAACATGGATGGATGCCGCATGCGACGGCCAAGTGTTCACACCGCGCCCCGGCCGATGTGTCGAAATCAACGCCCTTTGGTACAGCGCCTTAACGGGCCTGGCCGCCGCCCTAACACCCAGCGACCCCAGCGCTGCAGGACTTTACGCCGCCACCGCCCGCCGAGTACACGACGCCTTTAACGCCACCTTTTGCGGCGGCCCCCACGGCGGACTCATCGACCATGTACGCCCTGACGGCACCGCCGACACCGCACTGCGCCCCAACCAAATCATCGCCTGCGCCTTAGAACGCAGCCCCTTATCGCTTGACGACCGCGCCGCTGGCGTGGCCGCCGTGCGCGATCACCTGCTAACCCCCGTGGGCTTGCGCACCTTGCCCACCGACGACCCCGCCTACCACCCGCACTATCGTGGCAACGCCATGGCCCGCGACGGCGCCTACCACCGTGGCACCCTTTGGCCATGGCTCATGGGTTCTTATGCCGAAGCCGTCCTGCGAGCAGGCACCTTTAGCGACGCCGCCCGCAAAGAAGCACACACCGCCCTCGCAGGCCTGCACGAGCACCTCAATGGCCGAGGCTTTGGTCAAATTCACGAGATTTTCGAGGCCAAGCCCGGGCCCAACGGCGTTCACGCCCCGCGCGGCTGCCCCGCCCAAGCATGGAGCATCGCCGAACTTATTCGCGCCAACGTGCTGCTCAATGAAAAACGCTAGCCCAAAGGCCAGCGTCAAATCAATTCGATTCAGGCTGGATCACGCCGGATCAATAAAGTCAATGTCGCCGCAATCGGGCACCAGCCCCGCATCCACCGCCGCTTTCAAAAAAGTGCGCACCGCCTCGCGCCCACGATCGCCATAGTCCAGCGTCCAATCGTTCACATACATGCCCACAAACTTGTCGGCCAAGTCGGCGCCCATGTCGCGGGCGTAATTCAACGCAAACGCAACCGAATCTTTGCGATTGGCCAAGGCATAATCAATCGAATCAAGCAACACACGGCAAATCTTGCCGCCTTCGCCCGCTTCAATCAAATCGCGTCGAATGGCATTGCCCCCCAACGGCAAAGGCAACCCACTGCGATCTGTCCACCACTTGCCCAAATCGACAATCAAGTGCAAACCGTTGTTTTCGTAGGTGATTTGCCCCTCGTGAATAATCAACCCCGCATCATATTCACCGCTTTCCACCCGCTCGAAAATTTCGTCAAACATCACAAAGCCAATGTCCAAATCGTCTTTGGTCATCCCATGCTCCGCCAGCAACAATTGGCACGTCAGCCACGCCGTGGTGCGTTCGCCAGGCACCGCCAGCTTTTTACCTTTGAGGTCGGCAATGTCAAAGGTTTTTGGAGCCACAATCATCGGCCCGTACCCATCGCCCATCGACGAACCACAACTGGTCATGGCGTATTTATCCGCCACAAAGGGGTACTGATGAATGCTAAACGCCGTGATTTCAAGCTCACCCTTTTCAGACCGCACATTCAAAGACTGAATGTCTTCCAGCACATGCACAAAGTCATACCCCCCCGTATCAATCTTGGGCGTGAGCTTCGTGCCATCAGGGGCCGTGAAGTTGGCCAACGGATACCACATGAACGCATCATCAGGATCAGGGCTATGACCAATGCGAAGGGTGCGTGAAGACGTGGCAGAAGGGGATGTACTCATGGCCCAAGTGTAGAGCGGTCTGGGCCGCATGACGAAACCCGCATACGCAAATATCGCCAAAAGCATCTCCTCTCACACAAAATGCTTATCGGAAGCTTTTCTCGCCCCACAGCGCGTTGCGAGGCCCCACCTGCCATACGCCCTTCCCGTCGATCAAGTGCAATTGATATTCGGACCCACTGAACCCTGATCTTTGACGCCCACACGAACGCTACGCCGATATTCACCCGTCGGGCGCGGTTGGTACGCGCCATTTGGAACTGGTCCGTTGTTCTGGATCCAACCCCCACGCCGGAGAATATTGCCATGGCCACACGTAAAAAGAAAAAGCCCACCAAAAAACAGCAAGCCGAACGCTTCGCCGCCCTTCGACAAGTCGGGCTGGCGGTGTCCTGCGTGGCGTGGCTCATCGTCGCGGCGGCACTGGTGAGTTACAACACCGCCGATGCCCCCAGCCATTTGGTGGGGGTGACCCATGCGTCGGCCCACAACTGGATGGGCCCGCTGGGTGCAGGCATTGCACACGAGGCTTATCTGGTGATTGGCCCGGGCGTGTGGATCGCCATGCTGGGCCTCGGGGCATGGCTTCTACTCACCCTCAGCAAACGACCGGTGAACCAAGTGGTGCTGCGGGCGGTGGGATTGACCATCATGACCGCAACGACTTCGGGGTTGATTGCGGTGACCACCCACCGCTTTGTCACCGGCATCAGCAACCGACCCGAGGGCCCCGGCGGCTTGCTGGGTTTGCTGATTCACGAAGAACTTGTCAGCCGCTTTGCGTCGGCAGGCGCCTTGCTTTTGCTGGCCTTGGCTTTTTGGATTGGAGCCTTGTTAGCCGTGGATCAAGTGGTGCTGGCCTTGCCGCGTGTGATCGCCGAAGGCATGATCAAGCTCAGCGCCGTGGTTCATGAAAAATGCCCCGCCATTCCCGCCTTGCCACGATTCAAAATGCCGAGCCTTGCAGGCATTGGCCTGCCGTTCACCCGCACGCCAACGCTTCGCGAACACGATCTCGATGAAAGAGGCGCCGCCCTGCCTGCACGCAAAACGGCTCGCGGGCGAATCGAAGCAGAGGAAGATCAGGAACAAGAAAAAGAACAAGCCCCCCAACGCAAATTGTCTCGCGCCCAGCGCAAGGCGGCTCGCCGAGCCCAAACGGCGGCCCCCATTGATGCGGGCGACGACGAAGACGACTCCATCGCCGATGCCCCCGACGCATACGTCAATTCCAAAAAAGAGTTCAACCCCGACGCGCTCCGGGCCAAAATGGCGCAAATGCCCATTAACTTTTCTAAAAAACAAGCCACGCATGAAGCCCCCATTCGCGAGATGGACCTCAGCGGCTACCAGTTCCCCGGCATCGACCTTCTCGAAGAACCCGAAGATGGTTTCAGCCAGGAGATGGAAGAAATCGTTCAAAACCAAGGTCGCCAACTGCAAGACGCCTTGCTTGAATATCGCATCAAGGGCGAAATCGTCAACATTGATTCAGGCCCAGTCATCACACTGTTTGAAGTTCGCCTAGCCCCTGGCACCAAAGTCAGCCGCATCACCGCGGTGGACAGCGACTTGGCCCGAGCCCTCAAGGCCCCCAACATTCGCGTGGTGCCCAACATGGCAGGCAAAGACACCGTGGGCATTGAAGTGCCCAACCTCAAAAAAGAACGCGTGCGACTCAAAGAGCTTATGAGCGTGGACCGCGAACGCGTTTCCAAAATGAAACTGCCCATGTTTTTGGGCAAAGACGCCAGCGGCAATCCGCTGGTGCAAGACCTCAACGCCATGCCGCACATGCTCATTGCGGGCACCACAGGTTCGGGAAAAAGTGTTTGCATGAACTCGATCATCATGAGTTTCTTGCACACCAAGCGGCCCGATGAATTGAAGTTGGTTTTGGTCGACCCCAAAATGGTCGAAATGAGCATGTTCAAATCCATCCCGCACCTGATGTGCCCGGTGGTGACCGAAATGAGCAAAGCCGCCAGCATTTTGGAATGGGCCGTCACCAAAATGGATGAGCGATACGAACTTCTTGCCGAAGTGGGCGTACGCGACATTGGTTCTTACAACGACTTGGGCTGGGACGAAATCAAAGAACGTCTTGAGCTTGAAACCGACATGGAAGCCGCTCGCATTCCTAAAAAGATGCCGTACTTGGTGTTTATCATCGACGAACTCGCCGACTTGATGATGACCAACAAAGAAGTAGAAACCTCGATTGTGCGGATCGCCCAAAAGGCCCGTGCGGTGGGCATTCACTTGATTTTGGCCACACAACGCCCGCAAGCCAACGTGGTCACCGGGTTGATTAAATCAAACATGCCCAGCCGCGTGTGCATGAAGGTGAGCAGCGGCATGGACAGCCGCATTATTCTCGACGCCAAGGGCGGCGAGCTGCTCATGGGCCACGGCGACATGCTGTTTCTTTCGCCACGTTCCAGCGAATTGGTGCGGGCCCAAGGCACCTTGGTGGACGACAGCGAAATTCGCCGCACGGTGAAGTTCCTTAAAACCGTAAGCCAACAAAGCTTTGAGCCGCAACTTGTACAGATTAAAAATGACAGCGACGTGGCCGATGAAGAACGCGACGAATTATTCGACAAGGCCGTGTTGGTGGTTTTGGAAACCGGCCGCGGGTCGGTAAGCCTTCTGCAACGCCGACTGACCATTGGTTACTCACGATCATCGCGCATGATCGAGCAAATGGAAGCCGCTGGCATTTTGGGCCACCACAAAACCGCCCAAGCCCGCAAAGTGCTCATCAGCCCCGAAGAATGGGACGCCATGAAGGCCATGGCCATCGCAGACGAAGAAGCCTTTGACGCCGCCGACGACACGGTTGCTCCCGTGAAAGACGAGGTCGAAGAAGAAGTTGAAGAGGACGAAGATTTGGCCGAAGAAGAGGTAGACGAGTACGAAGAGGAAGAAGGCGAGGAAGCCGAGGAAGAGGAAGAGGAGGAAGAAGAAGAAGAAGAAGAGGATGAGGAGGACGAGGAGGACGAGGAAGACGAGGACGAGGAAGAGGAGGAAGAGGAGGACGAGGAAGAAGAGGAAGAAGACGAAGAAGAGGAATGGGAAGAAGCAGATGAAGAGGAAGATTAAGACACGCTTCACTTCATCGCATTAACGCAAAAAGGGCGGCCCGCATGGGGCCGCCCTTTTTAATGGAATCCAGGAAAACACGATGTATTAGGCAGGCAAAAGCGACAACTCTTCTTCCACCGCCGCGATAAGCGGCTCCATCGTGTCGGCACTAAAGTCAAAACGAATGCCTGCCGCCGCAAACAATTCGGGTAGGGGCCGCGTGCCGCCAAGTTTTAAGCCGTTGCGATAGCCTGCCAAGGCAGCCTTGGGATCTTGCTTGTATTTCAGCCACAGTTGCAAAGATCCCAATTGGGCGATGCCGTATTCAACGTAATAAAACGGAATATGAAACAAGTGCAACTGAGCGTGCCAACGGGCGGCGCGATGGTCTTCGAGTCCTGTCCAATCCAGTTCGGGGCTTGCAAACCGACCACTGATTTCAAGCCACGCGGTGGTGCGATCGCTCACGCTGTGGCCCGGGTGGGTGTAAATCCAATGCTGAAACATGTCGATCGTGGCCATCCACGGAAAGAACCGAATGATGCCTTCAAGCTGCTTGCGCTTGGCCCGGGCTGCTTCTTCTTCATTGTCATAAAACACGCCGTAGTGGTCGCACCCCATCAACTCCATACTCATGCTGGCCACTTCGCAAAACTCAATGGGGGCGTGCTGCATAAAGGTGAGCGGCTCATTTTGACTGGCCCACATAAAGTGAAAGGCGTGACCGCCTTCGTGCAACAACGTGTCAACATCGCGCTGCAGGCCTGCGGCATTCATGAAAATAAAGGGCTGTTTGCTTTCAGTGAGCGAGGCTTGAAACCCCCCCGCCCGCTTCCCCTTGCGGCTGTCCAAATCCAGGTTTCGACCAAAGGTCATGGTGGCAAAATCATCTGCCAAGGCGGGATCGATGCGACGAAAAATCTCTTCGCCCCCGCTGACCATCCCCTTGGGATCATCGGCCGCAAAGGGCCGAAGCGGCGATCGTCCCGCAGGATCCACCGAGCCATCCCACGGCCGTAAACATTCCACGCCCAAGTCGGCTTTGCGTTGCTTGTCCAGCACAATCACACGCGGCATCACCACACGCTCAATCGTGTCGGCAAAACGTGTGCAATCGGCAGGCGTGTAGTCAAAACGCTGCCAACTCTTCCAACTGTAGTCCAAGTAGT
>JAZGFZ010000245.1:0-4950 GCA_036480015.1 Algisphaera sp. | reverse complement strand
AAAATCATGCGGCCTGCGGAGGTTTGCAGGGTGCTGGTGACTGTCACGTCAGCCATTTGATTGAGGTGGTCATGGCCATTTTCAACCACGACCATGGTGCCGTCGTCTAAATAGCCCACGGCTTGCTGATTGGATTCGCCGGGTTTGACAAGTTTAATGTGGAGGTTTTCGCCTGGCAGTACCACTGGGCGCAGGGCTTTGGCGACGTCGTTGAGGTTGATGACGTCGACGCCGCGGAGGGTGGCCACTTTGTTGAGGTTGAAGTCGTTGGTCATGATGCGGGCCTTCATTTGCTGGCCCAGTTCGATGAGTTTTTGGTCGACGCCAGCGCCCTCAACTTCGCGTTCTTCAATGTGAATGCCGATGGCGTCGGCAGATTGAAGTTTTTGAAGGATGTCGAGTCCGCGGCGGCCACGGGCCCGCTTGGTTTTGTCGGCAGAGTCGGCGATTTGTTGCAGTTCGTTGAGGACGCATTTGGGAACCACCAGCGTGCCTTGCATGAGGCGTGTTTCGACGATGTCGAGGATGCGTCCGTCGATGATGACGGAGGTGTCGAGCAGGATGGGGCGGTTGCCACGGATTTCTTTGGCGAATTCAACGTAAGGAATGACGAATCGGAAGTCGTCTTTGGTTTGGATGACCAGTGAGATGGCGATGTAGCAAGTGACGAGGCCGATGATGACTTTGATGCCATTTAATAGATTGGCCATTGCCGCTGCGCGTTGAGGGTCATCGGGGGTGATGTAGGCGCCAATGAGGTCTACGACGAATGACAGGGCGTAGGCGGCAAGCATGCCTGCGAGCAGTCCAAGGAAAATGCCTGAGATGGAAGAGAGCTTTTTTTCGCGTTTGCCAACATCGATGGCAATCACGGCGATGGCGATGGCGAGGGTGATGCCGATGATGGCGGCGATGGGGCCAAAGCCAAAGCCCACTTTTTGTTGAAATTCCTTGCCCACAAAAAGTGAGATGACAGAAGAGACAAGAACTAAAAAAGCACCGCGGAGGATGAACAACACCATGGCCCTAGGGTACTCGGGGTGGCTTATCGGTGAAACCACCAGCTGCAGAGGCGGTGGAATGAATTGTCTGTGTGGAGATGATGAGGGGTTGTGGTTGCGGTGGTTCTTTGTGCCGGATATTCTCTGTTGCTCGGCGTCGTAGAAATTGCGGTGCCGCCCCCTCCGGCCAGACGGCCGGGCCCGATGCACGGGTGCTCTCGCGAACCGGGTCAGGCCTTGACCGGAGCAGCCCTAAGCGTCGATTGCCCGGTGCCGTTGGTGTCCTGGCCGTCTGACCGGGGGGGGATGATGGTGGAAATCTGCTGAGAGAATCCGCCGAGAGAGTTAAGTTTTTTGGGTAATGGTTCAAACGGCAATGCGACACGAACGGCTTGGGGCTAAACTTTGAGTTGTCTTACGCCTTGTCCATGACAAAAAAGGTGTGAGGGGGTTGATTTAGACGGTTACGTTTCCTCGGGGGGCTTGCCGATCTAAGCCCTAGGCCCTAACTCTTAATCCTTAGCAAAGCACCATGTCCTACACCGTTCTCGCCCGCCGTTATCGCTCGCAGTCGTTTGGCTCAGTGGTGGGACAAGAGCCCATTGCAGCGACATTGACCAATGCGATTCGCACGGGGCGGGTGGCGCATGCTTATTTGTTTTGTGGCACACGGGGGGTGGGCAAAACATCGATGGCACGCATTTTTGCCCGGGCGTTGAATGCACCTGACACGGTGGATGATGCGCCAAAACCTGAGGGTGTGACGTTTCCTGATCAAGACGTGCAGGAGCGGATGGCGACGGCGATTATGGCGGGCGATGACATGAATGTCATTGAAATTGACGGGGCGAGTAATAACAGTGTGGATCAGGCGCGGCAGTTGATTGGCAATGCGGGGTTGTCGCCCACGGGCAATGCACAATTTAAAATTTACATCATCGATGAGGTGCACATGCTCTCGACGGCGGCGTTTAATGCGCTGCTTAAAACGATGGAAGAGCCGCCGTCTCATGTGAAATTTATTTTATGCACAACCGAGCCGCACAAGGTGCCAGCGACGATCCAGAGCCGTTGCCAGCGTTTTGAGTTTCGCAACATTGCCACGGCAAAAATTGCAGCCCACTTGAAAGAAGTGTTGGCGGGTGAGGAGGTTGAAGCCGAAGGTGAAGTGGTGTTTCAGTTGGCGCGGTTGGGTAATGGGTCGATGCGTGATGCGCTGAGTTTGACCGATCGGTTGTTGGCGACAGGGGCGTCGCCGATTACGGCCGCCACGTTGCAGGAGATGCTGGGGCTGCCAGATCACGAACGGGTGGAGCAGTGGGTGGGGGCCATGGCCGATGGGGACGTGAAAGGCACGCTGGAGGGAGCCGCAGATTTGCTGAATCGGGGCATTGGGCAAGATCAACTGGTGGAGGTGTTGATTGAGCGACTTCGGCAGTTGATGCTTGTTGTGGCGTGTGGGGCGGAGAGTGAGTTGGTGGAATTAAGTGAAGATGCCAAGGCTGGGGCGGTGACGCAGGCCAAGCGGTTTGATGCGGCGGGGTTGGTGCACATGATCGCGTTGTGCGAAAACTTGCTTCGATTTGGCAAGTCGTCGAGCAATCCAAGGGCGTTGTTGGATGCCACGGTGGTGCGATTGGCTTTGGCTGAAAAAATGGCAGATGTGACGGCGTTGTTGGCGGGTGGGGCAACACAAAAAAAAAAGTAACGTCCGCCAAGACAGGGGTTGAAATAGGGACAAGGGCTGAGGCGGGAGCGTGGACGCCACCGATGCGGGGGAGTGGTTTGGCGAGAGGGGCTGCGGCGATGTCTGGTGTCGCGACACGACATGAGGATGCGACGGCTGCGCCGACGGAGAAACCTGCTTTGGCTTCAGGCCTTGCGCTGGTGTCGTCGTCAAATCCGGCGGATGTTTGGAAGGCGGTGCTGGAGAATGCGGGACGCGGGGCGTCTTCGGCTTGGATGTCGCAGTTTGAGCTTTCAGCTTGGGATGCGAAGGCGGGTGCGGCGATGCTGGTGCCTCGGCCTGGAGTGGGGGGCGGCGGCAAGTCGTTGGCAACGGATGAACGATTGGCTCGGTTGGGTAAGGCCATTGGGGCGGTGACAGGCAATCAGGTGGTGCGGGTGACGTTGGGGGCTGCGATAGCTCGTGAGGCAGACGGGGAAGATCAGGCTATGGCGTCGCCGGGGGAAAAAGGCGACAAGGTTGATCGTCGTGAAGCACTTAGCATGCCGCTGGTGCGTGAGGTTTTGGATGTTTTTCCGGAAGCCACTTTTTTGGCTGCTCGAAAGCGACGCGGGCATGGCGTCGAAGATCCTCTGGCGGGATAAGCTGTTACGTCTTAACGTTCCATTTTTAATTCCCTTTCTGAAAAAACAATCCACATGTTCAACAACCTTAAGCAAATGAAACAACTCGCAGGCATGCTGGGCAATGCGGGTGAACTCAAGGCGAAGTTTGAAGAAATCCAGGCAGAGCTGGCGCAAACGACCGTTGAGGGTGAAGCGGGTGGCGGCGCGGTGCGGGTGTCTGTCACGGGGCATTTGGTGGTGACGGCGGTGAAGGTGGATCCCAACGTGGGGGCGGGAATGGTGGCGGGCGGGGATTACGTGACACAGATTGAGCGACTGGTTTTGGAAGCGACCAACGACGCGCTGGCCAAGGCGCGGCAGTTGATTAAAGAGCGCATGGGCGAAGCCACCGGGGGATTGAACCTGCCGGGGCTTGAAGGGTTGACGGGGGGGTGAGTGAATCGCTTGAGGGACTAAGTGAAAGGCAGGAGGGGGAATAGCAATTAGGGATTAGCAAGTAGCCGTTAGCAAGAGGAGGGTCCGCTTGGTTTCTGTCATTCCCGCCTGCGCGCACAAATTGGAGTTCCCGCCTTCGCGCACAGACTGGAGTTCCCGCCTTCGCGCACAGACTGGAGTTCCCGCCTTCGCGGGAATGACCAAAGGGGCGTCGGCCATGGCGGGTAAAAAAACAGTGAACGGCTATGATTTTCCAGGCGACACACCCGTTCGCTTGTGTCTTGCTAACTGCTATTTGCTATCCCCTATCTGCTTTGCCTTTCCACTTTGCCCCTCAGCCCCTTCGTCCAAAGGCATAAGGCGCGAATTTCGCTTCGATTAATGACGCCGCAAAATGCGCGAACGGTTACGAGGTGGGGGTGTTATGCCGTTGCCGGTTGATGTGCGAGGGTGCTTGGGGGTGACGAGGCGCGTGTGATGATGAGTCCTGCGTCGCCACCATTGATGACCGATTGGCCCTCAACGGTGTAATGGCGGTAATGGCCGGGCTGCGGGGCGGTGGAGACGCGTAGCGTCCATTGGCCGCTTGTTGGGCTGCTACGCACCATGGGAATCCAGGTGCTTAGGCCGTCGCTTTCGTCATGGGCAAAAAAGACCTTGTCGGCATTGGCAGATTGGGCGGTGATGAGCCACGGCGTGGGTTGATGGGCAGGCGGAATCATGGTGAGAGACAAAGGGTGATTGGACGCACAGTTTGGCTGTTATGTCGATCATCGGCATTTGTCTCGGGTGAATGAAGCAAGACGCTATTTAGGATGATGGGGTGGCGGTGTGGCTTGGGGGGTGTTTTCGAGTTCTTTTTGAATGAGGGCGGACAGTGATTGGGTGTCTGCTTCGGATAAACGCAGTGGGCGGCCGTCGAGTCGATAAGGGCCATTGTTTTCGCACGTGAGAACCCATGTGTGGGGGCCTGCAACGATGTTGAGTGACCAGTGATTGGCGTTTGGAGATGGGGCGGGGCTTGAGGGCAACCACGTTTCTGCACGTAAGCCAGCGAGTCGGTCGCGTAGGGCTGTTATGTGGGTGATGTTTTGTGGGGTTGCGGGCGGGGGTGGAGACACTTGGGCGGTGGGGCCTAACAGGGTGATTTGAGTTAGCTCGTCGGCCCGTGCGTTGATGAGTAGGCGGGGGCGGTATTCAG
>JAZGFZ010000244.1:0-3412 GCA_036480015.1 Algisphaera sp. | reverse complement strand
GCGGGCTAGGCGGCTGACGGAGCGGGCCCCTTGGGGCCCTCGGAGGAAGCCAACAACGTCCGCTGGGTTCCTCGGGCGGCGAAGCCGCAGAGCGCCACCCAACCTCCGTAGTCCTACATCACCGATTGCATGAGCTTGACCAGGGGTAAGAACAGGGCGATGACGATGGTGCCGACGATGCCGCCCAGGACGACGACCATGATGGGTTCGAGCAGGGAGACGAGGCCGCCGACGGCGACGTCGACTTCTTCGTCGTAGTTGTCGGCGATTTTCAAAAGCATTTTGTCTAGGTCGCCGGTTTCTTCGCCGACGTCGATCATGTTGACGACCAAGGGGTCGCACACTTTGGCTTTGCGCAAGGGCTCGGCGAAGCTGTCGCCTTGGCGAATGCTGTGGTGGACGTCCATGAGGGCGCTGGCGTACACGCCGTTGCCGGTGGTTTCGCTGGTGATGGTGACGGCGTCGAGGATGGGAACGCCGGCGTTGATGAGGGTGCCGAGGGTTCGGGTGAATTTGGCGATGGTGGATTTGCGTACGAGGCCGCCGAGTACGGGCACCATGAGGGTGAGGCGGTCGAAGAAGGCTTTGCCGCCGCTGGTTTTACGCAGCATTTTGATGCCAAAGAAGATGATGACGGGCGAGAAGATCACCCAGATGATGCCGGGGATCATTTGGTTTTCGTTGTAGGTGCCGTCTTTGGCGCCCATGTAACCCAAGAGTGAGCCGCCAAGCCATTTGCTGGTGGCGATGAGCCAGATGGTGAGGGCGGGCATGTCGGTGTCGAAGTCGTCGAAAATTTCGATGAATTTGGGGACGATGAGGATCATGATGCCCAAGACGAGTACGCCGGCGACGCCGATGACGGCGGAGGGGTAGATCATGGCGGAGATGACGCGTGCTTTGAGTTTGGCTGCTTTTTCGAGAAACTCGGCAAGGCGTTGGAGGATGAGGTCGAGCACACCGCCGACTTCACCGGCGGCGATCATTTTGGTGTAGAGAACGTTGAAGGCTTTGGGGTGTTTGGAAAAGGCGTCGGACAGTGAGGCTCCGCTGGAGACGTCTTCATGAACGCCGACGAGGGTGTCTTTGAGCAGGCCGGGTTTTTGTTGTTGCTCAAGAATGGAGAGTGAGCGCAGGATGGGGAGGCCGGCGTCTTGCAGGGTGGAGAGTTGGCGGGTGAAGAGGGTGAGGTTTTTTTGGCTGACGCCCCCAATGTTGATGGAGATGTTGCCGGCGCCACCTTTTTTCTTGGTGCCGTCTTTGGCGGTGGTGCCTTTGCCCGAACCTTTTTTGGCTTTTTGTTCGCGAATAGAGGTGGGAAAGAAGCCCTGGCTTTTGATGCGGGCGAGTGCTTCTTCATTGTTGGTGGCGGTGATGGTGCCTTTTTGGGGCTTGCCGGCGTCGTTAAGTGCTTCAAATTGATAGGTGGGCATGGTGTGGCTCTGGGTAGGCACTAGGCATGAGGCACTAGGCACTAGGTTGGGGAGGGCTTACGTTTTTTGTTCGCTGCACTATTCTTCGACCATGGTTTCTTTGACGATTTCTTCGATGGTGGTGAGGCCTTCGTAAAGGGCGAGCAGGCCGCCTTGGCGGAGGGTTCGCATGCCGCGTTTGCGGGCTTCGTTTCGAATGAGTTGGGTGCTGGCTTGTTTCATGATGAGGTCGCGGATGTTGTCGTCCATGACCATGCATTCGAAGATGCCCATGCGGCCTTTGTAGCCCGATTGACTGCAAAAATCGCATCCGGTGCCGCGCGAAAGCTGGCGGCCTTCGAGGTCGTCGGGGGTGAGCATGAGCATGGAGAGCTCGTCTTCGGTGGGGGTGTAGGTTTCTTTACACCGTGGGCACACTTTGCGCACCAGACGTTGGGCGAGAATGCCTTCGATGGTGGCGGTGATGAGGAAGCTTTCGAGGCCCAGGTCGAGCAGACGGGCGATGGAGCTTGGGGCGTCGTTGGTGTGCAGGGTGGTGAAAACCAAGTGGCCGGTGAGCGAGGCTTGAACGCCAATTCGGGCGGTGGTGAGGTCGCGGGTTTCACCCACGAGGATGATGTCGGGGTCTTGACGCAAGAAGCTGCGGAGGGCGGCGGCGAAGGTGAGGCCCACGGCGGTGTTGATTTGTACTTGCATGAGGCCGTCGATGTCATATTCGACGGGGTCTTCGGCGGTGAGGATTTTTTCGCTGGGTGTGTTGAGCTCGGCCAGGGCAGAGTAGAGCGTGGTGGTTTTGCCTGAACCGGTGGGGCCGGTGACGATGACGATGCCGTTGGGTTTACGAATGAGTTGGCGGAAGGCTTCGAGGTCGTCGGGGCGCATGCCGACTTGTTCGAGGTCGAGGTTGACGTTGCCACGGTCGAGAATACGCATGACGACGGATTCGCCCCACATGGTGGGGAGCACGGCGATACGCAGGTCGACGGGTTCGCCGTTGACGACCAGTTCGACGCGGCCGTCTTGCGGAAGGCGCCGCTCGGCGATGTCGAGGTTGGCCATGACTTTGATGCGGCTGACGACGGGCAGTGCAAGGTGCTTGGGCGGGGGGATCATTTCGTAAAGCACGCCGTCGATGCGGTAACGCATTTTGAATTCGTCTTCGAAAGGTTCGAAGTGAATGTCGGAGGCTTTGTCTTTGATGGCTTGCAGAAGCACGAGGTTGAGCAGGCGTTTGACGCGGTTGTCGTCGGCTTGGGCGATGAGGTCTTCGAGGTCGACTTTTTCGTCGCCGCCGTCGATGACGGTGAGGTCGTCGGCGTCGGTGAGTTCGGCGACGAGTGAGGCGATGGATTCGTCGTCTTCGCCGTAGTTTTGCTGGATGAGTTTGTCGAGCTGGCTGGGCGGGGCGACCACGGCGGTGACGCGGAAGCCGAGCATGAGCTGGATGGTGTCAAGGGCTTGGAAGTTGTCGGCGCTTTTGACGGCGACAACGAGCCTGTTGCTGTCTTTGTCGAAGCTCAGGGGGAGGATGTGGTTGTTGTTGGCCATTTCGGCCGGGATGAGCTTGAGGACTTCGGGTTTGAGGGGCAGGTCGGTGAGATCGATGGTGTCCATGCCGGCTTGGGCGGCCAGGGCAAGATTGACGTCGTCATGGGTGATGTAGCCCAGCTCGACCAAAAGTTGGCCAATGGGGGCTTTGGACTTTTTTTGAAGATCGAGGGCTTCTTGAACTTGGTCGCGGTTGATGCAACCAAGCTTGGTGAGGACGCGCCCCAGACGGCGGCCGGTGAGTTCTTTTTTAGGAACTTTCTTTTTGTCGGTTTTGTCGGCCATGGCGTTGCGGGGGGTGGGGACTAAAAGGAGGGACTGCGAGGAGGGGGCTTGCGGGCTGGGGCGGGATCGAGGCGGGGCCGGGCCGGGGACAGAAGGCTTGTTTTGCGCGCCTTCGAATCCAAGTGTCCGGGCCTTGGCGCGTGGGG
>JAZGFZ010000243.1:0-3702 GCA_036480015.1 Algisphaera sp. | reverse complement strand
CGGCTGGACGTGTTGCGATTGGCGCTGGGGTTGGTGGAAAGCAAGCCGTTGGAAGTGTGGATTTTAAAAGACAAAAAGCAGTACATGCAGGTGTCGAATGCGCCGGGTTGGAGTGCGGGCGTGTTTAAGCCGTCGACAGGGGTGTGCTATTTTTTTGGTCGGGTGACCGACGTGATGTTTCATGAGTTCACCCATCAAATACTGGGGGTGTTTGCTCGTAAAAACAATGCTCCGTCGTGGTTGGTGGAGGGCATTGCGGTGTATACCGAAACCGCAACGTTTAGCCATGGCCGTGTTGAGATTCCGGGGGCTCGGCCCAGCGAGGGGTTAACGCTGGAAGATTTGTTGAAGCTCAGGAGCGGTAAGGCTTGGCATCGGTATCACAATCGCGGCGACAAAAGTGCGTATGGCGATGCGGGCTCGTTGGCCACGTTTTGCATGAATGCGAAGGGGGGCGTTTTTCGTGCCGACTTCATTGATTTTGTGCGTGACAGTTACTTGGGGCGAACCAAAAACGCGGCGTTGTGGGATTATTTGGGGCAAGGCGAAGCCGCGTTTGCCCGTGAATATGAGATGTGGCGACGCAGGTGACGCGGGAGTGTGGGCAAAGGGCATGACCGCTGGGGAAAGTGTGAGGGACGAGGACCATGTGGCTCGTGTGCGAGATTCGCTATACTGGGCGATTCGACACTTTGGGCTCCCGCCTTCGGGGGTCTTGTCCTTTTTACGACTGTGAGCGTTCTTGTGAATCCTGCCATTGCCAAAGCCACTGCGTTGGTTGAAGCCCATGCCTATATCCGTCAGTTTGCGGGTAAGACGGTGGTGGTCAAAATTGGCGGGTCGATCATGGATGAGCCCAAAACGCTGGCGGCGTTGGTGCAAGACGTTTGTTTTATGGCCACGGTGGGCATTCGGCCGGTGTTGGTGCATGGTGGGGGCAAGGCGATCAATGCCGCGCTAACCGAGGCGGGCATGGA
The DNA here is from genome assembly GCA_036480015.1 of Algisphaera sp. Taxonomy (GTDB): domain Bacteria; phylum Planctomycetota; class Phycisphaerae; order Phycisphaerales; family Phycisphaeraceae; genus Algisphaera. Next base: position 2,725 of record JAZGFZ010000243.1, on the reverse strand, counting down.
GTCGCATTTTGTGCAAGGGCGGCGTTACACCGACGAACGCACGCTGGCCATTGCCGAGCATGTGTTGGTGAATCAAATCAACAAGTCGATTGTGGAGTCGGCTCAGGCATTGGGCCAGACGGCGATGGGGTTGCATTCGTTGGGAAGCTGCGCGGTGTTTGGCACACGATTGCGGTTGTCGGGGGATGAAGGCCGACAGATTGACATTGGTTTGGTGGGCCAACCTTCGTGGGTGAATGCTGAGTTGATTCATGCGGTGACGGCGGGCGGCACCATCCCGGTGATTTCGCCCATTGTGCGTGATCCTGCGGGCGGAAAATTGAACGTGAATGCCGATTCGGTGGCAGGGCATGTGGCGGCAGGGTTAAAGGCCGACAAGTTGGTGGTGGTGTCGGACACCCACGGCATTCGCACCGGAGAAGGCGATGAAAGTTTGGCCAGCCATCTCACCCGTGATGAAATTGCGGCGTTGATTAAAGAAGGTGTGATTGCCGGGGGCATGTTGCCCAAGGTGGAGGCTTGCTTGACGGCGGTGGCGGCGGGGGTGCCCAAAGCACACATTGTGGATGGCCGCATTCCACACGCGTTGCTTTTAGAGGTGTACACCGATCAAGGCGTTGGCACTGAGATTGTTTAGGGCGTCAAGATAAAAGTTTGGCGTAGAGCCCGAGGCATGCAAGGCGTGCTTGGGCGTTGTTGATTTGATGCAAGGTTTGAAACGCAGGTTTGGACGAGATGGCCATGAAGCACTTTTTAGATATTTCTGATTTTGACGCAGCGATGATGCGGCGGGTTCTTGAACGTGGATTTGAATTGCGGGCCGAGCGGCGGCGCACGGGGGGCAACACGCCGGTGTTGGCAAACAAAGCATTGGCCATGTTGTTTGAAAAACCCTCGTTGCGAACACGCGTGAGTTTTGAACAGGCGATGAATCACCTGGGTGGGCATGCAGTGGTGTTGAGCCGTGATGAGGTGGGCCTTGGAAAGCGAGAGTCGGTGGCGGATGTGGCCCGGGTGTTGGGCGGCATGGTGCAAGGCATTGCCGCGCGGGTGTTTTCGCATGGGCAATTGCAAGAACTGGCGGAACATGCGGGCGTGCCGGTGGTCAATATGTTGTCGGATCATTCGCATCCGGCGCAAGCTTTGGCGGATGTGATGACATTGGCCGATGCGTTTGCGGGCAGCCCCGAAGCCGCGGAAGCGGATCCTGCGGCAGCGCTCGCGGGGCTTGCGGGTCGCACGGTGGTGTTTATTGGTGACGGCAACAATGTGGCCCGCAGTTTGTTTGAACTGTGCACGTTGTTGGACGTGAACTTTGTATTGGCTTGCCCACGCGGATTTGAATTGGCCGATGCGGGAGTGACCGTTGTTTATGATGCCGCCCAGGCGGTGGCGAATGCCGATGCGTTGTATGCCGACACGTTTGTGTCGATGGGGGAAGAGGATCAGAAAGAAGCGAAAGTGGCGAAGTTTAAAGACTTTGTGATTGACGAGGCGTTGTTATCGAAGGCGCCCGATCATGCGGTGGTGCTGCACTGTTTGCCTGCGTATCGCGGTGTTGAAATCACCGATGCGGTGATGGATGGGCCGCAAAGCTGGGTGTTTTCGCAGGCACACAATCGGCTGCATGCGCAAAAGGGAATGCTGGCCGAGTTGTTGGGCTAGGACTGTTGGAATAGATCGTTGGGGGTGGGGACGCGCGCCGCTGAACGAGGCGGTAAAAAAAATTGAACACGCATGCTCGCGAAGCGCTAAACTGTAGGCATCATGGATGATCAACCCAAGCGGACACGGCAGGATGCCGAAGCCGACCCTTTGCCTGCGGGAACATCTGCGGGCGATGTGTCTACAACACCTTCGTCGCTTTTTGCGCAGCCGGTGGCCACACACCGGGTGATGGTGGTGGTGGGCGCGCACTTGCGGGCCGAAGAAGCCGACCGGCCTTTGGCCTATCGATTGATTCAAGCCATTGAACATTGGATCGAACGCCATCGCGATCTCTTGGAAGTCAAGATTGTGCCAGCGGTGTGCAGCGACCTGTGGTATTTGAGCCATGATGATTTAAGGCGGCTTCCGACGGTGTGCATTGGCGGCCCGGGCGTGAACACGTTGTCGGCCTATTTGGCCCAGCATTTGGTGGAGGAAGACCGCGGGGCGGAGGTGCTGCTTCAGATTGATCCGGAGTTCACCGATCTTCAGGCATGTGTGTGGGGAATGAATCACGAATTAACGGCGCATGGGGTGGAGTTGTTTATGAAGCAGTACCTCGATGGGTATTTGCGGGCAGTGGCCACACAAATTGAGCCGTAGAGATTGGGGTCTTGCCCCGTGGGGCAAAGCGTGCTGGCAAAATAGGGGGCGAAAAAACCTTGCGAAGAAGGCGCCCGGAGAAAGGCGGTTGAGGGGTCAGGCTGCAAAAAGTAGGACAGGTATTCCTGCCTGTCATCGGGCCAGCGGCCCGACACACCCACCAACTTCCTCGTCTCATTTTCGGCTTCGCCGAATGACAGGTAGGGATGCCTGTCCTGCCGAAGATCGTGTGAATCGTGGGGGGCAGGTCGCTCGCGATTCTCTTGCTCTAATGTCTTCCTTCGTGCCTTTGGGCCTTCGACACTTCGTGTTTGCCTTGGGGCGTTGAACACGGGCGTCACCGTGGGGTTGGTTCGTTGGTTTTTTGTCGAGCATTTTAAAGCAGTGCCTCACGCAAAGGCGCAAAGTCGCGAAG
>JAZGFZ010000242.1:0-2611 GCA_036480015.1 Algisphaera sp. | reverse complement strand
CCACGCGGCGGCGTGTGACTTCTAACACACCCGCTTCGACACGCACTTCGCAATAACCCAAGGGGTTGCCTTTTTCAAACATAAAGCCCGTGGCGGGCAAACCCACCACATGCAGTTCTGATGTGGTGCGCACGCCATAAATGTGTTGGTGCCCATGAAACACCGCCTTCACCTGTCGGCGTGGTTCCAACAGTGCCATCAGCGCCACGCTGTCTGCCAAACCAAACCCATCGTCATCGGTGTCGTTCGGATTTTCAGGCTGATGATGTGCCATCACAAATGCGGGCTGCTCAGGTCTTGCATCCAGCTCTTTTGCAAGCCACGCCCGCTGTGCTTCACCCAATTCGCCAGGCGTTTCATCGGTCTCTCGAAGGGAGTCCAACAAATACCAATCCACACCCCCCACCGACACACGTCCCAAGTGACGGCTTGCAACCAAATCGTTTTCGGCCATGCCCACATCCATCGGATCAAAAAGCCCCATGCCATTCTGTCCCGCCGCCTTGAAATGCACACGATCGTCATGGTTGCCCAAAGTCATCGCCACAGGCAGCCGGGCCGCCACCCAAGGTGACAGCAACTGCGCAACATGCGCATAATCACCTGCCAAACCTTTTTCATAGGCCACATCGCCATTCACCAACACCTGATCGGGCTTTGGCCCAGTCAACACCTGCGCCACCACGGCTTGCAAAACATCCGCCGTATTCGCCTCATTCACCACCACATCACGGTCGGCCCCAACGTGTAAATCACTCAGCAGCACCAGAAACGATTTCATCTCTGGCGTAACCTTCGCGTCATCGCCTTGCGGCATGCCATTTTTCTTGAGCTGAGGTTCAATTGTCATGCGGGCAGTGTATGAGTTTCATCGGTCATGCCCTGTCTAGCAGAAAAAAGTCAAAAGCACATCAATTCAATGTAAACTCTTCTTATGCTGAAACGAACCAAGCCCTCTCACCTTTTCTCACGTCCCTTGCTCGCACTAACGCTTCTGTTCTTCCTTCACGGCGGCCACAACGCCTGCGCTCAAACAGCGCCCACACCCGGCGAAACCCTGTTTCTCACATGGCATGACGACCCCACCACCACCATGGTGGCTCAATGGCTCGACTTGGGCCGCCTACCTGCCGCCATGCCAGGCACCTCAGCCAACGCCTCCATCGCCCTACCCAAACTGCCTGACACACTTCATATGGATGGCCACGGCGAAGACTGGGGCACCCAAGGCCTGCGTTTGGATTATCTCGCGCAAGCCAACGGCCAATGGCCCGACCCCACCGGCTTTCTCGCCACCGCAAAACTGGGGTGGACATCCAAAGGCTTGGCCGTGCTGGTGCATGTGCTTGACGATGAAGCCACCGAATCACCCAATGACGAAGCCTTGTGGGAAGCCGATAGCATCGAACTGTTTTTAGGTCAGGGCTTAGGCCGCTCCAGAGCCCTACAAATCGTCCTCGCCCCAGGCATCGATCCCGAGCACCCCAAAATTCGCGCGCAAACACTTGCGCTCGCACCCCGCCGCATGCCTCAGGACCTCGTGGTGCAGGCCGCCGCAGTCAAAACCGAACAAGGCTACACCCTTGAAGCACTCATCCCTTGGAGCAACCTCCCTGAAATTAACCCCAAGCTTAACGCCACCTTCGCCTTTCAACTCATGATCAACGATGTCGATGGCCCCTTTGAAAAAGAAACCTTTACTTGGTATCCCGACACCAACAGCTACGCCAACCGCCATGCCATGCACACGCTGCGTTTGGCCCAAGAACCTGACACCACCGTTCGTCTCATGGTCAAGCCACGACTTGATGAAGAACTCAACCAAATCGTTTTAGATCTAGGCGGCGAACCACGACTCATCGGCGAAACCGTCACTGTTCAAAGTGGATCCAAAAAGCTGGGCTCCGTCACACTTGAAAACGTACTGGGCTTTGCAGGTGCCGTCATGCCACTGCCCACCGACGCCCAAGGAACAGTGCCCCGCGTAGACGCCATCACCGTACAACTCGATGATCGAATCATCGCCCGCAACTTACTGCCCAACTCAATCTGGTATGTCGATCCCACGCCGCAGGCTGCCACCGTGCAGCTCACCACCCCCACCCAAACCGACCCTTTGGCTTACGCCAGCGAGGCTGTCCCCTTTGGCCAAACAGGTTGGTATGTTCACCGTGTGTCCTTAACGGGCCTTTCACCCGACACTGAATATCACCTTGCCGTGCCCGATGGCGTGGAAAAAGAAGACATCCAAGTAAAATTCAAAACCGCCCCGGCCACACTCGACCAACCCTTGGTCTTCGCCGAAGGCGGCGACGTGGGAACCTCCGACGCCGTGCCCCTTCTTCACAATCAAGCGGCGGCATGGGACCCCTTGTTTGGATTCGTGGGTGGCGACTGCGCCTACGCCAACGGCGTCAAGCCCAAAAAATGGCTCGCATTTCTCAAACACTGGCACGACAACATGGTCACCGCAGAGGGCCGCATGATTCCCATGCTCGCCATCATTGGCAATCACGAAGTCGATGGCAGCTATGGCAAAACCAAAGAAAACGCCCCGTTCTTTTATGCCCTCTTCGGGCCGTTGTATCCCAACAAGGGCACCTACCAAACC
>JAZGFZ010000241.1:0-13128 GCA_036480015.1 Algisphaera sp. | reverse complement strand
CCGTCGCGGAGCATGAGCGACGCAATAGATGCGTTTGCTTTTGCCGCATCTCTCCTTTTCAGACGTCAAGGAAGACAAAAGAGCCAAGGAATCATCAAATTTCATCCCCTGCCTTTCTTGGCGTCTTGGCGTAAAGCTTCTCCGCGACACCTCTTTGCTCAAAACGATGAACGGTTAGAAATTAAGGAACAAATGCCCTAACCCTAGAATTAAGGCTTAACGGCGTACTCACCACTAACACGTCAGTGGTTCAGGCCCCAAGGTCACCACCGTCATCTTGCCTGCGGGGCTTCGTTTAACGAAATCATTAAGGGCATCAAGGGTTAAGGCATCGACTTCGGCGGCATCTTGCGCCAGCGTTTTGGGGGCGCCAAACAGGTATTCATTGGCCGCAATGGACGACGCTCGGGCGCCACTGGATTCACCTTGCATCACCAAGCGGCTTTTCATGCCCACCACCGCCCGACGAAACTCGCCTTCATCCACACCCTCGGCCAAGCGTCGCAGCTCAGCCGTGAGCACGTCCAAGGTTTCTTGGGCACGCGGCGCCGTGGTGCCGGCATACGCGGTGATATCACCACGGTCTTTTTGCCCTGCGTAGCGGGCATACACGCTGTAACACAAGCCCCGCTTTTCGCGCACTTCGGTAAACAAGCGTCCTGACATACCCCCTGACAACACCGCCACTGCGGCACTTTGCAATGTGCGGTCGGCATGCGTGACAGGCACCGCGTCAAAAGCGACCCCAATGTGAACCTGCGTGCTTTCAGCCGAAAGATGGTGATACCCCCCTTGGGCCGTGCCGCAAGCCACCTCGTAATCAGCCTTGCCCGACCACGATGCGGTTTCCTGTTCCACCACATCGCACAAAGTGTCAAAATCAAACGCTCCGGCAAAACTTAAAATCGAACCGTTTGGCACACACCACGTTTTCCAAAAAGCCCGCACATCATCGCCCGTCATGGCCTGAATGTGCGCCTTGATGCCCAGGCCACTGCGACCCAAAGGCGCCGGATAGTGCTTGGCCCCAAGTTCAATCATGGCCCGCTGCTGCGGCTCGTCATCTAGGCCCGCAATGGCCTGCAGGGCCAAGTCGCGGGCAGGTTCGAGTGACGCATCGTCCAGCGTGGGCCGACACACAAGATCAAAAAACAACGGCAACGCATCGGCCATTTTGTCGCCAATGAGTGTTGCGCCAAACCGCAAAAACCGGCCGCCCGCATCGGCCGAGCGGTGCATGCCCAGCCGGTCCATGGCATCGGAATGCTCGCGGGCGGTTTGCCCCCCTGCCCCACGAAAAACCATTTCCGCCAAAAGAGGTGCCACCCCCTCACGGTCCGGGGGTTGAGCCACCAAGCCTGCTGGCGTCAACAGGTTCACCGCAAGCGACCGCACCCCCGCAATGGGCTCCGCCAGCAGCACAAGACCGTTTTTCAGTGTTTTTTTCTGGATTTGTGTCATAGAGGGGGCAGTGTAAAGGCGAGCCGCACTTCAAGTGCGATACGCGGCCCGGGAACCGGGTTCAATCTCTCGGTATCTTGGGTGGGCTCAATTCATGTCACAACATCGACATCCGCCTTTTGAATGCCAAACCATGCGCAAATACATCATCATGGGCCCCCAAGGCTCTGGCAAAGGCACCCAAGCCAAACTGCTCAAAAAAGACTTCGACCTCACGCACTTTTCAGTGGGTGACATTTTTCGATGGCATGTGCAAGCTCACACCAAACTCGCAGCCCGCATCAAACGCCTCATCGAGGTTGGCAGCCTTGTACCCGACGACATTGTCGAAACCATCATTCGCCGACGGCTCGATGAACACGACTGGAATTACGGATTCATTCTTGATGGTTTCCCGCGCAACATTGAACAAGCCCGCTTCTTTTTAGAAACCTACAGCATCGACAAGGTCATTTACATCGATGTTCCCCAGCAGATCACCATGGAGCGAGCCTTAGCCCGTCGCATCTGCGGACATTGCGGACTGGATTACAACCTGTTTTTCCATCGCCCTGAGAAAAAAGACGCCTGCGATGTGTGCGGCGGCCCCCTCATTGCTCGGGCCGACGACAATGAAGCGTCACTCAAAAAACGACTTCAGGATTTCAACGGTAAAACAGTGCCCGCCCTTCGCATGTTCGAAGCAAAAGGCTTGGCCATTCATGTCGATGGCACCCAAGATCGCAATGCGGTGCAAGCTGAAATACGCACCAAGCTGGGGCTTTCGTAAAAGAAGACCTCGAAAATGTTGTGTCCACGCCTCAATCGCTACAAACCCACAAGGCCCCAATATCGCCAGAGGACCACGCAATAGGCTTACCCAAAAGGCCTTACGGACCTCTCTTAAGAAATTGACGCATCGAACCATTGACAAGGCAAGGTTCCGGGCATTCTGCCCTACCTGAGACCTGTCATGACTTCGCCCATTTCCCCTGCTTCGCCTTCACCCGCCTATGCCGTTCAAGCCAGCGGGACAGCGGCATCATCCACCTCGGCGGTGATGACCCAATCTTCCAGCACCTCATTTGTGGCGTCCTCGCAAAGTTCACAAAGCTCATCAAGCGCCGCAAGCTTTGCAAGCGGCGATTCTTTTGGCGACATGCTTAAGGCCGCTGTTTTACTTCTCATTCTTCAAACCCTGTTTGGCAAAACCGACCAAGACGGCACCGAAGAACTCTTGGGTTTATTAGGCGCGTTGGCCAGCGGTTCGGGCGGCAGCTCCGAAGCAAGCGCCGCATCGTATTCATCTTCTTCCAGTTCCGTAATTTCGTTAAATCAAACCAGCTCCACCACCTTGGCTGTCAGTCAAACGTTCAGTCAAGAAAGCGCCGCGTTTTTCGCGGCCCAAGCCTACGCCCCTGCATCGCAAAGCGGTTCGGGATACTCGGCACTGGCCTAAAAACCATCAGTCATATTGAGCCCGTGAATAGGCCAAGTGCGCCGGGTGGGTGATCACCGCCATGAACTTAAAGTCAGGGTTGTAGTCGATGGCTTTGTCGGCAGGGTCATACCAGCCACTGTCGCTGTGAAGGGTTTTTCGAACTCGTAAAAACCGTGTTTCGGAAACCCCCAGCCGACTGATATCAATTTCGACGGCCCCCACATATTGATCGTGTTGGGCCCAAATCATCACAGGCGGCGATGTTTTAAGTGTTTCATAAGGGCTAATGGCCAAGGCGGGCCCCAAGGCCGCGCCGTTTTCATCAACAGCCTGAATGGTGAGCCATGAATTGCCACCGTTTCGGCCTCGCTCAAAATACAACAACTCGCCTAAATCATCGGGCTCTGGATCATTGTCTTTAAGTGCGATGTTGAATTCAATAATAAAATCAAAATCAGGATTCGCACCGCCGATGTCAAAGAGGCTGTTGAGATTACTGTTGGCAAACGTGTCGCGTAGCAAGTCGCTAAACGCAGAAGCGTCGGCGGGGGTGATCTTTTTGACACTTCCGTCTTTCACCATGTGACCAATGACATGTTTACCAGGCAATCCCTCGGTGATGAGCGGGCCGCCTTTAACCATAAAATCCTTACCTTGCCCTTGTTTGTAGGTGAAATCATGCACCACGACAGGCCGGTAAAACTCGGTGTAAACCGTCCCATCAGGCATTTTCACTGCGTCAAGAAACGCATCGCCATTTTCATTTTTCACCTTTTGGCCATTGACCTCGCAAGCCGGACCAGACGTTTCAAAAACAGCGCGGTCACCCACACGTTTTTGAAAATCGTGGTCGTAAATGTCACCCTGGGCAAATGTTGCGGGAAGGGCCAAGGCCACGCCAGCTAAGAGGTGAGGAACGTGAGAACGGCAAAAAGATGAAGTCATAAGAAAGGCACTCGGAATGTTTTAAAAGTGGCTGCAATAGCCATCCAAGCGTGTTTCGATGAGGATCTGGCTTGGATTTCATTGAAATGACCAATAAAAACACGCGAGACGCAACTTCTCTCAAGCCGTTCAATTATTTCGAGACGGTTTAACCGGGCAACACGCTTAAGCGTTTCATCTTTATGGCTTTTTTCAAAAACAACGAACCTCGGCTCAAGGAGCCGAGGTTCGTTGTTTTTATATTCTATTTTACGTCGCCAAAATGGCGGAAATACATTACACCAAAAGTGCGGCAGGGTTTTCTAAGAGCCGTTTGACGGTGGCCAAATATTGAGCACCCACGGCGCCGTCAATCGTGCGATGGTCACCGCTCAAGGTCACATTCATTTCGCTGCCAATCACAATCGCGCCATCGCGAACGACGGGTTTTTGAATGGCCGCCCCCACCGCGATGATGGCAGCGTTGGGTGGATTCACAATGGCGGTGAATTGCGTGACGCCATATTGAGGCATGCCCAAGTTGCTGATGGTGATGGTGCTGTCGCTCATTTCTTGAACGGTGAGACCTTTGTCACTGCGGGCGTTTTGAGCCAATTGTTTTATGTCGGCACTGATCTGACGAAGGCCTTTTTGGTGGGTGTCACGCAAGGTGGCAACCAAAAGACCGCCGCCTTTTTCTTCGGGCAGGCTAATGGCCACGCCCACGTTCACCGTGCCGTGCTGAACAATACTGTCGCCGTTCCAGCTGCTGTTCACAGAGGGATTCTCCACGCAGCCCATGGCCACGGCCCGGGTGACAAAGTCGTTGATGCTGAGCTTGATGCCTTGGCTTTCAAGTTGACCGTTGATGGTTTTGCGAAGCTCCATCAGGGGATCCATGTTGACCGCCACCGACACCTGAAAGTGTGGCACGGTGGTTTTGCTTTCGACCAGCCGCTTGGCGATGGTTTTTCGCATGCCGGTGAGCGAAATGGTTTTGGCTTCGAGGCCTGCTGCAGGCAACGGGGTCACCGGGGCCGAAGGTGCGGCGGCCGCAACAGGCGCCGCCGATGGTGCTGCCCCGCCGCCGCCTTGCTGCCCTGCGGCAGCCAGCACGTCACGCTTGATGATGCGGCCATCGGGGCCCGAGCCTGAAAGGGCTTGGAGATCAACGCCGTGTTCGTCGGCCAATTTGCGGGCCAGTGGCGACACACGAACACTGCCACCGCCCGTTTTCGACGGTGCGGTTGGGGCTGGGGGGGCTGAGGTTTCAGGCGAGGCTTCTTCGGTGGCGGCAGGCGCCCCAGCCTCAGGCATATCGGCGTTTTTGATGGCGTCTTCGGCGCTTTCGCCTTTTTCAGCCAAAATCAAAATCATGTTGCCCACGGGCACGGTGGCGCCTTCTTCAAGGCCCAGTTTGGCCACCACGCCATCGTCGAACACTTGCACTTCCATGGTGGCCTTGTCGGTTTCCACATCGGCAATGGCATCGCCCGACGAAACGGCGTCGCCCACTTTTACATTCCATTTGAGCAGCGTGCCTTCTTCCATGGTGTCAGACAAACGGGGCATGGCGATGGTGATGGGCATAAGAAGGCTCCAGAAAATGGGGGAATATGAAAAAGCATGGCCGACAAAGTCTTGGGCTTTTTTGAAACAAAGCATCCAAGTGCGTGAGCGTTGACAGGCATCACGACGCGGCGGGGTCAAATAGTATCGCGCCCAGCACGATGCGGCACCGCACCCAATGAAAAACCCCGGCGATAAAGCCGGGGCCGTGTTTCCATTCAAATTATTTTCATTCAAACAAGCTGCGGTTAAGCGTTGTAGGTGACCTGACGCACCGCCTCGGTGATCTTGCGTGCATTGGGTAGCATTTCCTGCTCCATTTCACGGTTGTAAGGGGCAGGCACATCGTCGTTATGCACACGCTTGACGGCGTTGTCCAGGTCATCAAAGCAATGCTCATAAATTTGAGCCGCCACTTCGGCGCCCACACTGGCAAAAGGCCAACTTTGGTCGGCCACAACGCAGTAGCCGGTTTTCTTCACGCTGCGGGCCACGGTTTCAATGTCAAAGGGGCGATAGGTTCGCAAGTTGATGACTTCAAGGTTGATGCCTTCTTTTTCTAACGCTTCGGCGGCTTCAAGGGCAAAGTGAACCGGGCGGCCTGCACTGACCACGGTGCAATCGGTGCCTTCTTTCATCACTTCAGCTTTGCCCAGCTCGATGACAAAGTTGTCGTCGTTTTCGGGCGGGGCCCACAAGCCGCCGTGCAGATAACGCGAGAAGTCTTTGTCGCCGTGAGCGCCCATGCCCAGCATGCGTTCTGATTCAAGGTTAAAGAAAGGGTCGGGATCACGGATACCGGCTTTCAGAAGGCCCTTGGCGTCACGCGGGGTGGCGGGCACCGCCAGTTTGAGGCCCGGCACGCTGCTGAACATGCTTTCAACGCTCCAACTGTGGGTGGAGCCCAGTTGGCCACCCGCACCGTTGTTGCCCCGAAACACAATGGGGCAGCCAAATTGACCGCCACTCATGTAGAGCATTTTGGGAGCGTTGTTGATGATTTGGTCGGCACTGACCAAGCAAAACGACCAGCTCATGAACTCAATGATGGGCTTGAGGCCATACATGGCAGCGCCAACCCCCAAGCCTGCAAAAGCGGTTTCACTAATCGGGCTGTCAACAATGCGGCGCGGGCCAAACTCTTTGAGCATGCCCTCACTCACTTTGTAGGCCCCGTTGTATTCGGCCACTTCCTCGCCCATGAGAAAAAGGCGGTCGTCGGTGCGCATCTCCTCTTCCATGGCTTGACGGAGGGCTTCGCGATATTGAATTTTACGGTCGTTGGCAACCATGAGGTTCTTTCTTTGATCTGTCTAAACAAGTTCAAGCAAGTCGGATTCAAAACAGTCGATGCAGCGGCACGAAGCCGTCGAATGCTTAGGCAAATTCGGGATTGGGCTCGCCTTTTTTGTAGGGGCCAAACGGATTGGCATACACGTCGGTGAACAATTCTTCGATGGGCATGGGGGGCGATGATTCGGCAAAGGCAATGGCTTCTTTGCTGATTTTCTTGGCCTTGCTGTCCAAGGTTTCGCACTGGGCCTCGGTGATGCGTCCTGCATCTTGCAACTGCACCACCAAGCGGTTGATGCAATCTACGTCTTGCTTTTGTCCCACTTCGTCTTTGCTGCGGTATTTCTGCGGGTCGCTCATCGAGTGGCCTTGATACCGGTAGGTTTTGACATTGACGTAGGCCGGTCCGGGCGATCGGCCTTCTCGGCTGTAGGTGGGCAGGCTTTCACGCTTGCCGGTTTTTTCGTTGTAATTCACCGGACGGGCATTGCGAGCGCCATCGACGGCTTTTTTGAAGGTGCGATAGGTGTCTAAAACGTCTTGGCCATCGCATTCGAAGTACCGCAGGCCATAGGCTTCGGCCCGCGATTTTTGATCCAAGGCCATGGAGGTGCCGCGTGAAATATCGGTGCCCATGGAATAGCCGTTGTTTTCAAGCACAAAAATCAAAGGCAGGTTGTAAACCGAAGCCATGTTCATGGCTTCGTGGGTGGCACCTTGGTTAAGCGCTCCATCGCCCATGTAGCACAAGGCCACCTTGGATTCGCTGTTGTATTGAATCGCCCAACCCAACCCGCAGCCCAAGGGGTTTTGGCCGCCGACAATGGCGTGGCCGCCAAACATGGCATGAGGTTTGTCAAACATGTGCATGGATCCGCCCTTGCCCTTGGCACATCCGGTGACCCGACCGTACATCTCAGCCATGCAAGCGTTGGGGCTCATGCCGCGGGCCAAGGCATGGCCGTGGTCGCGGTAAGCCGTAACGATGGGGTCGTCACCATTTGAAGCCCCGATTGAGCCCACGGCGGTGGCTTCTTGGCCAATGTAAATGTGGCAGAAGCCGCCGATTTTGGCCTGTTGATAGGCCTGCATGGTCCGCTCTTCAAAACGGCGGATCAACATCATGCTGTAGAGCATGTCATGAAGCTTTTCATCGTTGAGCCCCGCAAAAACATCGGGCTCCGCATCGGCGGTCGAATTGGAGGCCTGGGTGGCGGTACTCATAAACAAGGTTCCTTCTTGGGGATCCACGCGGGTGGCAGCGGATCGGGCGGCAGGCGGGATGATGGCCGGGGGCGATCCCCATCGCGCGGCCAGACACAGGAGTTTAGGGAGCGTCTGGCGGCGCGACAAGGCGACCGTGTTGGGGCCAAAGGCATATCCTATCGACGGGCCGCCGACGGGTTTCGATTAGACTTCCTCACATAACGCTTAATCGTGGCGTTGCGTTTGGCGCAACCGGCGTGACCAGCCTTGCACGACCTTTCTCAAGCCCCCTTTCCCCTATTGCTGTCTTTGCCTAGCGCGACCCGTTTGATTTTGCACCCGCCTCCCGGCATTGGCCTTCGATCTGGCCTGTGGTGTTTTTGCTGCGCCACGCTGGCAGTGGCGGTGTTGATGGCCGGAAAAACAGCCGCAGGCCAGCCTACAGCCCTTTTTGACCCCGCAGGGCAGTTGGTGCGGTCGGTTCAAATTCAAGGATTGGATCAAATTGAGCCCCATTTGGTCGAAAACTCCCTTCGCATCGAGGTGGGCCAGCTTTATGACCCCCAAGTGGTTGAAGCTGACATCGTGCGAATTAACTCGCTGGGCCATTTTGGAGCCGTCACGGCCCAAGTGAGTCATGCCTCGGGGGGTGCCCAAGGTGTTGATCTGGTTTACCAATTGGAAGAACTGCCCATTCTCACCGGTGTGGAAATTCGCGGGAATCGAGCCATCGACCGAATTGATTTAATGCCCCAAGTGGTGCTGCGGATAGGCGACCCGGTGGATCGTTTTTTGATTGACCGAGCCTGCCGAGCAATTAGCGACGCCTATGAAGCAGAAGGCTATTTTGTAACCGACGTGTCGGTGGATGAAGGCATCTTGGCCCAAGACCGCCGACTGGTGCTGGTGGTGCGTGAAGGGCCGCGTATTCGCATTCGCGGCGTGCATTTTGAAGGCAACGTCGCATTTCCCGACAAAGCCCTACGCAAACAAGTGAAAGCCAAGGCGTGGTTTCCCATTTTAGGCCATGGACGCGTGGTGAATCGCGACGCACTGCAACTTGATGCCGCCCAACTGCGCGACTATTACACCGACCGTGGCTATCTCGAAGCACAAGTCGACCGCCGCATTGATGTGTCGCCCGACCAAAAAGACGCATTGGTGACCTTTTTAATTGAAGAAGGCCCGCGCTGGACTGTGGGCGACATTCGTGTTGAATCAGACACCCCCACGCCGTTGATTTTCACCGACGCCCAAATTCGCTTGAACCTCGCCGTGCAACCCGGCGATGCGTTTTCAGACCGTGTGGTGGCCAAGTCGATCGCCAGCATTCGCAATCTTTATGGCCACCTGGGCTATCTCGAAACCCGACTGGTTCGCCGCAGTGATGGCCAAAACGGCATCGACCGCATCTTCAACGCTTCCAACGACACGGTTGACCTTGTGGTGCGTATCCATCAAGGCACGCCCTCGACCGTGGGCAAAGTGACTGTGCGGGGCAATGGACTCACACGCACCAAAGTTATTTTGCGCGAACTACGCGGCTTGGATCCTGGCCGACCCTTTAACCGTGCGGGTCTAGATGACTCGCGCCGACGATTGGTTGAAAGCCCCCTTTTTCGCGATGGGTCCGTCACCGTGCTGGGCAATCCCGACGACCCCCAACGTGATGTGCTGGTGGAGGTGTCTGAGCAAAACACCGGTGAAATTTCACTGGGCGCCACACTCAGCAGTGACGACGGATTGCTGGGGGCCGTGTCGATTACGCAACGCAATTTCGACATCACCGACGTGCCTGAAAGCTGGGGCGATTTTTTAAGCAACCGAGCTTTTCGCGGCGGCGGGCAAACGTTCAACCTCACCTTGAGCCCCGGCAGCCGAAACAGTCAATATTCAGTGGGGTTAAGCGACCCTCACTTTTTAGACACCTCTTATTTCCTGAGCACAGAGCTGTTTTTCAGAGAAAGCGACCGTGGCGATTACGAAGAACGGCGCAGCGGGGCACGCATGGGCTTAGGCCATCGTTTTGGCGATGTGTGGTCGGCCCAAGTGCGAGCCCGGGCTGAAAACGTACGTATTCGAGATGTCGCGAACGACGCAACACTCGACGTGTTTGATGTCGAGGGAACCAACTTGGTCACAGGGGCAAGCTTTCGCGTCATCCGCAACACCACCAATAGCGGATTGTTTCCCACGCGTGGCAGCCGCACCGTGGTGTCGGTGGAACGCGTGGGCACCTTTGGCGGCGATTACGACTTCACGCGTGCAAAGCTGAACTACAACAAATTTTGGACCATGAGCACCGATGTTTTAGATCGCCGCAGTGTGCTGCGATTTAGCTTTGAGGCGGGCCAGATTTTCGAAGAAAATGAATCGCCTATTTTCGAACGCTTTTACGCCGGCGGGCACTCAAGCTTTCGCGGTTTTCGCAATCGCGGGGTGGGGCCACGCGGCATTCGGGCCAACACGTTGACGGCAAGCACCGATGCGGTGGGTGGCGATTTCCAACTACTCACAGGCTTGCAGTACGAAGTGCCTTTGATGGACCGTATTTTACGCGGCGTCATTTTCACCGACCAAGGTTTGCTCACCAATGAATCGGGGCTTGAACCATGGCGCGTGAGTGTGGGGGTTGGCATTCGATTGGCCATTCCCATGTTGAGCCAAGCGCCCTTTGCACTGGATTTAAGTATCCCCTTGGAGGCCGAAGACGCCGACCAAGAACAGGTGTTGAGTTTTTCGCTGGATATCCCGTTTCAGTAAGCCATTTCAGATTGAAGATCTGCCCATGTCACGCCCCTCCCTTAAACGACGCGAATCCTTGGTGAAATTTATCCGTCGGGCAAGCTTGGCTTGCTTGGATAATGCCGCGGCCTCGCTGGATCGTTCGGGCAAGCCCAAGGTCGCGGCCGCACGCCAAGACCTTTACCGACTGCGGGCATTGTTGGGCCTGTTTCGTGGCCCCCTCGACACGCAAACCTTTGTGCGTGAGCATGCCGCGGTGGGCCGCATCTTGCGCAAGCTCAACACGCTGGACAAACATGCGGATCAACCCGCCATTCGCACGCTGTCCCGCTTGGCTGCCAACAAACCGCAGCTATCAATGCCTGATGCTTTGTTGAACCCAACGGGCCAAGCAAAGCCCCGCCCCAAACGGACCCGCCGCGAGCCTGTCCGCCTGCGAGTGATGGCCGACTTGGCCGACCTGCGCATGCGAGCAAGCCATTGGCACCTGCCTGCGATGGACTTTGACGCCATTGCGCCCGCCTTGCGCCGCTCACACCGTTTGGCCGCCACCGGCCATGCCCAAGGGGCGTGGGCTTTGCGTGACCAATTACGCTACCTCGAACGCCTGTGGCCCGAAGCCATCACGGCCC
This sequence comes from Algisphaera sp., assembly GCA_036480015.1. GTDB lineage: Bacteria > Planctomycetota > Phycisphaerae > Phycisphaerales > Phycisphaeraceae > Algisphaera. The sequence goes on along the minus strand of JAZGFZ010000241.1, from coordinate 1,878 downwards.
CACGCCGCGTGGCCACGCAAATCGCTCGCGATGCCGACCGTCTCGCCACACTAAAAAAACTTGAGCTCACACTGGCTCAATGCGACGGCCACGACGCCTTGCAAAAGCGACTGGAAGAACACATCACGGCGATTCAAGCCAAAATCGAGAAAAACGCATCGCTTTTGCGAGCCGAAACCCCCGCCGCATTCACCCGGCGTCTCACAGGCTATTGGGACGCCTGGCGCAACGGCTAAACCCCGGCAAACAACCCATGCAAAAAGGGCGTTTCCCAAACGGCGTTGCCGTCGAAAAACGCCCTTGCGCTATTCTTGTTTTTTCAGGCGGCGTTTTTACAAACGAACTTTTTGCTTCATGCCACGCACCTGCATGGGCAAACCAAATAGATCGATGAAGCCACGCGCCGCAGTGATGTCGTACCCGTCCATCGCAAAGCTGGCGAGTTTTTCGTCATACAAACTTTGAGGCGACTCGGCTTCAATCGCCATGGCGGTGCCTTTGTAAAGCTTGACTTTCACCGTGCCGGTGACCACGCGGTTGGCTTCATCCATGAAGCTTTGCAAGGCTTCGCGCAAAGGGTGGAACCATTGACCGTTGTAGGTAAGCTCGGCATAGCGGTATGACAGTTTGATTTTCTCGTGATACAGATCACGTTCGAGACACAATTGTTCGAGAGCCTTGTGGGCTTCGTACAAAATCGTGCCGCCGGGGGTTTCGTACACACCACGGCTTTTCATACCCACCAAGCGGTTTTCCGTAAGCACGGTGGTGCCCACGGCGTGTTGACCGCCCATGTTGTTGAGCAGTGCGATCAGCTCGTGAGGGGCTTTTTTGAAATCTTTGCCGTCCACACTCACGGGGTTGCCTTTTTCAAAACCCACGGTGACATACTGGGCTTTGTTGGGCGCTTTTTCAACGGGCACGCTCATGACCAAGCAATTTTTCCAGTTGGGCTCTTGGGCAGGATCTTCAATCTCAGCGCCTTCATGACTGATGTGCCAAAGGTTGCGGTCGCGACTGTAGATTTTCTTGGTGGTTTGATCGATGGGGATCTTGTGCTTTTTGGCATAAGCAATCGCCGTCTCGCGGTCGGTTAAACCATCGGCGATGAATTGTGGGTCTTTCCAAGGACTCACAATTTTGAGTTTTGGATTGAGCGCTCGGGCAGTGAGTTCAAAACGCACTTGGTCATTGCCCTTTCCCGTGGCCCCGTGGCCCACCGCATCGGCCTTGGTTTGCTTGGCCACCAGCACTTGGTGCTTGGCGATCAGCGGCCGCGCGATCGAGGTGCCCAACAAGTAGTCGCTCTCATACACCGCGTGGGCCCGAATCATGGGATAGCAATAATCCCGAGCAAATTCTTCACGCAAATCTTTCACGATGACTTCGTCGGCCCCGCTGGCATAGGCCTTCTTCTCAATGCCTTCGAGCTCATCGCCCTGCCCCAACTCGGCCGCAAAACACACCAATTTTACCCCGGGATAGCGATCTTTAAGCCAAGGCAAAATAATGGACGTGTCCAGCCCGCCCGAATAAGCAAGCACAATTTTCTTTGGATCATCAGAAGTGGCCATGGCAGCCTCCACGTTTAGGGGGTTGGGACAAGAAATTACAACAGCGCGAAAGATAACAGATGCCAGCCACATCCAAGAAACAGCCCCACCCACAATCCAAGAAATCCCACAATCCCCACAGAAAACCGGCCGTCGGCAAAGCTCGACGCCGCCCCCTCCCCCCACACCCACAAAAAGGCGCAAAAAAGGAACCACACAAACCAAGCCCAAAAAACAGCCCTCGGTCGTCGGCGAAGCCCGACGCCGCCCCCGCCCCCCCCCAAAGGCCCCGCGAAGGAGGTCTGGCGGCTGGCGTGCGGAGCGG
>JAZGFZ010000240.1:0-5607 GCA_036480015.1 Algisphaera sp. | reverse complement strand
TATGACACGGCGGTGCTTTTGCCCAATAGTTTTCGCAGTGCGGCATTGGCTGCGATGTCGGGTATTAAGCGTCGTGTGGGCTATGACCGTGATGGCCGGGGCGTGTTGTTGACGGATCGTTTGGTGTCGCGCCACGATGGCAAGGCCTATGTGCCGGTGCCTGCGATTGATTATTACTTGAGCTTGGCTCACTATCTTGGTGCGGTGGCTTGCGAAGGGGATCACAAGATGCAGGTGGCCACCCGGCCTGAAGACGATGTGCGGGCGGCTTCGTTGTTGGAGTCGGCCAAGGGGCGGCCTGTGGTGTTGCTTAATCCGGGGGCTGCGAAAATAGAGAAACGATGGGCTCCGCAAAGTTTTGCTCAATTGGCGGGTCGGTTGCATGATGAATTGGGGTTTGCCGTGGCGGTGACCGGGGCCCCCGATGAGCGTGAGGTGGTGGCTCGTGTGGCGGGTGCGGCGCCGTGTCGGGTGATTGATCTTTTAAAGACGGGGGCCACGGTGAGTCAGTTGAAGAGTGTGATGAAGCGCTGCCGTTTGGTGGTGACCAACGACACGGGCCCCAGGCACTTGGCGGCGGCGCTGGAGGTGCCGGTGGTGACTTTGTTTGGCCCCACCAATCCTGCATGGACAGAAATTGGCTTTGCCCACGAACAGCAGTTGGTGGCGGCTGACCCTGAAGCACCCGATGCCATGCGGCAAATCACTGTGTCTCAGGTGTTTGACGCCGCGGCGCAGTTAATCGAAAAGACCTTACCGCTTGCGGATTCTGATGGTGCGACGCAAGCATGAGTGGCGGGGTGTTGCCCATGCGATTGGCGGTGGTGATTGAGTCGTTTGATCTTGCGGCAGGGGGCAATGAACGCAGCACCCAGCAAATGATGGATGAGTTGGTGGCTCGCGGGCATGATGTCACGCTGATTGCGGGGGCTTGCTCGAACACAACGGCGGCTTTGCTTGAAGCGCAAGGTGTGGGGGTTCGTCGTTTGTCGGCGCGGCGTTCGTCTTCGGCACGTCGGCTTTTGGCCTTCGTTCGATTCGTTAAAACGCAGCTTGATGCGGGTGTGTTTGACAGCAGTTTGTCGGTGACCACGGCGGCGGCGGCTTGTGTGATGCAGCCGCGTGGCGGCACGGTGTGCGAGGCGCAGCAGCGCAATATGGCTCGCCGGGCATCGGCGTTGGGGCGCTTTCGCAAACGGATTGAGTTGACGTTGAATCTTAAGCAGCAAATGCTGCGGCGCTATGAGCGCCAAGCTTTTGCAGACAAGGGCGTTCAAAAAGTGGTGGCGATTAGCGATTATGTGGTTCGGCAGCTTGAAACACATTACGCCTTGCCTGCTGATCGCATGGCGGTGATTCCCAATGCGGCGGTGTCGCCTGCGGCGGGGCGTGATGCTGCGGCGTGGTTGCAGCTGCGTTGTGATGAGCGAGCAAAACTTGGGCTGGATGATGCTGAGGTTGTGTTTTTATTCGCCGCGATGAATCCGCCGCTCAAGGGATACGCCGCATTGTTTGAGGCGGTGAAGCGATTGCCCCAAGCCGCGGGCAGGCCGGTGGTGGTGTTGCTGGCGGGGCGTTTTAATTCTCAAACACAAACCCAATGGGATGCCGCAGGTTTGGCCGACTGCGTGCGGGTGCTTGGCCCGGTGGCGGACATGGCGGGGGCTTACGCGGCGGCCGATGTGGTGGTGTTGCCCACGTGGTACGACCCGGCAAGCAAGGTGGTGCTGGAAGGGTTGATGGTGGGCAAGCCTGCCATCACCACAAGATTTAATGGAGCCAGCGCGTGGTTGCGGCCAGCCAATGCCCCGCCGCGGGGGATTGTGTTGGAAGATCCTGGCGACTGCGATGCGCTGGCCAAAGCTTTGGAGCAAATGGCCGATTCGGCATTTCGAGCCGCTTGCGCTGCGGCGTGTGATGGGCTGGAAGACGCGCTGAGCATGCGCAAGCATGTGGATGCCTTGGAGCAGGTGCTGGCTCAAACCGTGTCGGCGGGGGATGTGTCTGCGGGCGTGTCCTAGGCAGAGGCGCAGCCGCGTTAGGATCTCTGATGGCTCTTTTTAGGCCCACAAGAGGGGCTTGCAAGAAGCTCTCTCGCGACCGAGGCGGGTTTTGGTATACTCCCGGACTCTACTTCGATCCCCCAAAGACCCAGCCGATGCCGACTATTAACCAACTTGTTCGTAAACCCCGCCGCACACCTAAGTTCAAGTCTAAGGTGAAAGACCTAGACCAATGCCCTCAGCGGCGTGGTGTGTGTTTGCAGGTGAAGACGGTGACCCCCAAGAAGCCCAACTCGGCGCTTCGTAAGGTGGCCCGTGTGCGTTTGAGCAACGGCAAAGAAGTGACCGCCTACATCGGCGGCGAAGGCCACAACTTGCAAGAGCACAGCATTGTGCTGGTGCGTGGCGGTCGGGTTCGCGACCTTCCGGGTGTGCGATTCCACATTGTGCGTGGCGCATTGGACACCTTGGGTGTCGATGGCCGCAAGCGTGGCCGCTCGAAGTATGGCGTGAAAAAGCCTAAGGGCTAAGGCTAGCGCACCGTTAAGATTTAATTTTTGAGTTAAGTCTTGACGGCAAAGGGTGCAGGCTCCGCCTGCGGCGAGCTGGACCCGCAAGAGAACCTTGACATAGCACCAAGGGGTGCGATTTAGTCATTGTAAAAAGACAACTCAACGATTTGCTCAAGCAGTGGTTGCTTGGGCGTTTTTTTAGAAACCGGCAGTAATCGGTGCCTTGTGCATCGGTGAAAGAGAGACAGTCTGAGTTTTTGTTAAGGGCCTTGGCTCATAACAACTGGCTTGGCTCTCCCCGCCGCCCGAAAGGAAGACTCCCCCATGGGACGTGGATTTACAGCATCAGAAGCGCAACTTAAACCTGACCCGAAGTTTGGCGACAAAACATTGTCACGCTTTATCAACTGCATCATGCAAGACGGCAAAAAAACCCGTGCCCAGCGTGTGGTTTACATGGCGCTTGAAGAAATTGAACAACGTCTTCCAGACGACAGCGAAGACACCGCCATTGACGTGTTTCGCAAGGCGATTGACAATGTGCGACCAAACGTTGAGGTTCGCAGCAAGCGTGTGGGCGGTGCCAACTATCAGGTGCCCATGCAGGTGAAGCCCAGTCGCAAGCAAAGTCTGGCCTTTCGTTGGATCATTAACGCTGCCCGTGCTGAAAAAGGCAAGCCCATGCACTTGCGTTTGGGTCGCGAGTTGATGGAGGCTTACCGTGGTGAAGGCCGTGCCATGAACACGCGTGACCAAACCCACCGCATGGCTGAAGCCAACAAGGCTTTCGCTCACTTTGCATGGTGATGTTGACGCTGCACGAGTGCGCCGTTTAGCCTTAATCCTAGGGTGAGTGTCTTAAGAAAATAGTCGGGCAAACGGTGCGGGCACCGCCCGCGGTGGGCTGGGTTCGCAAGCGAACTCAACGCGTTGCCCTGAAAATTAGGCTTGACGCTGCACTAAACCATCATAAAGATCAAACGAACCCGCCCAAGTGGCGGGTTTTTTTGTTTTCGTTTGGTGTTTTGAGAGTGTTGTTGAAGCGAAGAAGGGTGTTGGCTTTATCTCGAAAAATGCCAGGCGTCCCAGCATCCTGCGGCGCCCAACAGCAAGCTGATGATGCCGTTGACGGTGAAGAAGGCCATGTTGAGGTGGTTGCGTTTTGATCGCCATACCAAGGCGTGTTCGAACAGGAGCAGCGCGGCGGTTGCTGCGGTGGCGATGCCAAAGGTTTGGTTTAAGGGCAGGCTGGCAACGCCCGCGGCAACAAGGGCGGCCATGCTTAGCAGGTGCAATGCGCGGCTGATCCAAAGGGCGTTGTTTTCTCCTAAGCGTGAAGGCATTGAAAACAACCCTTGGGCGCGATCGACCGCGACGTCTTGCAGGGCGTAAATCACATCAAAGCCAGCCACCCACAACGCCACCATGAGGGCGATGAGCCACGGCGTGGGTTGGGAGAGATAGGCAGGGCAAATGGCCAGGGCTGCGGCCACGGGGCTAATGGCCAGTGCCAAGCCCAGTGCCAGATGGCATGCCCAAGTGAAGCGTTTGGTCAAGCTGTAAACCGCGAGCAAGGCAAGCACGGCGGGGGAGCAAAAAAGCGGCCATGTGTTGGCGTAAAACAGTGCAAAGCCGCCTGATGCGGCGATGAATCCCAGTGCGGTTGTTCCCAGGGTGGCAAGGGCCACTTGGCGAGACACGCGACCGCTGGCCACGGCGCGGTTTTGCGTGCGTGGGTTTTGAGCATCGAGCGCGGCGTCGGCCAAACGGTTGAAGGTCATGGCAAAGGTGCGGGCCAGCACCATGCATGCAAGCACCAAAATTATTTCGCCCATGGACAAACCCACGCCACGGTAAGTGGCTGCGAGCACCGCTCCCAGCACGGCAAAGGGCAACGCAAACACGGTGTGCGACAGTTTGATGTCGCGGCCCAAGGCTGCAAGCTGGGGAAGAAGCGGCGTGGGGGCGGGGTGGGCGGTCATGGTTAACAAAGGGCGGTTGTGGGGCGGGTTCGATTCTCAGGTAAAGCGTGGTGCTGCATCAAGCTTAAATTTTAGGGTAACGCGTTGAACCCGTTTACGAATCCAACCCATCGTGGGCGGCGGCCGCACTGTTTGCCCAGAAGGCTTGCCTCAAGATTAGCGGCTTGACGGTGCATTTAGCGTTTTGTCACAGCGCCAGACCAGCGGATGTCTAAATCATGTGGCACGTCGAGTAAATCCAAGCAGCGGCCGACCACGAAATCGGCGAGGGCTTCGAGGGTTTGGGGACGTTTGTAAAAGCCGGGGTTGGCCGGGGCCACAATGGCGCCCGCTTCGGTGACTGCGGCCATGTTGCGTATGTCGATGAGTGACAAGGGCATTTCGCGGTGAACCAGCACCAGCTTGCGGCGTTCTTTCAGGGCGACATGGGCTGCGCGATGAATGAGATGTTGGGCGTTGCCGCTGGCAATCGCAGCAAGCGTGTTGCTTGAGCAAGGGCACACAATCATGCCGTTGTGTTGAAAGCTTCCGCTGGCCACGGTGGCTCCCACGTCTTTGGCGTGATGCACCATGAGGTTGGGAGGGTCGTTGGAGGTGCCTGCCAAAGCGGCGAGGTCGACACGTTCTAGGCCCAATTCGTCACGCAGGAGTCGTTGGCCCAAGGCCGAAACAATCAAATGCGTTTCAATGTTGGCTGCGACGAGCAATTGGACAAGCCGGGCGGCATACAGCGCGCCGCTGGCGCCGGTGATTCCCACCACAATGCGGCGGGGCGAAGATGAGGTGTTGGGTAAAGGGGCAGGCATCGCCTTAATGTAGGTTCTCTGGGCTCTGCTTGAGAACCCTGCCTTATGGCGTTTTCAGGCAGAGCCCAATCGCCCTATGATTCTGTCTATGAGTGCAACCCAAGAAGATGTGTTGGCGGTGTTACGCCAAGTGGAAGACCCAGAACTTAAACGTGACGTGGTGACGCTTAATATGGTGCAGCGGGTGGAGGTGACTCAGGGCAAGGCCATTGTGGAAATGAAGCTGCCACGGCGAGCGGCGGGGTTTAAAGAAGCCATGCGGGCCGCGGCCACCAAGGGCATTGCGGCGTTGGGGTTGGAGTCC
>JAZGFZ010000239.1:0-3224 GCA_036480015.1 Algisphaera sp. | reverse complement strand
GAGTCACAGGCGCGACAGGCGTCACGGGGGTAACTGGCGTCACGGGAACAACAGGTGTCACAGGAACAACTGGCGTCACGGGAACAACTGGCGTCACAGGAACAACTGGTGTCACAGGAACAACTGGTGTCACGGGAACAACAGGTGTCACGGGAACAACAGGTGTCACGGGAGCTAGGGTCGCAACAATGCTTTCAATAATCACAAGGTCAGGAGCCCGAAGCGATGCTGCCGTTTTTTGTGTTTGCGTGGGCAAAGACGAAAAAGGCGTGCCATTGCCAAGGTTCACTGTAGGCAAAGCGGCGATGGCATCGACGATGCCTTGCCCTTGGGTAATTTCGCCAAACACCGTAAAGCCACCGTTTTGGTTATCAAGGTTTTGCGAGTTGTCTGCCAAGTTAAAGAAAAACTGGTTGGTGCCGCTGCTGGGGTCTCCGCCCAATTTCGCCAAGGCAAGGGTGCCGCGGGTGTTTGAAATACCTGGTTCGTTTTGAACAGGTGCTTGCGTGGGGCGACCTGGAAGAGCCGCAACAGGATCTGTTGCAAATTCACCGTTGGGCGTAAAACCACCACCTTGAAGCACGAAGCCAGGCACGTTGCGATGAAAGATGGTGTTGTTGTATTCACCACGGTCAACATAACCAAGGAAATTTTCAACCGTCAGCGGTGCTTCGGCTTCAAACAGATCCACCTCAATGGCGCCCAAGTTGGTGTTGAACACCACCGACGTGGCCGAGGCGGATAAAGTTGGCACCAGCAAGCCTGCTGCAGCAAGAATGGCAAAGCGATTGGTAAGGGAACGGTTCAAAACGAAATCTCCTAAATGAAAGACATGCACTCATGCCGCTGGTTGAAAAACAATACATCTCCCGAGCTGTAACGTTACACCTCTGAAAGCGGCTCCTTATAGGTTACTCCACAAACAGCCCAAGCCAAGGCGAATGAAATCTTTTTGGCCTCCCTTTTAACCCCTTTATCGGACCCGGCCAGATTCCGTGGTCCCAAACCCCCTCTTTTGTGAACATAGGGGGTTTAGAATGCCCTCAACGTGGCTTCACGCCCCGATGACACGCGGCAATCCCCAAGGTCAACGAGGTGGTTTCAACACCGACCAACCCCGCCAAAGCCATCATTTTTCGCAATTGCTCGGCACTGGCAAAGGTGCTCACGCTTCGCGGTAAATACCGGTAGGCCCCGCTGCGATCACCGCTAATCAGCGTTGCGGTGCGTGGCATCAACCAGCCGCAGTAAAAGTTGTATCCCAAACGCATCACCGGGTTGCGCGGCACGGTGAACTCCAACACCATAAGCCGCCCACCCGGACGCAGCACGCGGGCAAACTCCGCCAATGCCGCCGCGGGGTCGATGACATTGCGAATGCCAAAGGCAATCGACACCACATCCACGCTGGCATCAGGTAGTGGCAGCGCCATGGCATCGCCATGCACATACCGCGTCTGCTTGCCCGTACTTTTTTGTTTTGCGAGAGGCAGCATCGCATAAGTAAAGTCCACACCCGTGACGGACGGAGGATTGGACTCCAATTTTTTCTGGGCTTGGGCGAACGCCAGCGTCAGGTCGCCTGTACCACACGCCACATCCAGCACACAATCCCCCGCCTTAAGATCCGCCAATTTCACCGTCGCCCGCCGCCATGCTTGATCGCGTCCAAAACTGTGCACGCGATTATTCAGGTCATAACTGGGCGCAATGGCCGTAAACATTTCCTCCACCCGCGCGGCTTTGTCGGCCACCGCGTGCGGAGCATTCAAACGCGCGGCATCCCACGCAGGGTCTGAAGATGAAGAGGGGTCAAAGGCAGCGGGCATGGGCAAAAGACAAGATCAAAAGTTAAATGTAAAAAATCACAACGCACAAAGCCGCACCCACAGAAAAACATCCGCACCGGCCATCACATGCCGCCTTGCCGTGACAACCTCTATTTTCGTAGCTTCTGCCCTGCCCGTGGCGATGGCATACGTGCAATCTCATCCAACACATTGGCCTGAAAGTTGGCTCGCCCCACTTTAAGGCCTGGCTGACTCATCACCTCGATGTAGTGCTTTTTCAAATGCTTGCCCAGTCGTTTGATTCGCGTGTCGGGCAAGGGGTGGGTGGCAAAAAATTCACTTCCATGCCCACCGCCTGAGGCTTCTTTCAAAATACCCATCACTTCAATCTGCGCCCGTGGGTCATAACCCAGCTTTGTCATGTACCGCACACCCAGTTCATCGCTTTGGCTCTCTTGATCGCGTCCAAACTTCAGCAAATACGCTCCCCCGCCCACCGACGCCCCCACACCCAAAACATTCAACCAACTTTCATTGCTAATCGCCGCCGCCGCCCCCACCGCGATCAACCCCACTTGAAGCCCAATCGCTCGCGACATGCGTGTGCTCACATGCTGGGCCGTCACATGGCCCACCTCGTGGCCCAACACCCCTGCCAACTGCGCTTCGGTACTCATGTGCGACAACAAGCCACGGGTGATGAACACCTTGCCGCCGGGCAATGCAAACGCATTGATTTGGGCTGAATCCAACACATGAAACTCCCACGGCAATTGCGGCCGCTCGCTCACCTCAGCCAACCGGTGCCCCAATGAAGTGACATAGTTGCGTAACCGTGCCGAAGGCACTTCGCCACCATTTTGATTCAGAAACTGCGGCTGGGCATCCACGCCCAGTGCAATTTCCTTCGCCTCGCCAATCACATTGAACTGCAAGCGTCCTGTGGCAGGATTAACCGAGCATCCGCCCAATGGCAGCGCAATAACCAAAAACAAAAAGATGACCAACGGACGAATAAAAGGCATGGCGGGGCTCTAGGGAGGCTCAAGGGTTTTATGGATCTCAACTCCCTTAGAATACCCAAGTGGGCTCTTAAGTGACGAAAAACCTACTTTCGCCTTCTGGCCCCTTTTTTTGACACGCCACGCCCTCCCAAAGCGGTTCCATCACTCAAAATAAGACTCCGAAACGAACGTACCGCCTATTCCGTGCAAATCAAACGTCTCAAGCCTGTTCTGATTTGCACTTAGGGCTTTGCGTTTTACGCTTCCCACCCTACGTCCCATTTGGCAGAAAAACGACCGGGACCGATAACCCATTCGCGTAGTGCAACCCTTTACGCGACTCTGCCGAAAATAAACGTAACCCCTCCTTCCACAAGCCCCCCCCTCCCGCAGGACGCCCCTTCCGTGATCTTTTCAACCGACTACGACT
>JAZGFZ010000238.1:0-11142 GCA_036480015.1 Algisphaera sp. | reverse complement strand
AAACGCTGACAAGACCTCGTGCGGCTTTGGGCCGATAACGATGATGGCGTGGGGTGGTTTCCAAGCAATTACGCGGCCTGAGTCGTGAGCCATGGGTGATTGGAATGCAGCAGTTGTTCTGCATCGTTTTGAGTCAAAGGTTTCGCAAAATAATACCCCTGCCCGAGATCGCAATGAAAGGCGCGTAATTGGGTGAGCTGGTCGTTGCTTTCAATGCCCTCGACAATCACTTTAAAGCCTCGGGTGTGTGCGAGGGTGACGATGGCCTGAACGGTGGAGGCGTGTTTTTCATCAAGGGCCATATCACGTATAAACGTTCGGTCTATTTTGACGGCATCCAGTGGCAGGCGATGAAGGCAACTCAATGAGGAATACCCTGTTCCAAAATCGTCTAGGTGAACGCTTACGCGACGACCCCGAATATTGTCCAGTGTATTGCAGACGGCCTCCGGATTGTCCATGACCATGCTTTCAGTCACTTCTAGGCAGAGATTGTCTGGGGGTAATTGTGTTTTGCTCAAGGCATCGTCAAGGGTGGTGAGTAGCGTTGCGTCATTGAGTTGCCGCATCGAAAGATTGACACTCATGCGTAGTTCTGACCATTGCGGATAAAGGGTTCGCCACTGCTGGCATTGGCGGCAAGCTTCTTCCAGAATCCATTGTCCAAGCATTTGGATGAGGCCTATTTCTTCGGCGATGGGGATAAAGCGATCGGGTGGAATCCACCCTTTTTGGGGGTGATGCCATCGCATGAGGGCTTCGAAGCCACTTAATTTTCCGGTGGAAAGCTCCACCAGTGGCTGGTACACAACACTGAGCTGCTGGAGATCGAAAGCTTTGCGTAAATCGCTTTCGATTTCAAGTCGGGCCATGGCGGCATCAAGCATTTTTTGGTTGAACTGAACCACGCTTCCTTTGTCATTGCTTTTGGCTTGGTAGAGCGCGGTGTCGGCGTCTCGAATAATGTCTTCGGGCTTGTCATAGCCCTTGTGATGGCTGCCTGCGGCAATGCCGATGCTGGCTCCTACAACCACTTCACGTCCGTTGATATCAAAAGGTTGGATGACGTATTTTAAAATACGGCGAGCAGTGATTTCAGCATCTTCGGGTTGGTGTAAGCCATCAAGAAGTATGACGAATTCATCGCCACCCAATCGTGCGGTGGTGTCTTGGGTGGGACGTGCGACAGAATCAAGGTCGCGTAGGGTGGTTTGCAATCGATGCGACATTGCGATGAGAAGCTTGTCGCCAGCCTGATGGCCGAGGCTGTCATTAATGGTTTTGAAGCCATCTAAATCAATAAACAAAACGGCGTAGTAATAATTGTCTTGACGTTTGGAACGCTCGATACATTGGCCCACACGGTCTAGCAAAAGTGTGCGGTTGGGCAGGTTGGTGAGAGCGTCGTGAAAGGCGTCGTGACGTAAACGATTTTCAATGGCGGCACGCTGAGCGATTTCTTCTTCAAGTTGCGAATAGGCTTTTTCAAGTTCTGACGTGCGTTCTTTGACGCGGTTTTCTAATGTGGAATTAATTTCGTTGAGTTGACGTTTTTGAGATTCGACTTGCTCTGTTCGTTCGTGAACTTTGTCTTCGACCGTGGCGTGAGAAGACTCCAATTCGGATCGTTTGACTGCTATTTTACGCATTTCTTTCGAAGACACGATGGCTGCGTGAATAAGGAAGATGTCTTCGAAGACAACCCATGCCGCATGTTCAAAAGGACGCCACCATGCAGCGCTCATGACGCCAAAAACCGATTCGGGCCAGTATCTGCTGCGGAGCAAATGGTCGACGGTGGTGATTAAAGTGGCGCCGATAAAGATGCGCCAATCGCGATAAAACCCAAGAAAAGCCAGAGATCCAAAAATATGAAAATGTGTTTCTATTCGTCCGCCGGACAAGTGGATGAAAAGTCCCGAAAACATAATTTGCGAGCAGGCAATCACGTGTCGTGTAAGGGCTCGGCCAGGCATACGCAATGCCAATGCAATGGGCAATGATGCAATGAGCCCACCCAAAACAACAGCGCCCCATACATGGATGTGTGTTTGACTTGTGGTGCCAGCCCATGTTCGTGGAGAAAAAGTGATTGCGGCGACGACGCCTCCCACGAATTGAAACGCCATGAGGACGGCAAACAGGCGGTCGGTTCGACGGAAATTCGCGTTTTGATTTAAGCGAAACAGTTCGTCGGCACGGAGCTGGACGGGGCTTGGAGAGGATGTCATGGAGATCCTCCTGGGCATGGATTGTTAATTTCGCAGCCGAATACAGGTGTGGATGCGATGGCGAGGGCGGGCTGAGTTAAGAGGGCCAAAATAGCATCGCGGCCTGCGTTGTCGCCTTCGTGTCCTCGGCTGGAAGTGATGCCGCCGTCAAAAACACGAAGGCCTGAGGGGTTGTACATCACCACGGCACCGCTGGTTTTCATTCCCAAGAGTTGGGTTTGTTTACCGCCATGATCAATGACCACGCGTACGCCGGGAATGGCTTGAGCGCGGGTGCGTAAATCGGTGTTGATCCATTGTTCGTTCATTTCTTCAGGTTGTTTGAAGAGGGCGATGCAGTCGATCTTTCCTTGAGCGTGTCGCATGAGCCGAGCCAGTTCTGAAAGACTGCTGCGGGTGCAAGGGCAACGTGGATGCACCGACATGACCAAGGTCATTTGGTTGGGTTTAAGGGGTTGTGTGTGTGGCAGGGGCCATTGCACTGGTGCGGCACTGGCTTGGCCGGGTTGGTTGTTGTATTTCCAAAGTACGGACATACCCAGTCCAATGGCGATCGACCAGCCTGCGAGGCAGAGCCCGGCAAAGCCAATGGTTCGGCGCCATGAAGAGGGGACGTGTCGCATGGAAGAAGTCAGAGACGGAGGTTTGATCGACGCATGGATAAAAAGATGCCTACACATATAGACAGACGCACGTTGTATGTATCGACGAGTCGTGGTACGCGATTTAGGTTGAGGGATAGAGGTTGTGTGCGTGGGGGAGGTTATAGGTCTTACGCGTGTCGCCTTAACCTCGTGATGTGTCTTGGCGGTGGCGGTGCGTTTGGGGGTGGCCACGTCTGAAATGGAGGGGCGCGATCTGTTCGCTTGCGAATCCATCCCGCCGTGGGCGGAGCCCGTGCCGTTTGCCCAACTGTTTTCTTTAAAGACGCTCAACCCTAGGATTAGGGCTTGATGGTGCACTAACGGCGGTCAAGGAGGCGGTATTGAATGGCTTCGGCGACGTGATGGAGAGCGAGGGATGAGGCGTTTTCAAGATCGGCGATGGTTCTCGCAACCCTTCTGACCTTGTCGTAGGCCCGGGCGCTTAACCCCAAGTCGGTCATGGCTTGTTTGAGAAGTTCTGAGGCGTCGGCCGGTAGGGCGGCCCATTGATCGAGTTCGCGCCCGGCGAGTGTGCTGTTGGTGCGTAAGGGGCCGCCGTTGCGTGCGGATTGAATGGCGCGGGCGGCAATCACACGGGCCCGGAGGGTGGCGGAGTTGGTGCCCGTGCGAGGGCCCGTTAATTGGCCAAATGGCACAGGTGGAACATCAACGTGAATATCAATGCGGTCAATCAGTGGCCCGCTAATTTTGGACATGTATTTGTCCATTTGGCGTTGGCTGATGCTGTCGGTGGGCTGGTCGCCTGATCCAGGGGTGGGATTCATGGCGGCCACCAATTGAAACTGAGCGGGGTAGCGAATGGAGCCACTGGCGCGGGCGATGGTGACGTGGCCGTCTTCCATGGGTTGACGGAGGGTTTCGAGCACCGAGCGTGGAAATTCAGGCATTTCATCTAAAAACAAAACACCGTGGTGGGCCAGAGAAACCTCGCCGGGACGCGGGTTGCTGCCGCCCCCCACCACGGCCACGGGGCTTGCAGTGTGGTGGGGGCTGCGCACAGGCCGTGTGGTGAGCAATGAGCGACCCGCGGGCACTTGTCCCACGGAGGAATAGATGCGTGTGACTTCGAGGGCTTCATCGCGTGAAAGTGGCGGGAGAATGCCGGGGAGTGCTTTGGCTGACATGCTTTTGCCTGTGCCTGCAGGGCCGATCATTAATATGTTGTGTCCACCTGAGGCGGCAATGGTCATGGCACGTTTAACGCCTTCTTGACCACGAATATCGGCGAAATCGATCGCGGCTCCGGCGGCGGTTAAGTCGGCTTCGGTGTTGAGGGGGGCGACAGGTTCAATCGGGTGTAGGCCATTGAGGAACCCCACGACTTGGCCCAATGTTTCGGCGGGGTAGACCTGAACGCCGGTGACGGCCGAGGCTTCGGCGGCATTGGCCGCGGGGACCACTACCCCTTGAGCGTTGACTTGGCGGGCAAGAAGGGCCAGATTGATGGCTCCGTGAATGGGTCGCAGGCGTCCATCAAGGGCCAATTCGCCTGCAAAAAGAAATCCACGATGCCGATCGGTGGTGATGACTTGGCGGGCGCAGAGAAGGCCAATGGCAAGTGGTAGGTCGTACACCGGTCCGCTTTTGGGTTTGTCGCCGGGGGCCAAGCTCATTAAAACCCGTCCGTCGGGAAATGTGTAGCCGCTGTTAATGGTGGCCGATCGCACCCGCTCAACAGACTCTTTGACCGCAGCGTCGGGCAGCCCCACCACTTGAACTTTGGGCAGGCCCGAATCGGCAACGTCGACCTCAACCTCGCAGATTGCGGGTTCGATACCTTGCAAAACAAAGCTGTTGACTTGGGCTAGCATCTCCGTACATTACCCGAACTTGCGTAATGCTGCTCGTATTGAGTGAGCCTGAAATCAGTGTTTGTTGTGAAATGAGGCGGATTTTGGAACGCAAAGGTGGCATCTTTGCTTGTGATGGGGGAGAGCTTGGGCGGCAGGGTTATCACAAAGCGAGAATCTTAATCGGGCCTAAATCGAGTGTGGGAAAGCGCCGATGATCTCACGTGAGGGTTGGCTGAATGGGCTTGAGTTAAGTCCACGGCCCTCAAGGTCTCTGCGGCGTGATGTCGTGTGAGGCAATTCCCGAACTTGCACCGTTCCCGAGCAAACCGATGGCGTTTGGAAAACCCAAAACCCGGATTTCACCCATTGGCATCGACTTCGGTGCTGATTCAGTGAAATTGCTGCAAATCATTCCTGGTGATCCACCGCAATTGGTGGCACTTGGGGCTGCCACCATTCCGGAGGAAGCCCGACAGGATGCGAATTTGCGAATGGCCTTTTTGGCTGAAGCACTGCCTAATTTATTGCGTCGGCACCCCTTCCGAAACCGTCGGGTGGTGTTGTCGATTCCGTCGTTTCAAGCCATGGTTCACAATGTTATTGTGCCTGACGAAGGCGACGAAGACTTGGATTCTTTGGTTCGTATGGCGCTTCAAGAGCGGCTTGAGATCAATGCAGACGATTTGATTTTACGAAATTTCCCAGGCGCTGAGATCATGCGGGGCGATCAGAAAATGCGTGAGGTCATTGTTTTTGGCGCTCGCCGCAATGTGGCGACCCGTTATGCCGATTTGGCCAACCGCATGAAGCTGGAAGTGGTGGGCATGCATGGTGAAGCTCCTTGTATTTTGAAAGCATTCGGACACCTCGAGTCGGCTCGTACGGCGAAAGATCGTGGCCGGGCAGTGGTTTACATCGATTTGGGTGCTGCCACAAGCAAGTTGATTGTGGCCCAAGGCGGCGCAATGGTGTTGGCCAAAACAATTCATGCCGGTGGCGACAACTACACCCGTCGCTTGGCGGGTGAGAAATCCATTGCTTTTGAAGAAGCCCGTTTGGCACGAATGACCAGTGGTGGGGCGGTGGCCACGGCCTCAGCTCAATCTTCTGCGTCTTGCGACATTACCGAGTGCCTTGTGGATGAACTGCGAATGGTCGTGCGTCACTACGAGGCCCGTTACCCCAAACAACCCATCGAAAAACTGGTGTTTGTAGGTGGCGAAGCCAACCGTCACGGGTTGGTATCAGAATTGGCCCGTTCGGTGCGATTGGCCGCTCAAATGGGCGACCCTTTTGCTCGGTTGTCACGGGTGGGGGGCCCCAGTGGACCCCTTCCGATTGACCTTTCTCAGCCGCAGCCTGGTTGGGCTGTTCCGCTGGGGCTTTGTCTTAGTGAAGAGGCTGTTTAAAAGCCTCGCCTTCTTTGTGAGCCGTGTAAGCCGCAGGGATTGATCCTTTTTCGTTTATTGAACTTTTTTTGCTATCCCACCCCGCGGCGTGTTTTTACGCCTCCTGACCCTGGAGCCTGCTATGGCCGAGAACATGAGTTTCCTACCCGAGGATTACCTCGAAAAGAAGATTGCCCGACGAACCAATCTTGTTTTTGTTTGTCTCTTTTCACTCATGCTGGTTACGGTGCTGTTGGTCGACTTTGTCAGCCGGCAGCAGAGTGTTCAGATTCGTGACAATTTGGCTGCGAAAAACGAGCAGTTTGAACAAATGCGTCAGCAGTTTGAAGAGATTAAATCTCTGAATGCTGAAAAGCAACGAATGCAGGACATGGCGGGCGTTACCGCTACGCTTAAAGACACTGTGCTGAAAAGCAATGTGTTGAGCGAGTTGATCAACAACATGCCTCCAGAGCTTCGGCTTGGTGAGCTGACGTTGGAAACCAAGGCGGACAAGACGCGAGCTGCCCCACGACCTAAAACGGCCATGGAACGTGAGAGACGCCGTCGTTCTGCCGCAAGCAACAAAAACACGCGTCCCAAGACCGTTCCAACGGTTGTGAATATGTCGTTGACTGGGTTTGCACCCAACGACGTGGCTATTTCTGAGTACATCGGAGCCTTGAATGGCCATCCATTGTTCAAAAGCGTGAACCTTAAGTTCATTGAAGAAAATCGGACAGAGGATGAAATTAGCCGGAAATTCACGGTTGAATTTCAACTGGATCCCGAATTTGATGTGGCCAGTTTCGCACCGCTTCGGAAAGACGGTGGTGGTTTGACCAATGACCCAATGGGCGAAAATCTTCAGATTACGCCTGACGGAAGTATCCATACACCTGCAGAGCAATTGGGCGTTGTCCCAACGCCGTAAACACGGCACTTGCCACAGCGACCTGACTTATGTGGGAATGCCCACAGTATTTGATTGTTTAGTCCGTCCCAAACCCTTTGTTTTTACCCGCGGCCTGGTTTCAGGTCGCCACGGATCCGGAGCCCCACCATGCGATTTGGCCTACGAGAAGTTGTTTTTGTTTTGTTACTTTTGGCGATGCCTGCCAGCGCTTACCTGATGGTTTTTCAGCAGCGTACCGACGCCAATGTGGTGGCTGAGGCAGAATGCGAAAAAATCGACAAGAAGATTAAGTTGGTTTCGAAAGCAACCGCAGCCATTCCTAATGTTGCGGCTGAAATCGACAAGCTTAAAGCTGCGATCGAGCATTTTCAAAGCATGCTGCCCACCGACCGGGAAGTCGAAACCTTGTTACGTCAAGTGTGGGACATTGCAGGCAAGCACGGTTTGGTAACCAAAAGCGTGCGTCCGGACAAGGTCTTGTCCACTGCACAGTATGCGGAGCTTCCGATCAAAATGGAAATTGTGGGCGATTTCTTCGGTTTTTATGAATTCATTCGAGAAATTGAAGCATTGCCACGTATCACCCGCATGCCCAAACTTTCGATTGAGCGGGAAAAAAAGGAAGACGTGGGGATGATTAAAGCCAAACTCGTTCTTTCGATTTTCTTTGAAGACGAAGATGCGGCATCGCGATCTTGAGTTGGATTGAGGAAGCGTTGGTTTTCCTCATTGCATCTTTATTCATAAAGTTCCATTTACGTTTTAAATGACGACCCCCCTGGCCCTCGCGGCCTTTCAAGAGGCATGACCATGCAAGAATTTGACCCTGAAATTGAAGAAAACGACGACCCCGAAAGCATGTCGCTTAGCGGCGTGGCAGGCGGAGGAATGCTTCCGGTTGACGATGACTTTGTCGTCGGAGGCGATGACGCGAAGAAGGTGACTCAACAGTCGATCCTCATTGGGGCGATTGTGACCGTGGTGGCCTTTGGGGCCATTTTGGGCATGCGTTTTGTCCAGACGGACATGAGTGCTGCCGCGGCGTCTGAAGAAACCATCAAGTGGATGGCGGTGGTGGAAAGTGAAATTAGCAACATGGACAAAATGTCCAAGTCAAACCCGCTTCATCCTGAGAATGTGAACAAGCTTTTTCGTGATACCGATGGCTTGATTGAGATGATTACAGATGATCAGATGCGTTTTCAGGTGCCGGTGGAGCAGGTTCAAATGAACCCGTTCAAGCCCCTTGAAGGCGTGGCCATCGCTCCTGAAGACCCTGCGAAATTGGCTCGGGCCGCTCGACGTGAGCAACTTGAAGAAGCTTACAACGAGCTGGACAACATTGAGGTGCAAAGCATCTTGGGTGGGGCGAAGCCGCGGGCCTTCATTGGTGGCGAACTCTACGAGGTGGGCGACACCCTTGGTGTTTTTCAGATCAGTTCGATTGGCCGACGGCACATTGGGCTGGAACTTGAAGGCATTGTGACACAGCCTGGAGAGCGTCCTTTCCGCCTGGGTATCAAGACAGACCGTTAACACACAACTGTGAATGCAGACTGGCTCGCGGCGCTATGGGGCGTTGAAGGTGCCGTAGAGAATTGGGAGAATTGCGATGAACGACGAATTTAATTTTGATGAACTCGATCTGGCCGTCGACGGCTCCTCTGAAGTCCAAGAGCAAGTCCAAGAGCAAGCCCAGGAGCAGGCTCAAGACGACAAGCTTCCTGTGCCGGTCTCCCAAGTGGGCCTGAGTGATATTTGGAGGCCTGAAGCGGGTACGGCATTGATGACCGTACGCGATTTGGGGCGGGTTCTTTTGGCCAACGAGGTGATTGACTCTGCCCAATTGGTGACGGCCCGTGCATTGCAAGAAAAAGATCCCAGTCGCAGGATTGAGGATATTTTTCGTGAAATGAATGTACCTGAACCGCCCATGCAAAAGGCCTTGGCGGAACTGGCCCATTTGGCGTTCGAACGTATTGAAGTCGAAAACATTGAGGGGATGAAATATGTCAATCGCTTGGGGCTTCAGTATTGCCTTGACCATGACGTGATGCCATTGCGATTTGCAGGGTCACGGGTTGTGGTGGGGGTGGTTTATGTTGACGATTTGATTCTTCTTGATGAAATTCGTCACAAGATGAGTCATTCGATTAAGCCGGTGGTCGTTACCCGTGGCGACATTGATGCCGTGGCGGAGTTGATGCGATCTGAGCAGGAGTCTGGAGAAGGCGATATTTCGGACGACGAAGTTTCGCTTGAAGATGTGCTGGTGGGCATTGATGAAGAAGATGTTGAAGTTGTTGAAGAAAACGACGAAGACATGGATCTTGAAAAAATGGCGGGCGAGTCACCTGTGATTCGCTATGTCAATTACTTGATTTTTAATGCGGTTAAAGAAGGTGCTTCGGATATCCACATTGAGCCGCAGGAGAAAAAACTCCAGGTGCGATATCGCATCGACGGTGTTATGTACAACACGACCAGTCCACCGACTCAGATGAAAAACGCCATCATCTCGCGACTGAAAATTATGGCGAATTTGGACATTGCCGAACGGCGGCTTCCTCAGGACGGCCGTATTCGGGCCATGGTTCATGGACGCAAGCTAGACCTTCGTCTTTCGACCTTGCCGATGGTGGCGGGCGAAAAAGCGGTGATGCGTATTCTTGATACGCGATCGATTCAGGTGGACTTGGATGACTTGGGAATGACCCACGATTGCTTGACGAAATGGAAGCATGAAATCAATCAGCCGCACGGTATTGTGTTGGTTACGGGGCCTACGGGTTCAGGTAAAACGACGACACTTTACGCGTCTTTGGGCAAGATGGATCGCAACAAGCTGAATATTTCAACTGCAGAAGACCCGGTGGAATACCATCTCAATGGGATTAACCAAACCCAGACGCACGCGTCGATTGGCATGACCTTTGCCGCCGCTTTGCGGGCGTTGCTGCGGCAAGACCCGGATGTGATCATGGTGGGTGAAATTCGTGATGGAGAAACTGCTAAAACTGCGATTGAGGCGTCACTTACAGGCCACCTCGTGCTTAGTACGCTCCACACCAATGATGCGCCTTCGGCGATCACCCGGTTGGTCAACATTGGTGTTGAGGCTTATCTGATTGGTTCGGCGATCAATGCCGTGGTGGCGCAGCGTCTGGTTCGTAAAATTTGCACCGAGTGCAAAACAGAGCGAGACATCAATCCGATTGAGTCCAAGCATCTTTCGGCTGCGGGCATTGATGTTCAAAAGGTGATGTACGGCGAAGGATGCCCGAAATGTCGCGACACAGGGTATTCCGGCCGGTTGGGTATCTATGAACTCCTTGTTATCAATGATGAGCTGCGTGATGCCATTGCCCGTGAGCCCAATGTCACAGAGTTCCGGCGTAAATGCTTGGAGTTTGGCATGTTGAGTTTGCGGGCGGATGGCTATGACAAAGTGGTGCGTGGTTTAACCACGGTGGAAGAAGTGTTGCGGGTCACAGAAGAGTGAATTGCGGTCAATTCCTGTTTGGAGCTAATCAAGGCGATTTTGGCAGCCGTATTGGGCCGTTCGGGCACCGCGCGTTGTAGGCTGGGGCGTGGGGCAAGGGCTAAATAGGGGTTCTCCCTTTACATTATCGGAACTTTATGTTAGCCTTCCCGGATTGCCGATCAGGATGGTCGGTCGCGGGCGGGCTTGTTAACAAGCCGTGCCTGTGTCGCCCCAACCCTCCCTCCTCAGCCGACGGTTAAAGCCGACTTTTACGTTTTGGTTTTCCAGCGGTCCTGCCTTTTGCTATCGATCCCGCGCAGCCTTGTGTTGGATCGAGCTCCCCAAACCTTCATTCATCTTCCCTCCTCCACATGGCCCTGTATGGGTTATCTCGACGCGTTTTTTGGGCAAGCGTCGGCGTGGATGAACCTCCTTGAAAGGAACCGATGCGTTTTATTTCTCGTTTTGTGACAGCCTTGATGCTATTGCTGGCCACGCACGCTCACGCGGGTGAGGTGTCGATTTTGGTTTTGCCAGACAACACTGTTCAGGTGAAGTCGGGGCTTGAACTCGAAGACATTTCGACGGGGCAGTCGTCTGGTGAGTCGAGTGACACCTCACGTATGACGGTGAACTACCCCGATGACGGGCCGGTGGCGTTGGAG
>JAZGFZ010000237.1:0-7470 GCA_036480015.1 Algisphaera sp. | reverse complement strand
GATTATTACGCAAGGGCAAGAAGGTCATGCGTGGCGATTCCCAAACGATCACCGACCGCATCGGCGTATCACCTACAAGCGTGGCGGGAACGCTGAAGAGTTGGTTTGAGGAAGGCTTGCCATGGGAAGGGCGGCGGCTGCGCGGTGGGGGCTAAGTGGTCGGGAAGAAGGCGTTCTGAGAAAAGGGATTTTGGTCCTCAGATGACGCAGGTTGAAAATCAGATTAAGGCAGGCTGCAAAAAGTAGGACAGGCATTCCTGCCTGTCATCGGGCCAGCGGCCCGACACACCCGTCAATCTCTTTGTCTCATTTTTGGCGGCGCCGAATGGCAGGCAGGAATGCCTGTCCTACCGAAGCTCGCGTGAATTGTTGGGGGCAGGTTGTTCGCCATTCCCTTGTGTTAATGCCTTCCTTCGTGCCTTGGTGCCTTCTACGCTTCGTGTTTGCCTTGGGGTGTTGGGCGTGGACATCGCCACGGCTTGGTTTGTAGATTTTTGTTGAACTTTCCAGGCAGTGCCTCACGCGAAGGCGTAAAGAGGGTGTCGCCTTGCGCTGCGTGCACCTGATAGGCTTGGGGTTCAATGTCTTCTCGCCCCTCCCGTGTTGTGATTTTGTCGGATACGCACTTGGCTGAGCCGGGGCGGGGGGCAGGGAGTGCGGCTGCGTTGCGGCCGTTGTGGCGGGGGGCGACGCGGGTGATTTTTAACGGCGACACGTGTGAAAGCGGTGAGCTTCGGCGGCGGGGGTGGGCGAATGAGGCGGTGGCTGAATTACAAGATTTATGCGATGCCGATGGGGTGCGGTTGACGTTGATTGCGGGGAATCATGATCCTTACATCACCGACACGCACTTTGCGCGACTTCGGGGGGGCGAGGTGTTTGTGACCCATGGCGATGCGTTGCATTTTGCCATTGCGCCGTGGGCAGAAAGTGCCCGTCGCTTAACGCGGCATCACCGTGATGTGGTGGGCGAGTTGGAGGCGGATGGCATGGGGGGAATGGACGCCAAGTTGCTGGCGGCCAAACAGGCATCGGCCCGGCAGTGGTGGGAAGAGGCGTATCGTGAAGATGAAGAACGCAGCCCGGTGCAGAGTTATGGGGGCAAGTTGGTGATGGCGGCCAAGGCGCTGTGGTATTGGCGTACCGAACCCATTCGGGCGATGGATTTTGCAGCCCGCTATGCGCCAGCCAGTCGTTTTTTTATTTTTGGGCACCTGCACCGGGCGGGAACGTGGAAGGATGCAGATGCACGGAATGGGGCGGGGCGTGTCATTATTAATACCGGGGCATATCGCATGCCGCGATGGCCACGGGCGGTGGTGATTGAGGGGCAGCAATTGGGTTTTTGGCCGGTGAAGTACAACGCGACAGCGGGACACACGTTGGGGAGTACGCCATTGAAAACGTTTGCGCTTGACAATCCGCCTGATGAAGGGGATTGGGCGGATTATCCGACGGATGTTGCTTTGACTTGACTGATTGTGCGTTGAGTCGGGGGGAATCGATTCAACTTTTTCATGCCTTGCAAAGAGGCACCGCAAGAGAGACGCCACCGTATAATCTCGGCCATGCCGGATACGGAGCCTACATCTGATGACATGCCGCAAGAGTCGACGCCAGGGGAGCCTTGGTATGCCGAGGGGCTGAGCTTTAATTGCACGCAGTGTGGGGGATGCTGCACGGGTGGGCCGGGCTATGTGTGGTTTGATGACGATGAGGCCCAGGCCATGGCGGATGTGGTGGGGATGGACAAGGGGGCGTTTTATCAGCGCTATGCTCAGCGCAAGGCGGGGCGTTGGTCGCTTGATGAGATTCGGATTGGGCGTGGTAAGTATGACTGTGTGTTTTTGGAGCGACCTGGCGGCCCGGAAAGTGCGGGCCGCTGCACCATTTACAGTGCTCGCCCCACGCAATGCCGTACATGGCCGTTTTGGGAGTCGAATTTGACCAGCCCTCGGGCATGGGCTGAGGCTTCGGAAGATTGCCCGGGCATGGTGTTGCCGGATGAGGTGGGGGGCAATTTTGTGCCGTTGGATCAGATTACGGTGGAGTTGGCGAAGAATCCGCAGGGGCTTTGAGGCGGGGCGTGGTTTTGCGGGGCCCGAGTGAAAGACGAACGTATGGGAACAGAGTCTGAATCTAATTTGTGGAATGAGTGGCGCGAAGCGGCGCGACGGCCTGAGGTGGATGCGGCGTTGCAGGAGCTTTATGGTGCGTTGGATGGGGCCATTGCAGAACGTGGGCCGACGTGTTGGGCCAGTGGCAAATGTTGCAAGTTTGATGAATTTGGACACCGCTTGTATGTGACGGGGTTGGAGGTGGCGTGGTTTTTGAATCAGGTTGAGCGCGGCGAGGTGGACATGACGGCCGCAGAGAATGGGGCGGGAATGGCGGGCCAAGCGGTGAAGGTGCGCTTGCCGCAACTGGCCGAGCATCCTGGGGCGTGTCCTTATCAAGTGGCGGGCCGCTGCACGACCCACAAAATTCGGCCGCTGGGGTGCCGAATTTTCTTTTGTCAAAAAGGCACAGAAAGCTGGCAGCAAGACCTGTATGAGTCGTTTTTGAAGCGTTTGCAGGGATTACACGACGCCCATGGGCTGGCGTATCGCTATTTGGATTGGATGGCGGGGCTTGAGGCGGCGGGCGGGGATTGCAGAGGTTGAGGTGAACGTTTAGGCTTTTGTCGGGTCCGATGACATCTGATTGACATTGGATGGTGTTTGTCGAGGCTGCGTTTTGCTTTTTAATTTGTTGCAGAAAGTTTTGTATGGCAGCCCCTCCTTATCCAGACCCTAAAGATCAGCCTGAATTGATGCACGCGATACGCAAATCGCTGAATAAAATTCCCAACGGTTTGTTTGTTTTGACGGCAGAGCATGAAGACCGCCGTGGGGGCATGGTGGTGTCGTGGGTGCAGCAGGTGTGCGACAGCCCGCCGATGGTGAGTGTGGCGATTGAAAAGGGCAAGGCGATCATGCCGCTGATTAGTGAGTCGCGTAAATTTGCGTTGTGCCAGTTGAGTGACAATGACCGGTTGATGCAGCGCAAGTTTGCACAAGACTCGGAAATTAACGAAGACCCGTTTTTGGGTTTTTCGTTGCGAGAAAGTGTGCAGGGCAAGGTGCCGATTATGACTGACTCGATGGCTTGGCTGGAGTGCCATTTGTCATGCCATATGGATGTTGAGGGCGATCATGATTTGTTTGTGGGAGCCATTTGTGGCGGGGGCACCAATGGCCGTGGCGATGATCCTTTGGTGCGTTACACGCCGGTTCCTGCATTGGAGGATCTTGAGGAGAATGCCGAGGCCCAACGCAACGGTAAAAAGAGCAGCGGCAAAAAGTAGGGTTACGCAATAGCCGCCAAGCCATTGCCGTCATGCAATAATCGCTAAGATTGCGGCATGAGTTCTTCTGCTGCGGTGCCTTTTAATGTGGACGATCCGACGAATGCGGCGATTCTTGCGGTGTCGGAAGACCGCATCACAGGGTTTTCGCCTCGTCCACTGGATCAAATTGCCCAAGGGGCCAATGTGTCTGTGGCGGTGGTGATCGAGCGTGTTGCAGCCATGTTGCGGGCGGGCACCATTCGTCGGGTGCGGCAAACGTTGCTGGCCACCAGCTTGGCGCCTGGGGCGTTGGTGGCATGGAAGGTGCCGCCCAAAAAACTAAACGCAGCATTTGATTTTATGTTTAAGCAAGACCCGTTTTCGGGTCATATTGTGCTGCGCACCACCGACAAAGAAACGCCGGGCAGTCAGTACAAACTGTGGACCACCTTAAAGGTGCCGCGACCTTTTAGCATGAAGGCGCACTGCGATTATTTGTGTGGTGAAACAGGGGCCGAGTCGTACAAGTTACTGTCGGCCAAGCGGCTGTTTGCTTTGGGGGTGGGGCATGTGCGTCGCAAAAACTTGAAGCCCGGTGATCGCACCGATGAACCGGGGCGTGTTTTGGACACCCAAATTGTAGAGCTGAGTGACCGTGAGTGGCGGGTGTTGATGGCCATGAAGCGCGACTTTGAACCCGAGGAATTGGCGCAAGATATTTGGGCGCCACGGGCTGAAGAAGCAGGCGAAACGTTGGATGATTTTTGCCGCATTGGCGCCGAGCTGAATGAGCGACGCGTGATTGGTCGTTTTTCGACCTTTCTTGAACATGTGAAACGTCACAAAGATGGTCAGCGCGTGACCAAGTTCAATGCGCTGTTTCATTGGCGTGTGCCGGAGGGGCAAGAAATGGCGGCGGGCATTGAGGTGGGGCGTCACCATTGCATGACCCACGCGTATTGGCGTGAGGGTGGCCCAGAGTTTTCAAATGTAAACATCATGGGGGTGAGCCATGGCACCGAGAAAGACGCGGTGTTGGCTCACAAGGCGGCGATTGACGCGCATTTGGAAGACGCGGGCATTGGGGTGAGCTATACCAATGTGTTTTGGGGAGGGCGTAGTGAAATCACCCCCAGTGAAATTAGTCCCATGGCGTATCGGGCATGGGCGGCAGGGCGAGGGATTGAGGCGGCGGGGTGATTTTGAACGTTCTTTTGAAAAAGAACGGTTTTTGAATGTTTTTTTACGCCTTATACTGGTGAGATGGAGCCAGACGCTGTATTGCTTGCCCGTATTACGATTGACCCTGCGATGCGGAGTGGGAAGCCGTGTATTCGTGCTTGTTTTGTGTTTGCGGCCATGCGAGAGCGGCGTATTGCGAGTCGATCGCTGATTTGCTAAACGAAAGCCTTAAAGTGGTTCAAATGTTTGAAATAGATGCCTTGGCAGGGTTGTTGATTCTTCCGTGAACGAGACCAAACGCTACAAATTGACGGTGGCCTACGACGGTAGTGCTTTTCATGGCTGGCAGCGGCAAGAGCCTGCGGGATTGCCGGTGCTGCGCACGGGGCAAGGGGTGCTGGAAAATGCATTGGTTCGCGTGCTCCGGCAGCCTCGGGAAGAATTGGGGTTGCTGGGGGCCAGTCGCACCGATGCAGGGGTGCATGCGGTGGGGCAGGTGTGTCATTTGAATACCTATTCGCCGATTCCGCCAGATCGCATGGTGCGAGCGATTAACAGTCGTTTGCCCGACGATCTTGAGGTGCGGTCGGCCCAAGTGGTGCACGATGCGTTTGATGCGATTCGTGATGCGACCGACAAGCAGTACCGCTATCGCATTTTTGATGCACCCTATCGGCCACTGGGGCTTCGCAACTTGGTGTACGTCAGCCGACGAAGCGCGTTGGATTCGGCGTTGATGAACGATGCCGCTGCGCGGCTGGTGGGCACGCATGATGTGGAAGGCTTTGCGGCCGTGGCCCATGGGCGGGCCACGACGGTGCGGTCGATCCACGCGTGTTGTGTGGAGGAGCATCCCTTGCCCATTGGCTATGGCGAAGGGCGTGAACTGCATGTGGTGATTTCGGGCAGTGGGTTTCTTTACAACATGGTGCGCATTATTGCGGGCACGTTGTTTGAAGTGGGGCGGGGGGCGATGCCGCCGTCGCGCATCGATGAAATTTTGGCAACGCAAGAGCGTCGTTTGGCGGGCCCCACATTGCCGCCGACGGGTTTGTGTTTGGAGTGGGTGCGTTATGGGGAGCAAAAAGGAGTTTTGTGTGAAGGAATGGATTTAACGCCAAGACGTCAAGAGGCCAAGACGCCAAGAATGGCAAAGGAACAAACGGAAGGGGAGCATGGTGGATTGTGCTAATTTTATGCGGATGACGCTGGGCCTTTGGTTTTATGGTTTCACTTGGCGTGATGTTTGGGTTTTGTCGCAAGGATGTGAGTCGTGAAAATACTTCATGTGATCACGCGGCTGATTTTGGGCGGGGCCCAACAAAACACAGTGATGTCGTGTGCCGCGCAAGTGGCGGCGGGGCACGAGGTGCATTTGGCTTATGGGCCGATTGAGGGGCCAGAAGGATCGATGCTCGACGCGGCGCGGGCGAGCGGAGCGACGTTGCATGAAATTCCATCGATGGTGCGGGAGTTGGCGCCGGTGAAAGATTTTCGGTGTTATCGCGCGTTGCGAACATTGGTGCAAAGCCTCAAGCCCGACGTGGTGCATTCGCATTCGAGCAAGGCGGGTGTTTTGGCGCGGGGGGCGGCGTGGGCTGAAGTTTTCAACAAAAAACAAGCTGCGGTCAATACGCAAATTATTCACACTGTGCATGGCTTGGCGTTTCACGATCGCCAGTCAAAGTGGACACACCGTTTGTATGTGCGACTCGAACGTTGGGCCGCAAGGCGGTGTCATCATTTGATCGCCATTACGCCAGAAATGGTGGATGCGTTTGCGCAGCAGGGCATCGCGCCGCGTGACAAGTTCACGGTGATTGCCAGTGGCGTGGAGGTGGATGCCTTTGCGGCTCACCCCGAAGCGCGGGCGGCCGTACGCGAGCGGCATGGCCTTCCGGCGGATGCTTATGTCGTGGGGCATGTGGGGCGACTGGATACGCTCAAAGGCCATGCGGATTTGTTGGACGTGTTGCCCTTGTTGCGTGCACAAGGTGAAGAGCATGGGCGTGATGTGTGGCTTTTTTTTGTGGGCGATGGTTTTGGCCGCCACGCGGTGGAAAACCACGCGAACATGGCCTTGGGTAAAACCGTGTTGGCCGGTCGGGTGGACTTGGACCAAGTGCCCGATTGTTTGGCCGCCATGGATGTGATGACGTTGCCTTCGTATCAAGAAGGTCAAAGCCGCACCCTGGTTGAAGCGCAATTGGCGGGCTTGCCTGTGGTGGCCTACGCCACGGGCGGGATTCCCTCGGTGTGCGGCGGTGGCGGGGCCGGGCGATTGGTGCCCACTGGCGACAAAGACGCCTTGGCCCAAGCGATTCTTTCATTGGCCTCTAATCCTGCCGCCGCGGCTCAACTGGCAAGAGCTGGCCAAACCCATGCACGGTTGCATTTTGGCGCCAAGCGCATGAATGATGCGTTGTTGATGTTGTATGCCGAGCTTCTTGGGGGGCGGCATCCAATGCGGGCGTAGCGTTTAACGGATCATGGCGTGCGTCGGTGTACGAAGTCGTTTTTTCGAAATTGAAATGAAACAGATGGGAGTAAAAACACATGGTCGATATAGAGAAGAAGCTAATAGGAATAGGATCCTTTATTTTTGAAAAAACGATTTTCCGGAGTGGCCAAGGAGGGTTTTGGCTATTTCAATCCCTGCTTGGCTTCTTGCCCTTTCTTTGTGTTTCTGTATGGGTATTTTGGAGAAGGAGGCTGAGATGCCGGCTTGGGTTATGGTTGTTGTCGGGTTCAGTGTGTTTATCCCGTCCCTAATAGTCGGGTAACCATTCACGGTTTTTCACCACAGCAAACCACAAGATGTAGTGGTTGGCTGTGGTGAAAAACCGTGAATGGTTACAATAAAACCAACAGAGCCTAAACTGGGCGTATGCCCGAAGCCTTTACGTCATCTTCTTCTGCCGACCGTTATGCCCAATCGTTGGCTGTTCATGCTCATGCTT
>JAZGFZ010000236.1:0-2657 GCA_036480015.1 Algisphaera sp. | reverse complement strand
CCCCTCAGCCCCGCCGCCGCCACTTGGCAAACGCCCAAAGCCACCCTCGCGATACGCATCAGCCAACCCGCTTGTCCACACGCCTGCCGCACCGCGTGTAAACCACAATGCCCCAAACACCACCACGCCCACCAGCACCGTGGTCAACGCGCCATACACCAACACCACCGCAAACAATGCCAAGCAGCGCAGCGTGCGACAAATCAAAAACGTAAACACACGCGACACCGCATCAAACGCATCGGTGCCTTCCACGGCAATCGCCGCAGGCAACAGCCCCACACCCAAACCCGTAAAAATCAAAATCACCGTTGCCAGCAACCCCGCCAACAGCATCACGCCATAGCCCAAGCCGCCCAGCACATTCAACCCCGGCACATTAAACAACACCCCACCCGCCACGGCCAAACCCACCCAAACAAGCGCCACCACAAACAACGGAATCAACGGCGTCAACACCAACCACATCGCCCGTGGCGTTACAAAACGCGACGCCTCAGGCACCCCTTGACACTGACCATGACACACCTCCACCGCCGCAAGCCGGGCAATGCCCCCACCCAACACCATCGAAACCACAAGCCCCCACCCCGTGAGCAACACAAAAAAGCACGGATGATTCACCCACGCCCAACCCGGCACCTCCACCACCATGCGGTACAACGCCCCCAGCACGCCGCCGCCCTCTGAAAGCCCGGCCGTGGCCCCACCTGCCACCGCACCCACGCCAAAATCCAACCGCGCCGCAGCACGAATCAAATCTGAAAACGCCGTAAGCTCACCGTGCAACACACTGGCAAACACACGATACGTCTCTGTCCCTTTTGTTTGCGAGCCCCACAACACATCCAACGCCGCGCCACCAAAATAAATCAACAACAAAAGAAGCAATGCCAAAAGAAGCTTCGCAGGCTGAAGTGCCATCCGAAACGATGAGAACAAACGCAACACCGGAAAGGTCGCGTCCAAATCAATTCCTTCAAGGCGTACACGGTGGGCAGCATCGGGCATACAGTTCACTCATCCCAGAAAACAAAAAGCACTGGCCGCAGACACCATGCCCGCAGCCCCATCTCCTGATCCATCAAAACACGCTACATCTTCTGCCGTTCGGCTTCAATTGCAGCAATTTTCTCCAAACGACGGGCATGTCGCCCACCTTCAAACGGTGTATTCAAAAAAGCTTGGATCACCCGATCCACCACCCGTGCGGCCATCAAATCAGCCGCCAAACACAACACATTCGCATCATGATGACGCCGTGCCATGTCCGCCGCTATCTCATCATGCGCCAGTGCCGCCCGCACCCCCACCATTTTGTTGGCCACAATGCACGACCCAATGCCCGAACCGCACACCAAAACCCCACGGTCCGCCTCACCCGACGCCACCGCACAAGCCACCCGAAACGCCACATCAGGGTAATCCACCGCACCCTCTTTAACAGTATCCACCGTGGTCAACGTATGGCCCTCCATACCCAGCGCCACCGTCAGCTCCAACAGCAATGCCCGTCCACGATGGTCCGCACCCAGCATGATTTTCATAACAAACCCTTCGAAAATCGCCGCATCAACGCGGTCTTAATCTGCTCGGCCGTTGCACGGTAATCCTCCAACGTCCCCCCAATGGGGTCTTGCACATCCATGTCTTCATCCAACACCGCCGTTTTAGATTCTGCCGACGGAATCGCCCCCACCACCATTGCACGGTGCGATTGAGTCATCGTCAAAACATGATCGGCCTCATCCACCATTGCATTGGTCAACGGTCGCGACCGATGCGCCTTGAGATCAAGCCCAAGCTCAGCCATCGCCGTCACCGCCTCAACAGTCGCCATCCCACCAAGCCCTGCCGACACCCCCGCCGACCCCACCACCACGCCTGGCTGATCCTTAAAAAGATCGCATGCAATCACCTCCGCCATGGGCGAGCGGCACGTGTTGCCAGTGCAAACAAGCAAAATATTCAAGACACAGCCTCGTCTCCCCACGTCATTAAAAAGCCAAAAGGCGGAGAGAACCTCTTGAGCCACGATTATAGGTTCCACCACGCCCCAACGCCGAAACCACCCGCCAACATCAGAGCCACCCGCCAACAAACAGCCCCCGGCGGCTCTTAGAGCAACTGACGCCAGCCACCGTCAACCTCCCGCCGCCGCAACCACAATCGAAGCAATGATGGGAGAAACCCTCGTCCCCATCCTCCACACGCGTCATTGCCTTAGAAAGTCCAACCAAAACCAACGGCAAAAACCATGGCAGTGCCCACGCTCAACATCCCAAGGCAAACACGAAGTGTCGAAGGCACCAAGGCACGAAGGAAGACATTAGAGCAAGAGAATCGCGAGCAATCTGATTCCAACAATCCATGCAAGCCCAACCCTATCCACCACCCTCCAACACAAGTACCCCCTTCACCCAGTGGGATAGGCGTCCCGCCTGTCATTCGCCCACAGGGCGAACGCGCTATTCAACTCCACCACTCGCGCCAGCCTCACCCCGCCACGCCACGCAGCCGCCGCCGCCCCTCCCATGGCAAGCCTTCCTCAAACCAACTCTTCAGCGTTCCCGCCACGCTTGTAGGTGATACGCCGATGCGGTCGGTGATCGTTTGGGAATCGCCACGCATGACCTTCTTGCCCTTGCGTAATAATC
>JAZGFZ010000235.1:0-11309 GCA_036480015.1 Algisphaera sp. | reverse complement strand
CCGGGGATGATTTCGCTGGGAGCCGTGCCGACTTCGCCGGGTTTGAGCCAGCCGACGGCGAGGTGGTCGTTGCTACCGCCTTCTGCGTGCAGGACTTCAATGAAATATTTTTGACCTGCGACCAAGGCAATAACGGTTGACTGTTGACTTGGGGCTTTATCCCATTCGTATTGGCCCGTGTAGATCGGAGTGGATGCGATCAAGACACGATTGGCCGGCCCCTGATCGCTGCTAAGCCAAAGCTGGCTTTCGTTGTCGCCCGAAATCCAGAAGGTGTAGTCGCCAGTCGTGACCGGCACGAGGTAGCCTCGAATGCGCTCGCTATAGTTATCCGCAAAATCTTTGTTGATGGCTGGGTTGTTCCAGTCCACACTCTCAAACGTGCTGAGCGTGTCCGACCCCGTGGGGTTGTCGGGGTAGGCCGCATCGTTCGTGAGTGTCGAAACATAGTTCCCGGCAATTCCCGTCCAATAGTCGCGTGAAATCTCACCTGTCGGCGTGGCAGATAACAGCACGCGCGGTTCGAGCATTTCAAACACCACCGGCCGAGCGGTTTCTTTCGGCGCGCATGTCATCTGCTTTGAAGGTTGACGTCGAAGCGAACGTTTCTTTTTCCTCTTTTTCCTTGACATAATGGAGTCCCGGTTTTTGCCATCGGTTGATGGGAAATGAAGGGTTAGGGCGATCTTGAAACGCGACTTTGGGTCCCAGAAAAATCCAATGAAATCACAGTGGCGGCCTTTTGGCTGAATGACAGAAGCCTTACCGGACGGGTTGAATTGGACACGCGGCCCTGTGTAAGGTCCAATTGGGGGTCTTGCTTGTTGAAATTGGAGTGCTTTTTACTTGTCGCCCATGGGCCCTGATAACAATCCCCTGCCGCCTGATGCTTCGGGCCGTGACGATCCGCCTGCTTCTGAGAAGCAGTCGGTTTTTTTCGACATGGATGACATTGACGCGTTGGATGAAATCATCGCGCCGTCGGCCCCGCAAGCGGCGCGACCTCCGAAGATGACGTTGGACGCGACATTGCAGGCCGCCGCCGAGGAATCTTTGGAGGTTGCGTCTGAACGCACGGATGATGGCTCTGATACCGATGCGGTGGAGCCTGCTCTGCCTGACGCTACCCCCGACTTTACCCCCGAGTTGGCATCCGATGGTATTCCTGTGGCGGCCTTGCAGGATTCAGTTCATTCTGCAGCGCCGCCGGTGGAATCACGCGATGATTCAGCCACGCAGGCAATTCCTTGGATCATTTCGATTGGTGCGCACGTGGCGCTTATTTTGCTGGCTTTTTTTGTGGTGTGGTCGGTGCAAACACTGACCGACGACAGCAAAGTGGTGATTCCTGTGGTCACGCTGAGCGACAACCCCGGGGCAGCCCTCGAAACCCAAACCCTTGAGCGTGTGGACCCCACGCCCCTTGAAGTGACCGTTCCGCCTCAAGAGGTGCCGCTGCCCGAGCCGGAAGATGCCGAATTGTTGTTGGATGCGGCGCTGCCAGGCTTGAGCGATCCACTGGCGGCGGCGCCCTCGTTTGAGTTGGCGGTGAGCGACG
The DNA here is from genome assembly GCA_036480015.1 of Algisphaera sp. Taxonomy (GTDB): domain Bacteria; phylum Planctomycetota; class Phycisphaerae; order Phycisphaerales; family Phycisphaeraceae; genus Algisphaera. The sequence goes on along the minus strand of JAZGFZ010000235.1, from coordinate 9,751 downwards.
TGCCCGCCACCGAGGTGATGTTCATGGGGTCGGGTGGCAATGCCACCAAAATTGTGTTTGTGTTGGAGGCAGATGGGTCGATTATTAGCGATTATCCGCAAATTGTGGGCAATCTTGCGAGAACGCTTCGCGACATGAACGAGCAGCAAAAATATTCGGTGGTGGTGTTTGATGGCCAAGGCGTGAAAGAGGTGCCGCCTGCGGGTTTAAAGGTCGCGACGGCGGCGTCCAAAGTGGCCACCCTTAAATGGCTGAAAAACCCATCCAATGTTAAGAATTATGGCACGGGAGACCCGATTGCCGCCATTGAACGGGCAGCACGTTTGCGCCCTGAGCTTATTTTTCTTTTATCGCAAAATCTTTACAACCCTGGCGGGAAGAAACATGAATTTCAGCGGGCAGAGATTATTGAGGCGGTTAAGAATTTGCCTGCTCGTAATTTGGTAATCAACACGATTGAGTTCAATCAAGTGGATCCGCTAAAAGACGTTTTGGGCCGATCGCTTATGGAAGAAATTGCAAGTGTGACGAACGGCAAGTACAACTTTACATATACCAATGTGGATGACGCTCCATGACAAACAGGCCATGCCATTCTCACGCAAAGTTGCAAAGACGCAAAGGAAAACGAGCAGGTCGATTTCTGAACTCCGCCTTTGCGCCTTCGTGTCGTTGCGTGAAACGGGGTTTGGCCCTTGGCTCCGGGCTGGTGGTTTTGTTTGCATCCACCGCTTTGGCCGATGCCATTCAAGTGAATGGTATTTGGATGCCAGATTGTCGGGTTCAATCGAGTGATGGCGTTGAGCTGCGTTATGTCGATGTGCGAGGCGTTGATCGGCGGCGCCTGCTGAGTGAAGTTCAAGGCGTGAAGCTTGAGGCGTATCCTGATTATCACGATGCCGTGGCATTGGTTGCAAAAGGGCAAGATCGTCTCGCGCAGCGGCTGCTTGAGGACGTGTTGTCTAAGGCGCAAGGGCGTAACGAGTGGTTGGCGGCGGATGCGGCCCAGCGGCTTGTGGCGCTGTATGACCGTGGCGGCAACGGTGCGAAGGCGGCACGGGTTTACCTTGATGCAGCGGCTCGCCGACCTGCGATGGGGTTTTTAAACACGCCGCCGCTTGGCAGTGTGGCGGCTCTTTCGCCCGCGGATCGCGAGGCTTTGCGCCCACGGATTGAGCGGGCATTGCGTTCTGCGGGGGCGGATGCGGCAGGGCCCATTGGCCGTCTTCAACATGCGGCGCTTACAGGTGTGGCGCCTCAATCGAAGGTCAAAGAACCTGCGGCTTCGGCGCCAGTGCCTTTTGTCGCGTCGTCGCGTCAGCCAGCAGGGCCGGCGTATGCCGATGCCATGGTGCGTCTTCCTTTGCGGCTTGGACGCAGCGAAGTGGCCGACTTGTTGGTGGCGGGCCAACCCGACGCTGCTTTAAGTAAGGCCGATGCCGCGCTGCGGTTGCGAGCCAGTGACGAAATGCTTTTTTTGCGGGGTTTGGCACGCTTGCACTCGGCCCAGCGTTCGGGCAATGTGTCGGTTTACAAAGATGCCGCACTCGATTTTTTGCGTGTGGTGGTGGTTTTTCCGCATGGGGCCTATGTGGGGCCGTCTTTGGTTGAAGCGGCGGCGATTCACCAGAAATTCAGTCGTCCCCAAGCGGTGACACGTTTGTTAGAAGAAGCGGGCGTGCATTTGGACCCTGCCAAAAACCCACGCTACGACAAGTTTCGGCGTGAGTTAATCGCGGCAGGTTAAATTCTGCTCTAGTGAGCAATGTTTTGTTGGTTTTCCTTTTTGTCTAATGTGTTTTGTGAAACACGTGTTTTTGGAGCCTTGCCTGTGAGTCGACTTGCCCCATTGCTTGCCATGAGTCTCGTTGCGTTGGTTCGTGTGTCGGCTGCGGCTCAGTCGGGTTTGCCGGTTACCCCTGAGGCGGCGGTGTCTCCACCTGCTGCCACGCAAAGCACCAGCTTTTTTCGAGCGTTTTTTCTGGCCGATGATTTTTTAGGCTTGCTGATTATTTGGCTGCTCATTGTGGCGTCGGTGGTGAGCCTGTCGCTTATTGGATTGTTTTTAATGCGCTATCGCCGTGGCACGGTGCTGCCCAACGCCACCCAGCAGGGCATTGAAGGTTTGATTAACCAGCGAAAATACCGCGAGGCCATTACCTATGCCAACAGCCAGCCCAGCTATTTGGGCCGCATTACCGGAGCGGCATTGAATGAGGCCAATCATGGTTACGCGGCCATGGAGCGAGCGTTGGAAGAAGCCGCAGATGCTGAGGCCACACGCATGCTGCGGCCCATTGAGATTTTGAATGTTCTGGGTAACATCGCGCCCATGGTGGGGCTTTTTGGCACGGTGTATGGCATGATTGTGGCCTTTCAAAGTTTGGTGGATGCAGGCGGCAGCCCCGACCCCGTTGAGTTGGCCGGGGGTATTTCCACCGCGTTGGTGACCACGTTTTGGGGGTTGATCGTGGCCATTCCTGCATTGGCGGCTTATGCGTTGGTGCGTAACAAGGTGGATGCGCTTACGGCCGAAGCACTGTTGGTGAGTGAATCGATTATCAAGCCGTTTAAACCTGTGCCACGCAAGCCCAAGCCTGCAGGCGGAGAGGCTTAAAACCCATGGCCTCTTTGATTACTTCACGTGGCCCGGTGACGCCCACGATGAACATCACGCCGTTGATCGACGTGGTGTTTTTGTTGATTATCTTTTTTATGTTGGTGAATAACATCACCTCTGATGAAAGCGTGGAAATGGTTTTGCCGACACTTACACCGCCGCACACACGCGATTTGGGCGAGGTGTCGCGTGTGGTGGTGAATGTGGCGCCACAATCTTTTACAAAAAAAGGACGCGATGGTTTCCCGCTGGATCACGCGGGGCACGCACGATTTGTAAAAGTGGGCACGGGGCCTCATTCACAGTTTGTGGTGGAAGATATTGAAGGCATCACCGGTGCGTTGACCGCGTTACGGGCGAACAATCCCGACATTCAGGTGCTGCTTCGGGCGGATGCCGCGCTGTATTACGACGAGGTGCGGCCGGTGATGGGGGCGATTACGGCGGCGGGCATAGGCACGGTGAATTTGGTGGCGTATTTGCCCGAGGGGGAATAATGCACCGTCAAAACGCAATTTCAGGGCGAGTTTTTTGGGCAAATCGTGCGGGCTCCGCCCGTGGCAGGTTGGATTTTGAAGGCACGCTCGGCGCGTTGCCTTAAAATCCAATCTTGGTGTGGAAACGGTGATTTATTGGTAAGTCGTAAGCAGCAAGTAACAAGACGTAAAAATGGAACCCCTTGTTTTACAATCTGAGTCTGGTGATCAAGTGATCCATCATCAGAGTGCTCGTGCGCGGCGACGCAAAGGGCGTGGGGCGGCCGATGTGGGGGCGTTAAATTTAACGTCGATGATTGATGTGATTTTTCAGCTGCTCATCTATTTTGTGGTGACCGCCAGTTTTATGGTGAACGAAGGTGTGCTGGCAGCGAAGTTGCCCCAAGGGTCGGCGGCGATGGAAAACGACGACGAATTGCCACCTGAAATCATCACCCTTCGGTTGACCAGTGGTGATGATCCGTCGCTGGTGGCCATTGAACGCGGCGCTTTTGTGTTTGCGAGTTTTTCGGAGCTTGAGGCCGATTTGGACCGTCAACGCTACGACCCTGAGATTGGCCAAATTGATGGTCTCTATCCTGCGGACAGTCCGGTGGTGATCGAAGCAGATGGCCAAGTGCGATGGCAGCATTTGGTGGCGGCGTTTAATGCGGCGGTGGGCGCGAAATACAGCAATGTTCGTTTTGCCGACGGGATGGTGGCGCCATGAAGGGTTTGAAGACTGAAAAAAAATCAGGCCTGAGATATTGGTTGCGAGCGAGCACGCTTGTGTGGGCGGGGGGCATGCCCGCGTTGAGCCTAGCGCAGAGTACGTCATTGCCCATGGACGATGCGCGGTTGATTGATGGTTTGGTTGAGCGTCGCTTGGACTTACTTTTGGATCATTTGGCGCAAACCGGCCATTTTGAAGACCCTTCGTTGCCTCGGTTGGTCGAGATTGGCCAGCTTCGGGCGGCTTTTTTAGATTCGAGTCGGTCGATCGGGGAACGGCGAGCGCGGCTTGAAAGAGCGCGGGATGCATGGCGGCAATTGCTCGACAACCCCGGCTTTGCCGGGCACCCTCAAATGCCGGTGTGGCGCACGCAATTGGCGGAACAGCGATTGGTGTATGAGCTGGAGGTCTTTCAGCAAGCAGCGTCGGCGTTTTATGAATTTGGCGTGCCCACGCAAATGCAATCTCAAGCATTTGAAGAGGCGGTTCCTGCTGCGCTGGCCGAGTTGGAACAAGCTGAACGTGATTTTCAGGGTTTGTCGAATCGGGTGTCACGTGACAGGGTGCTTAAAGCCAAGCTGGAATCCACGCTGGCGTATTATCGTATTTTCAATGATTACCGTGATCAAAAAACACGCTATTACACCGCGTTGGCGAGATATCTTGCCACACTGCTACCCGACGATCATCCGGTGTGGTTGACGGCTGAGCCTGCGAATGCTCCGGCGGAGGCACGCACGGCTTTGCTTCGGAAGGCCGCCGCGGGGCTGGCGCCTTTTGTGGATGGGTCTACTGCGGTGGGCGATGGATTGCGTGTTCGCGTGCAATCACTGGCAGGGCGTGTGGCCACGGCGCAGGGTGATACGGCTGGGGCCACACAGTATTTTGACGCGGTGGCGTCTTCGCCCGTGTGGAATTTGGAGATGCTGGCGGTTGCCATTGCCCGTGCTCGGCTAGCAGGTGGGAATGCGGGGCTTGCCCAACTGAAAGAGCTTGCGGCCCGTGATGGCGTTGCGTCGCAACCCGCAGCACAGTTGTTGGTGGCCGACGCGCGTTTTTGTTTGTTGCGTGATGCGGGCCAAAACGAGGCGGCTTACGGTATTTATTTTGATTTGCTGGACGATCCCGCCTTGGGAAACCGCGCGGTGGCATTGCGGCAGGTTATTTACGATCGCTGGGCTTCGGCGTTGGGGCCCAATGACGATCTCGCAACGTTTCCACCGGCGGTGCGGCTGGGGGTGGCTGACATTGCCCGTCGCCGGGGCTTGGCTGCGCGGGCCGCGAATGACCCCGATACCGCCCGCACCGAATTGCGTCGCGCGGTGCAGGCGGCGCAAACGCTGGTCGACGATCCGGCATTGGATCCTTCGATTGATGTGGGGTTGGTGGCCGCCGGTCGATATCAACTTGCATATGCCCGGTCGTTGTTAGAGCCCACCAACCTTGCGGTGGTGTTGAATGCTTGCCAGCAATGCGCCGCCGTGGCCCGTGATTTCCCACACCTCCCCGTGGCCACCGATGCCATCACGCTGGCCGCGAGTTTGGTTGAATCGCTGCATCGTCGTCATGGTGATCGGCCGGGCGTGGCAGAGGCTTTTGAAGAAGTGGGCAAGGTGTTGTTTGGTTCGGGGCAGTTTGACACCATTGCCGCGGCGGATGATCGGCGGTTGTATTTCACCCACGAGCGGTTGCAGGCAGCAGGTTATTTTGCCCAAGCTGCGACGTCTTACGACCGTCAACTGCCAAGCCACCGTCATTACGCCGACGCCCAAAGCCACCGCGCCGAGTGTTTGGTGGCGCAGTGGCGAGCGGCTGATTTAACTGATCGCAAAGCCCTTGTTGCTGCGGCGCGTGTGGCCATTGACCGCGTGGAACAGGTGGCCCGCACATTGACAGGGGCCGATTTCGACGCGGTACAACCCGCCCGTGCGCGGGCTCGTTTGGTGGAAACTGAATTGGCGGTGTTGTCGGGGCTCCCTGATGAGGCACTGCGCATTCTTGATCGCTATGAAGAACAATTTGTGGCGCGTGCCGATCTCATGCCCGCAGGGCTTGAACGTCGTATTTTGCTTTTGGTGGACACCGGGGATCTTGTCCGTGCCCGCAGCGAAGCCAGCGCGATGATGGGGCGTTTTTCCGATGGCGCCGCACCGGTGATCAATGCGGTGTTGAACGATCTTGAACGGCGAATTGCTCGGTTGGCGGAGGTGTCTGATGATCCCGCTGTGGCAGCGCCTTTGGCCGACACCGCTGCGGGTTTGGCCAAATTGTTGGCCGATTGGGCCGACGGTCGCGGCTTGAATGAACGCGAAATGCTGCCGTATCAATTGGTGGTGCTTAAAAGCTTGCGTATCGCCGGCCGTTCAGAAGAAGCCTTGGCGTATTTAAAAGACAGTGGTGTGGCGGCGGGCTTTCCCAACAACGTGGACGTGCTTTTAGAACATGCCCGTGCTTTGGCCGCGACCGAACGCCCCGAAGCACTTCAGGCGGCCCGGCCTATTTTGAACCGTGTGCTTAAAGGGTTGTCCGAGCCATATCCGTCGTCGTATTGGGCGGCGTGGGCCACCCGGTTAGAGGTGAGTCTTGCGCTGGATGAAGGGGTTCGCGACATTCCTCGTCGTGTGCGTTTGCTTGAAGCCCGCCACCCCAGCTTGGGCGGCGAACCATGGGCAAGTCGGTTGCAAGCCTTGGCCGGAGAAGCCGCCGGGCGAATCAAATAGGCGATAGGGTTCTAGGGGTTTAGACCTAGGACCAAGCCTCTTGCTTTAAAGCGAGGTGCTTGGCATTTTTTGATAGACGCTTCCTATCGTCGCCATAGGGAAATAATATCAATGGTGTGTCGTAATATTGGGGTGTGGTGTGGTATTTTGAGTCGAGCAAGAAGACTCAATCCCCTTTCTTAAATGAGAATCCCATGCCTGACACAAACAAGCAGATGAAAACAACTGGCAAACTCACGACGGCGGAAGGTCGCCCGGTGGGTGATTTCCAGAATTCGCTGACCGCCGGACCACGTGGCCCCTTGTTGATGCAAGATGTTCATTTGCTTGAAGCGATGCAGCATTTCAACCGCGAGCGTATCCCCGAACGTGTCGTTCATGCCAAGGGGTCGGGGGCTTACGGCACGTTCACCGTCACGCACGACATTACGAAATACACCAAGGCCGCGCTCTTTGCCAAAATCGGCAAAAAAACCGACATGATCGTGCGGTTTTCAACTGTGGCGGGCGAGCGAGGTGCCGCGGACGCTGAGCGTGATGTTCGCGGGTTTTCGTTGAAGTTTTACACCGAGGAGGGCAATTGGGATTTGGTGGGAAACAACACGCCGGTGTTTTTCATTCGCGATGCATTTAAGTTTGCAAATTTCATTCATACACAAAAACGTGATCCCAAGACGAACTTGCGTGATGACGACATGCAGTGGGATTTTTGGAGTCAGTGCCCCGAATCACTTCACCAAGTCACGTATCTGATGGGGGATCGCGGTCGACCAGCCACACTGCGAAACATGAACGGCTACGGAAGCCACACCTACTCAATGGTTAATACCAACAACGAGCGGGTCTGGGTTAAGTTTCATTTCAAGACCAATCAAGGCATCAAAAATCTTCACGATGCGGAATCGGCTGATTTGATTGGGCGTGATCGTGAATCGCACCAACGTGATCTATTTGAAGCGATTGACAAGGGGGCATTCCCTTCGTGGACATTGAAAGTTCAGGTGATGACGCAAACGCAGGCAGAGGGTTTCCGCTGGAATCCGTTTGACCTTACAAAGGTTTGGCCGCACGCTGAATTTCCGCTGATCGAAGTGGGGCAGATGGAATTGAATCGCAATCCTGAGAACTATTTTGCGGAGGTCGAGCAGGCGGCATTTAGTCCATCATCAATGGTCCCCGGTATTGAACCGTCGCCCGACAAAATGCTGCAAGCTCGGTTGATGAGCTACGCCGACGCTCACCGCTATCGCATCGGCAACAATTATCAGCAGCTCCCGGTCAATAAGCCCAAGTGCCCCTTCGCCAATTATCAGCGAGATGGGCAAATGGCCACGGCGCAGGATTACGGGAGTCGGCCAAACTACTATCCCAACACGCGCGAAGAGGTGGCCGATGACACGGCATACAACGAGTGCCCGATGCCATTGGGCGACGTGGTGGCTGACCGTTACGACTCCCGTGAAGGCCACGATGATTTTACGCAGGCGGGGATGCTCTGGAATTTGTTTGATGAGGACGCGAAAAAACGTTGCGTTTCAGCGATCGTGGGTGGGCTGGGCAACGCCCGCAAAGAGGTGCAAATGCTTCAACTGTGCCATTTCTTTCGAGCAGACGCGGAATACGGCAAGCGAGTCGCAGCGGCATTGGGAATAGAGGTTCCCGCTGCGGCGGCAGGCCCACATTAAGGGACGTTGGGTTGTGACTTGATTTCGCTCTGTCTATTGAGGTGTTGCGGAGTGAAACGAAGATGTTTTGTCGATGTGATTCGCGGCGGGTCTCGATGAGAGAAACGGTGGTCGGATGACGTGGCGATGGGGGGTAGGATTTATTTTAGTGTTTTTGGTAAACATACCGTCGTGTTTGTGCGATTCACGTGATGATCGCAAGTGCTTGGCGTAAACTCCCTGTTTAATCCCTAGCGTTTAATCCCTCATTCCTAATCTTTAGGTTGCGATGCAAATAAGAAATCTCCCCGGAACCGACCTGCACCTTTCCTTGCTGGGTATGGGCAACTTCACGTTTGGCGTGAATTGGTGGGGCGATTTTAGTGATGAAGAGGCCATTGCCATTCAAAATCACGCCTTTGATTGCGGGGTGACTTTTTTTGACACCGCGCCAGCCTATGGCAACTGGCGGGCCGAGCGGTTAATGAAAGACACCTTGGCCTATGCGGGACGCGACAATATTTGTTTGTCCACCAAGTTTGGCTACAACCTGTTTTTCGATCCCGGCGAAGAGGGGAGCCACCGTGAACGCAAGCAAGATTTTAGTGCGGCGCAAATTCGCAAAGAATTGGAGCATTCGCTGAAGATTATGGGTGTGGAGTGCATCGACCTTTATCAAGCCCACAACATCAAGCAAAAGCACTATGTGCCCGAGCTGTTTGAAACACTCGAAGCGGTAAAGACAGAAGGCAAGATTCGCGAATGGGGCGTGGCTTTGGGCCCTGCCATTGGTTGGCGTGAAGAAGGGCGCGATGCCTTTTTTAAACATGACGCAGCGATGGTTCAGACCGTGGCCAATCTTTACGAGCAAGATCTGGGACGTGAATTTGGCGAAATAGCCGTGTCGCGTGGCCAAGGCGGTGTGGTTGCTCGTGTGCCCACCAATTCGGGCATTCTTGACGAAGAATTCAAAGACATTCACCACACGTTTCCTGAGAAAGACCACCGCAAGTTTCGCGATCGAAATTGGTTGGTTTATGGTCTGCAAAAAAACGTCATTGTGAAAGAAATGGCGGGTGATTTGGGCATGGGCGTGCAGGAATTCGCCATCCGTTGGTTGGCCGATCAGCCTGCGATGGTGAGCATTGAGCCCAATATTTTAAGCAAGGCCAACGTGGACACCTACGCCAAGGCCTGCGATGGCAAGCGACTGCCTGATGATGTGCATGCCCGCTGTGCGAAGCTTTATGCCACGGACTTTGGGTTGGGCGACGACGCGCACCCTTGTGACTTTAAATCGAGCGTGGCCGAAGGCGGCGTCTTGCGTTCGGGCTACGTCAATCCGTTGGAGGGGTAAGCGAGGTAACCGTTCACAGCTTTAAAATCCCAAGGCAAGCACAAAGTCGCGAAGGCGCGTAACAATTCACGGTTTTTGTTCGAGGATGTATCGCGAAGAAGCTTTACGCCAAGACGCCAAGACGCCAAGACGCCAAGACGCGGAGACGCCAAGAAAGGCAGGGAATAAACTTGACGGCTTC
>JAZGFZ010000234.1:0-23390 GCA_036480015.1 Algisphaera sp. | reverse complement strand
TTAAAGAGACGCTTTCTGAGGGGCGATTCTCAATCGCCTTGACTTAATTTCCTCACGCATACCAAGGCTGAAAAATAACGTTTTTAATTTTCTTTTTTGCCTTCCTTGGCTCCCTCACTTGTCCCCTTGGCGGTTAAATTTCCTTCGCGTTACCCCACTTCCAGCACCTCGCCCTTAATTCTCTCGCCCAATCATTAACCCGCGCATTCAACTTGACCTTCCGCACTGCGTGCAATTTACACGCGACGCTTTTGCATTGAAAAACCACACGTTGCGTGATGTTTTTGCAGAACACGACGGGCATGACCCTGCGCGTGTTTGGGTGGTGGTGGACCGAGGCTTGCTTGATGCAAGGCCGACACTGCAAGACGACATTGCGGCTTATGCGGCGAATCACAAGGGCGTTTTTCCTAACGTGGTGGGTTTTTATGCCATGCCCGGCGGCGAAACAGTCAAAAACGACTTGAGCCTGCTTGAAAACCTTTTGGGCGAGCTTAACCGACACCGCATTGATCGCCATGGCTATGTGTTGGCCATGGGCGGCGGAGCCTTGCTTGATGCGGTGGGCTTTGCCACGGCCATCACCCACCGTGGTCTGCGATTGGTGCGTATGCCGACAACCACATTAAGCCAAGGCGACTCGGGGGTGGGGGTTAAAAACGGCGTCAACATGTTTGGTCAAAAGAATTTCATTGGCACCTTTGCGGTGCCCCATGCCGTGGTCAATGATTTGACCTTGCTTGACGGGTTGAACGATCGCGATTGGCGCTGCGGATTGAGTGAAGCGGTGAAAGTGGCGATGCTTAAAGACGCCGTTTTTTTTGAGCAACTTGAAGCGGATGCATCACGCTTGGCCCAACGCGATCCGAGCGCGGGGGATCGGGTGTGGGAACGCTCTGCGGCTCTGCATTTGGCTCATATTGTGCGGCCTTCAGACCAAGGCGGCGATCCATTTGAATACACCACCTCTCGCCCGCTGGATGCAGGGCATTGGGCGGCTCATCAGCTTGAGCGAATGAGCGACTTTTCGATTCGTCATGGCGAAGCCGTGGCCTTGGGCTTAACACTCGACGCCGACTACGCCCACGCCATGGGTTTGTTACCCACAACCGAGCGAGACCGCATCGTCCATTTGCTTTCGCGGCTGGGGTTTAACCTGCACCACCCCTTGCTGGCGGATTCGCGGCTGCTTGAGGGCCTCGAAGCGTTTCGCGAACACTTGGGCGGGCAACTCACCCTCACTCTTTTTGCGGCGGTGGGTCGCCCCATCGAGGTTCACACGGTGGATGACAAGGTCATGCGTGAGGTGGCGAAACAGCGTGGGGCGGTTGCAATGGCCCCTTGGACGCCAGGGCCTTAAACTGTGGGCATGACTGACCAACGCATTGACGACAAGCTCATTGATGGCAAACGCATTGCAGCCGAAACTTTGGCCAAGGCCGAGGCGCGGGTGGCCACTCTTAAACGAGACAAGCATGTGACACCCTGCTTGGTCACTATTTTGGTGGGAAGCGATCCGTCGTCGATCGTGTACACGCAGATGAAACGCAAACGCTGCGAGGCGATTGGGATGACATCACGCAAGGTGGAGATGCCCGAAGAAACCACCACCGAACAACTGGTGGCGGCGGTGGCGGCGCTTGGGGCCGATCCTTCGGTGCATGGTATTTTGTTGCAGCATCCGTCGCCCAAACACATTGACGAACGTTTGGCATTTGAAGCCATTCCCGTATCCAAAGATGTGGATGGCGTGACCTTTGGAAGCTTTGCACACATGTGGTTTGGCGCGGGAGGGTATGCCTCATGCACACCTGGCGGCATCATTCGTTTGATGGATGCGTATGACATTGCCATTGAAGGCAAGCATGCGGTGGTGATTGGCCGCAGCGCTATTTTAGGAAAACCCATGGCAGGGCTTTTGCTCGAACGCAATGCCACGGTGACGATTTGCCACAGTCGCACGCAAAACCTAGCCGACTTGGTGCGGCAGGCTGACATTGTTGTGGCGGCGGTGGGGCGGCCCAACTTTGTTCAAGGCGATTGGGTGAAACCCGGCGCGGTGGTGATGGACGCAGGCTACAACCCTGGCAATGTGGGCGATGTGGATTTTGAAGCCGCCAAAATGAATGCCAGTCTCATCACCCCGGTGCCCGGCGGCGTGGGGCCCATGACCATTGCCACGTTGATTGATCAAACGGTGAGCGCGGCAGAAGCGTCTGTGGGCGGCGTTTGAGCATGGCGGCGGGGCGGTGCTGCTTTGCCGCTTGTTTTTGTTGTTTTTTTTGTTTTGATTTCAATTTTTAATTCTCAAATATGGCCACTTACAACCCTTCTAACTACGACGTCCAAAAAGCCTCGGGGGTTTGCGTGTCCACGGGGGTTACGCTTGAACCCGGCGAAGACTGCTATTCGGCCTTGGTGGACATTCCCGCCCAAGAGCGAGATGCCAAAGACACCGTGGGCATGCGACGGGTGGACGTGAGTGTTGCGGCGTGGGGCGAGGGGTTTCGCCCCACGCATTTGTTTAGTTTTTGGAAAACAGCGGTGCCCGAACCCAATGCCAAAAAGAAAATGTTTGTGGACGACGCCGTGCTTTTGAATTTGCTTCGCCGGTTGGAAGACACCGAAGAACCCAAACGGCAAGGGTTTCGTTTTGTGGTGGCATTGATTTTGATGCGAAAGAAATTGGTTCGCTATGACGGCACCGAGACCCAAGATGATCCTGAGGGCGACGGCCCCGTTCAGCAATGGTGGTTGTTTACGCCCAAACTGGATGTGAGCAAAGGCCATTTTGGAAAGTGGAACGAAGACGAGGCATTGCGTGTGCTGGATCCGCAGTTGGATGAATCGCAAATACAAGAAGTGACTGAGCAATTGGGTGAAGTGTTGGAGGCTGAGCTTTGATGTGTTTGCGACCCATGGCGATGACATTTGGATTGCTTGGCTTGTTTTTAGCCGCATGCCACCCAACAACGCCCATTGTGCGTGTGGATTTGAATCCACCTGCCATCGCCACTCAAAAAGTGCCGGATTATGCGGCGCTGGTGAAGGCCTACAACCGCAATGCCAATGCAATAGACAAACTTTATGTCAAAACGGCGGTGGAAATGCGCTGGCGTGATGACAAGGGGCGCGACCGCAGCGAGCATGGTGATGGTCGGTTGATTTTTCGTCGCCCCTTGGACACCGCGTTTACGGTGGAATTTTTGGGCGATGTAAAGTTGTGGGCAGGCAGTGATGAACGGGCGTTTTGGTTGTTTGATCAACTTGAGAGCGGCGTGGCGTATCACGGCGATTACAGCAAACCGATTCTTCGACAAATGCCCTTGCCGGTACAGCCCGAGGCCATTCCTTATTTGCTGGGACTCATGCCCATTGACGCAAACAAACGCCCTGCGGCTCCCGAGGTGGAGCTGGTGAATGGCTACGCAGTGATTGAGCCGCCGGGCTTGAATGTGCGTATGCAGCTGCACCCTGAAACAGGCCGTCCCACACGCATTGATTTAATTGATGCCCAAGGGGTGAGCTTTTTGATTTGCCGACTCACGGAAGAACTGGTTGTTTCAGAGGCTGACGGTGAAACCCCGGCCGTGGTGTTGGCAGGCAAGGCCGACCTTTACCCCGTGGGGGATACCTCGCGTATGACCGTGACGTTGAAACGTGTGGTGAACACCAAGAAAATTCGCGGCACGTGGTTTCGGTTTGAAGAGCTTCGGTCGAAGCTTCGGCCAAGAGAAGTGATTTCACTAAATGAAGGACGGCTCCCGCGTGAGCGGCGTTCTGCCCGATAAACACCACATGCGATTGTGCACACAAACGTTGAAACAAGTGCTTCGCCCTTGGCTTGCGCTAACAGGGTTGGCGCAAGCCACGCTGGTGGTGTTGGCGCCAATGATAACCACAACCGGGGCTTTTGCACAGGTTGCTGCCCAGCAACCCGAAGAGGTGGTTGCGTCTAAAGAAGAACACGTTGTGCCCACGACAGAAATCGGTGCTCGCCCCTTGGACACAGATTTTACCCCTTGGATTCCAGGGGCGAAAACGCTGGACATTCGTGATGGCAAGGCCACCTTGCCCGCAGCGCAAGAAACGCCGGTGGCCGCAAACACAAAAAACCTTCAAGCGGCTCGACGCTTGGCGCTGTTTGATTTTGAAGAAATCAATGACATGGGGGTGAAGCTGGGACGCGGGCTTGCGTTGCCGCCAGGTTGGTATGCCACAGGCCGCCCACCGCAATCGCGCGACCCAAACTTTGAACGATTGCCTTTGCACACCAACCTCACCCAAAGGCCGGGGTTTCCATCGTATTGCGCTGTGGGTTATTCCAAACGTGGGGCTGGAGCAGATTCCGAAGGCTATGCATTGCACTTGGGGTTGCAAGGCGGCAACAGCGGGGCATTTGTGCAGGTGGGGCGATTGCCCGTGGTGCCGGGCACCCGTTACCGTATTTCGGCAGCAGTGCGAACAGCGGACCTAACCCATGCGGGGGCCCGTGTGGCGGTTTATTTTGTGGATCCCCATGGGCGACGGTTGGGCGAGAGTGTTCAGCAAACCCAGCGGCTTCAAACCGGTGGTGCATGGCAGACGGTTGAGCTGATATTAAATGGAAATTTTGAGCGGGCGGCTTATTTGGGGTTGGAGGTGGAGTTGGTGCAACCGGTGGCCGACCCGCTTCATCCGTTGGGCGATCGACAGGTGGTGTTGTCAGACATCAAAGGCGACGCATGGTTTGACAACCTGAGCATTGAACAGTTGCCGCTGGTTCAGGTGACCAGTGACAATGCGGTGGGGGTGGTGCGGGCCGCAAAATCTCCCGGATGGAACATGGCCGTGCGTGATTTGCGGGGCGAACGATTGATTGCCCGGTTGACGTTGTATGACGCGCGGTCTCGGGTGATTGATGAACAACAACGTCCACTGGATTGGGGCGCCACCACAACATGGAAATGGGCTCCGCCTTTGCCGCAATTTGGTTTTTATCGCGTTCAATTGCATGTGGAAGATCTTGCACGCCCCGGTGACGTGGTGGCAAGCGATGAACACACGGTGGTGTGGCTTCCACCCCTCGAGCCACTTGCGGGGGGCGTTTATGGAACCCATGATTTAGGGCGTTTTGCGTTGATTGCAGAAAGCGCAGGCTCCCACACCCTGAATCAGTTGCCCGAACTGCTCGACACCTTGGGCTTGCAAACAGCCGTGATATCGGCTTTTGCACGCGACACCGTTCGCGGGGCATTGATTGATCGTGTGGACACCGTGGCACGTTATTTTGACGAAGCGGCGGCACGTGGACTGTGGACAGAACTGTCGTTGTATCCCTTGCCCGCCGAATTGGAGCCCGACGAGAAACCAGAGGCCACACTTCAAGCAATGTTGTATGGGCCTTCGGACAAATGGTTCGAATACCTTCAACCGGTGGTGGCACAAAAAGGCACCGACATTCGAGCATGGCACTTGGGTGGGGCCATGGCCAAGCTAACCAACAGGCCCGCGGCGCAACAAGCGGCGATGGATGTGTACGAAATCTTGCGCCACTGGACCCCCGAGCCACAATTGGTGTTGCCCGGTTCACTCACAGATCCAATGGCATTGCTTGGTGATGCTAAAAAAGCAGAACCCCCGGCAGATGTTTTGACCGGTCCGGGAAAGACCGCGATGCGGCTGGCAACACAAGCCGTTTGGTCTGTGGGATTAACCCCGCAGGCAATTTCTGAAAACCGTTTGAAAAACGAGACGCCCACGGCAAAAGGATCAAGGCGTGACGAGCCCGGAGCCCAGCGGCGGTGGTTGCTGAAACTTCCTGATGCGGCAACGTTGGGCCAACCTGAGCGTGCGGCCGATGTCGCCTTGCGGGTGATTCATGCCTGGGAACGTGGGGCCACGGCGGTGGCCCTTGAAAGCCCTTGGCGTGTTGACTCTCATGGAGTGGGAACACGGGTTTTTCTTGACCCCGTGGCAGGGGTGATGGCTCAAACAGCCCGACGTTTGGCCGGGCTGCGTGCAATGGGGCGATTGCCACTGCACCATGGATTGGAAGCAATGGTTTTTGGACCCGTTCAAGAGCAAGAGGATCAAGACGCAACGGGGCTTTTGGTGGCGTGGAATCGATCGGCCCCCGGCAGTGAATCGCATTTGGACATCGTTTTAACCGACAGCGTGGGAGCATTTGATGTGTGGGGCAATCCTCTGCCTTTGTCTGACGTAAAAGACGACAACGATGAAGGCGTTCGTCGTGTGCGGATAATGTTGAGCGATGCGCCTGTTTTCATCACCGGCGTGAACGCACAAATGCTGGCCTTTCGTTCAGGTTTTCGCGTGAACGAACCATTGATTCCGTCGTATCAAACGCCGCACGATCGCGTGATGACCTTGCACAACCCTTGGCCGGTGACCTTAAGTGGATCTCTTTCTGTCACGGGCCCGCCGGGATGGGAAGCGGTGCCACGCGACTTTGACTTTTCGTTGCCTGCCGGAAAAAGCCAACACTTTCCGGTGTCGTTGAGCTTTCCCGTGAGTGCTTTGGCAGGGCCCAAAATGCTCTCGGCCCGTTTGCGCTTTACCGCCGAAGATGGTCGCCATGATGTAACCCTAAGCACGCCGATTGAACTGGGTTTGCCCGGCGTGGGTTTTGAACCGCAGCTTAGTTTGCGACGTGATGCCCAAGGGATGCTTCAAGCACAAGTGACGTGCGTGGTGGTGAACCAAGGCGATGCCCCCATATCGCTGGGCGTGTTTGCCAGTTTGCCCGGGCATGCGCGACAAGAGCGACTGATTTCTCGATTGGCACCGGGCCAAGCCGTGCAACGACGTTTCACGTTTCACAATGCAGAGCTCGCATTGCAGAGCCATGACATTAGTGTGGGCCTACGTGAAACCCAAGGGGCGGGATTGCTAAACATGCGTGTGGGCGTGGCACGCTGATGTGGGCTTCGATTGCTTAAAAGCGAAACCCCGCCCCTTCTGCCGGCCTCTCTTAAAGGAGAAGACTCTTACAGACCCAACACGCGCACCACTTCGTCGAGGTCTTTGTCGCCTCGGCCGCTGAGATTCACCACCACCACTTGGTCGGCAGGCATGTTGGCTGCCACCAAAAGCGTGTGGGCCAGGGCGTGGCTGCTTTCAAGGGCGGGCAAAATGCCTTCGAGCCGCGAAATAAGTTGAAAGGCTTCGAGGGCTTGGGCGTCGGTTACACTGGCATAAGTCACGCGGCCAGAATCTTTCCAATGGCTGTGTTCGGGGCCCACGCCGGGGTAATCCAAGCCCGCGCTCACGGAGTGAACGGGACTGGTTTGGCCATCGTCATTTTGAAGCACATAGCTCAGCGAACCATGCAGCACGCCGGGGCGTCCGCGACTAAGGCTCGCTGCATGTTGGCCCAAGGCGGTGCCCAAACCGCCGGGTTCGACACCAATGAGTTTGACGCTGTCGGCTTCTGGCTTCTGGGTAAAGGGGTAGAACATACCTGCCGCATTGCTGCCGCCGCCCACGCAAGCGGTCACGCAGTCGGGCAGGCGACCGATTTGGGCATGGCATTGCTCAATGGTTTCGCGACCAATGACCGACTGGAAATCGCGCACGATCATGGGAAAAGGATGGGGCCCCACGACACTGCCAATGGTGTAATGCGTGGTTTCACTGGTGGCCATCCAATCACGCATGGCGGCATTGGTGGCGTCTTTCAGTGTTTTGCTGCCCGACTCAACACCGGTGACGGTGGCGCCCATAAGTTGCATACGCAGCACGTTGGGGCGTTGACGACGCATGTCTTCGGTGCCCATGAACACTTCGCACTCCAAGTTAAACTTGGCCGCGGCGGTGGCGGTGGCCACGCCGTGTTGCCCTGCACCTGTTTCGGCAATGATGCGTTTTTTGCCCATGCGTAGGGTGAGCAGGCATTGGCCTATGGCGTTGTTGATTTTATGAGCACCGGTGTGGGCGAGGTCTTCACGCTTGATCCAAATTTGCCCCCCCCCGGCGTGTTGGGTCAGTCGCGGGGCAAATTGCAAGGGAGTGGCCCGACCAAAGTAATCACCGTTG
Organism: Algisphaera sp.; assembly: GCA_036480015.1. Lineage (GTDB taxonomy): Bacteria > Planctomycetota > Phycisphaerae > Phycisphaerales > Phycisphaeraceae > Algisphaera. Next base: position 15,353 of record JAZGFZ010000234.1, on the reverse strand, counting down.
AGCTCGGCCATCTGGGCGGCGAAGGCCGGGTCGTTGCGGGCTTCTTGGTAGGCGTCGGCAAGTTCTTGCACGGCGGCGTGAAGCGTTTCGGGAATGTAGCTGCCGCCAAAATCGCCGTAGTAACCCGTGGAAGTGGGGAGTTGAGAGGAAGTCATTTTTTTAGAGGGGGGAGGAGAGTGTGTGGAACGTGGGAAGATAAAGCTCAGGAGCAGAGGCTAAACCTTACACCCCATATCCTACACCTTACCTGCTACGTAACCATTCACAGTTTTAAAATCCCAAGGCGAACACGAAGGCTCGAAGGCTCAAAAGCTCAAAGGAAAGCGAAGCATGAACAGCCAAGTCGCCAAGAACGCCAAGGAAGGCAGAGACTGCAAGGGCTGCCGGGGCTGTTGGGACTGTCGGGTTAAAGAGACGCTTTCTGAGGGGCGATTCTCAATCGCCTTGACTTGATTTTCTCACGCATACCAAGGCTGAAAAACAACGTTTTTAATTTTCTTTTTTGCCTTCCTTGGCTCCCTCACTTGCCCCCTTGGCGGTTAAATTTCCTTTACGTTCCTTTGTGCCTTCGCGACTTCGTGTTCTGCCTTGATGTTTTTAGCGCAAGCGTGGGTTTAAAAAGAGGAGGGTCGAAAAACAGTGAACACCCACCCTCCTATTTTCCCCGGCTTTTTGCACGCCGACGGGCAATATCGCGTTGGCGTTCGGCGTTTTGAAAGAGGGCGTTTTGTGGATCGGCATAGCGGTCCATAATGGTTTTAAACGCGCGTTGGGCCGCGGCATAGCGGCCACTTTGAAGCTTGCCGTAGGCGTCTTTGTAGAGCCGTGTCATCTCGGTGATGAGTTTTTCTTCGAGTTCAATGTGTTTTTTTTGCGCCAAAGCCAATTCGGCTGCAGGACGGTTACCCCAATCGTCACGGGCGTCGGTAAAGGAGGATCCAAACGAAAAGGCCAAGGCCGATTTGTAGGCAAAGTGGGCCCGAAAGGCATTGGACGGATCGGCTGACTGAAGGCGATGAAAACGCTCGGCTTGGTCAAGTTGCTCCAGTGCGCTGCGCGGGCTGGGCTCGCGGCGTGGCAAGGTGGCACGAATGGAGGCGGCAAGATCAACATCGGTTAACGCCGGAAGATCGGGAATGCCTTGGGTGGCTTGAGTGCCTTTGCCAGTACCCACAAAAACAAAAGCCAGCGTGAAAACCACCGCCCAAAAACCCAGGAGTCCAAGCCAAAGGCCCGTTCGATTGGTTTTGGGGGCCACGGGGGGGTTGGGTGCAGAGCTGTCACCAAGGGGCGAAGCGTCGGGTGTGTCGGTGGTTTGAGACAGATGAATGGTCATGAGCGTTTCGCCGCCCACGCCAATGTAATCGCCATCACGTAACAAGCGGGGTTTGCGCCCCAGAGATCGGCCATTGACCTGCGTGCCATTGGGAGAAAGATTGGCCACCACCCAGCCTGCGGGTTCACGGCGCAATTCGCCGTGAACCCGACTCACCGTGGGCAAATCGATAAACAGGGGATGCCGCGCATCGCGGCCAAAACCTGCGGGCGACTGATTAAGCCGCACGCGTTCACCTGTGTTGGGCCCAGCATTGATTTGCACTTCAAGCACACTCAAAAAAGTTCTCCACGTGAAAAACGAATGATCAAAGGGGAGAACAGAATAAGCACAACGGCCATCATAATAAGCATGGAGGGCACCAAAATACGAAGGCTTGCCGACGCACTTTTACGCTCGGCCTCGACGGCACGGCGACTGCGGAGCATGTCGGATTGCAACTTGAGGATGGAAGCCATGGGGGTGCCCAAGCTTTCACTTTGATTGACCGAAGCCACGACACTGCGCAGTGCAGGTAGCGGAATGCGATCGGCCATCGCTCGCAATGCGGCAGGGCGAGCGCTGCCGTATTCGACTTCGAGCATGGCCAGTCGCAACTCTTGATTGAGTTCATCGTTGGGTTGATCGCGAATGAGTGTTTGCACGGCATCATTAAAACTGGAACCCGAAGCCATCATGAGGGCGATGAGGTCCAACGTGTAAGGAAGTTGACGGGCCATTTTTTGAACCCGTCGCTGGCGGGCGCCTGCCAGCAAGGCAAGGGGCACATAAAAACCCACGGCAAGCCCCAGCGGTAGGGCGACCAGCAAAAAGCCGCCGCCTGCAAAGGCTTGAAGGAGGGCAAACACCGCAGCGGTCACCAGTGCCGAAAGAAGGCACAGTGCCAAGTACTGTGACACGGTGTAGCCCGCATCGTTGCCCGAGGCGTCAAGGTCTTGCCGCACCCGGGATCGCAGGAATGGAATACCAATGCGGTTCGCCAGATCGGCCAGCAGGTTGAGCGGGCCTGACAATCCGGGTTGTTCAAACACCGTGGCACGGTCGGTGCCCAAGGCGCGGGCCATACGCCGGTTCACAGGCGTTTCGGCTGCTGCGGGATAGCGAAAAACGCCATAGACGAGCAGGTAAACACTTGCAAAAACAAGGATCGAAATGATAAGCAGAGAGAGCATAGACGTCGTTTAAGGAACGCGAAGGAACAACCCGTTTAAATTTCCACTGCCATGATCTTGCGGATCCATAAAAAGGCAGCGGCAATAAGGGCCGCCGCAATAAGCAAAATGACGCGGCCCGGCGTGGTGGTAAACAGCAGCGTGACGCCTTCGCGGTCGATGGTGTAGAGGATGGCAAGAAAAACAAAAGGCATGACCGCCATCATGGTGGCCTGGCTTCGACTTTGACTGGTCACCGCATCAAGCTTGCCTTCAAGCCGATGAATTTCACGAACCGATTCGGCAAGGCGATCCATGCTTTCGGCGGCATCGCCACCGCGACGGCGGTGGGTTTCAATGGCGGTAAACGTCAGCCGATACAACGGTGAACCAATGCGGTCACTGGCCGATCGCATGGCCTGATTGAGGTCACGCCCCAAATGGTATTCACGCAGCATTTGATCAAATTCTTGGGCGATGGCTCCGGTGTGGTGTTCAACCACCAAGGCCATGGCTTGCACAAGGTTAAGCCCCGCCCGAACACCTGACGCCAATGTGGTGAGGCCGTCAACCAATTGGGTGTCCAAGGCTTGACGCCGTTTTTGTTCAAGATGACGAATGAGAAGGTGCGGCACAAAGTAAGCAATCGCCGCAGCGCCCAACGCCAAAAGCGGGCTGGACGTGGCCAACCCCGTAAGTAAAAAAGCGGCGACCACCAGCGCCCCAGCCCCCATCGCGGCATGACGCGATTCAATCTCCAGCAACAATTGGCGTCGCAAAACCCGGTCGTAGCGGGCTTCTTGTGCAAGCCACAAACGTCGCCCCGGCTCAACCCCATAGCGCACCAACAAATAAGTCGCAGTGGCGACAAGCAGGCTGATGGCAAGAAGGGCAACGGGGTTTGGCATGGATCATTAGTTTACCGGTCTGCGGCATAGCGTCTTTATTAACCGCATTATTTTATTTAACAGGGTGGTTCAGTCGCGTTTGGGAATGGTCGATGAAGCGGGTGGATCGTTGTTTTTTCGCTGTTGGTTCTATATGCCGACAACCTCTTTTTCGTTTCATTTGGAGACGCAAGTCATGTTCAAACCCAAACCCTCACGTGCCTTTTCCCTCATCGAACTTCTTGTGGTGATTAGCATCATCGCACTTTTGGTGGGCATTTTGCTGCCGACCTTGAGTAGTGCCCGCGAGGCAGCACGGCAAATGAAGTGTTCTTCGACCATGCGGCAATACATGATCGGAGCGTCTGCCTATCAGGCTGATTATAAAGGGGCGCTTCCCACCGCAGGGGAATATGCCTACCGAGCAGCGAATGGTATTTCGGCATGGGCGGATCCTGCCGCGACCAAGGCCTTGTCTTATCCCAAATTGATGTACGACGGGGGTTATTTTGCGGCAGACAGTGTGGCCGACTTGGCGTGTCCAACCTATGTGAAATTGGTTGTGACAACAGGTGCTGACCCTTACGTTTCGTCGCTTACAAACCCAGCCTGGGGTGTTTTTGTGGAACAAAGTTACTCCATGGCCTATACCCCTTGTGGCGCAGATGGAACGCCCATTCCTGGCATTGCAGCCCAAAACAAAGGGGCTTTCATGATGTATCGGTCGTACAACGCAAAACGTCCTTCTGATCAACCTTTGATGTCTGAATATTGCAACTACACCGGTGTTGGGCCGCCTCCAGAGCGAGGCGTGCCATTGGATATCGTTGGAAACGCTGCTGGAGCAATGTATGGCACCCTCCGTTGGTATAACTGGTCCACGATCGACGGCGGCGGTTCCCACGCGAACAAACGCTCGAACTGGTTGATGTATGACGGTTCGGTGTCCTGTCGTGATTTCATTACAGAGGTTTTCATCAGTGGAACCAATCCCATCCACTGGGGTGACATCGAGTAGTCACGCGGGAGCGAGATCCTTTCGCCCTTTTCATAACAAATAAAACAACCGTTGCCGGGCCGCTTTTGCGGCCCGGTTTTTTGTGTTGCGCGGCGTGAGGGGCCTTGCGTGCCAGCTTTGGACGACGGCGATACCATGTGAAGCCTGTTCTGAGACTGTTTTGCCCCTTACCTGCCCAACCTTTGCCAAAGCCATGATTGTTGACCTTCATACCCGCGTTTGGGCTTCGATTGATGATTTCGGTGCTTCGGTGGCTCAGGCGTCTCGCCGCCACCGCAGTGCGCCTTGGGCGAGCGAAACAGCCACAGCAGATGTTCATGCCCAAGCCATGGGGCCGGTGGCCTATGCCGCGGTGCTGGGGTTTGAAAGCGGGCTTCTGGGGGCGGCCATTGATGCCGAGTCGGTGGCGGCGGCCGTGGCGACAAGCCCTTCTAAAAATGTGGGCTTTGTGGGCATTGATCCCATGTTGGGTGGGGCGGTGGAAAAATTAGAGGCGGCATTGGCCATGGGACTTGTGGGGGTGACGTTGAGCCCTGCGGCGGCAGGATTTCACCCGGCAGACACACGAGCGATGGCTCTTTTTGAAGCATGTGTCGAACACAAGGTGCCGGTGCTGGTTGATTCATCGGCAGCGCTGTGCAGTGAAGCTCGCATGGAGTTTGCCCGGCCCTATTTGTTTGACGAAGTGGCCCGCGCGTTTCCAACCCTTAAATTGGTGCTTGGCGGGTTTGGCCGACCATGGATTGAAGAGGGTGTGGCGATGATGTTTAAGCACCCCAATGTCTATGCCGACGTGTCGGGCTTGGTGCGTCATTCGTGGCAACTTTACAACGCGTTGGTTCATGCGTATCAGGCCGGGGTGATGAATCAAGTGCTGTTTGGAAGCGGCTTTCCATTTTGCTCGCCTGAAGAGGCCATTAAGACGTTGTACTCGGTGAACGCCATTAGCCAAGGCACGCCGTTGCCAGGGGTGCCACGTGATCAATTACGCATTGTGGTGGAGCGTGACACGTTGGCAGAGCTGGGAATAGCCCGGCCAGACCCTAAAAAAGATGAAGCTCAAAGCGCCGATGTGAAGAGCGAAGCATCAAGCATGGAATTTGAACGTGTTGCGGTGTCGGCCCAAGGCGAATCGCAACCGATGTCGCGTGACAACGCGGAAAGCAACCTTAAACACGCCCCCAAACGCGACGACGAAGACCCGCCTGAAACCCCCGAGCCCGCAACAGATGGAGCAACATCGTGAGAGGGTTGTATCGCATCACAAAAAGGCTGCCATTGCTTGGCATTGCATGGCTAACGGTTTTGCTTGGCGCGAGCGGGTGTGTGTCAGATCGTTTTCCCGACGCAACCGGTGCGGTTCCCACGGGGGTATCCACGGCGGCGGCGGCATTGGGCCAAACCACCTTGCTGGGGTCGGATGTGGAGGCGTTTTACCGCCACGAAGGCCCCGAAACACTCACGGTGGTGGTGGTGCCGCGCGGCGCAGGGGCAACGCCCGATCGTGTGACCGTGTTGCAGGTGATGTGGCGGCCCAAGGCTTCGGCCACACCGCTGGATGCCACCGCCACCAACACGGCGGTGCGCCACTTGGTGTTTGCTGCGGCCAAAAACCAAAACCCTTTAAGCCAAGCAAACACACAAGCCAAAGCGGGTGATGAAAACCGCCGAATGATGTTAAAAGACCACGGCGAATCAAATGAAGTGTTGGGCGTTTTCGCCGGTGGCGGTTTTGTGCGATTGGGCGGCGACCCTGCGGCGGGTGTGCTGGATTTGTCTTTGCGAGAGGCCGACCTTCGGCTAACCGATGCATCTGCCGATTACGACCACCCCTTGCGTCGAACACGGTTAATGGGTCATGTGACCGCCCACCGAGACGATGCTGCAGTCACGCGCATGCTGCATGAAGCACGGTTGCGGGCTGCCGAAGCGCTGGGGTATCCGGGGTTGGTGCGTGGCGACAAGCCTGCGTGCGTTGCATTTCAAACGCTTTCTTTTTAATTTGTTTTTTAATGTTTTTCTTAAACAACTTTTCTTAAACATCTCTCCGTGAATCCAAAGCCAGGACACCACCACATGACATTGATAACGCCATTGATCGGTTCTTTTTTCGCACGCGCAAACCGTTTGGTTTTAATGGTGGCGTGCGGCATGGTGATGGCGGGATGGACCGCCGCGGCTTGCGCTCAAGACACGGCGGATGCCGTGGAGGTAGCCCCCATGACCATGGCTGAGCAAATTCAAAGTTCACTCAACGAAGCGTTTGGCAAGTTAAATGGCTACATGGAGCCCGTGCTGTTTTTCGACATGAGCTTTGGCCGGATAGCGGGTGGGGTGCCGCTGCTTGTGGCGGTGTTGCTCTTGGGCGGAATCTTTTTCACCTTTCGTTTTGGCTTAATTAACTTGCGAATGTTTGGCCACGGCTTGGCGGTGGTGCGTGGCCGGTATGACGACCCCAGCGACCCTGGCGAGGTAAGCCATTTTCAAGCGTTGACCTCGGCCTTGTCGGCCACGGTGGGGTTGGGCAACATTGCAGGTGTGGCATTGGCGATTTCGGCCGCAGGGCCCGGCGCCGTGTTTTGGATGTGGGTGGTGGCTTTTTTCGGCATGAGTTCAAAATTCGCCTCATGCACACTGGCCCAGGCCTATCGCACCGTGGAGGATGAAGGCGATGGGCGGGCCCATGTGTTGGGCGGGCCAATGCTTTACTTGTCGAAAGGGTTACGTGAAACCTTGGGCCCCACATGGGGCGGCCCGCTGGGGCGTGTGCTGGCCATTGCTTTTGCCTTGTTTGCCATTGGCGGGGCACTGGGCGGGGGCAATTTGTTTCAAAGCAATCAAACCGCCGCGATTTTTTCGTTTGTGTTGTTTGAGGGCAGCCACCGCTATGACCTGTGGTTTGGATTGGGCATGGCCTTGCTGGTGGGCTTGGTGATTGTGGGCGGCATTCGGCGCATTGGCGAGGTGACCTGCCGCATTGTGCCGGCCATGTGTTTGTTTTATTGCGCGGTGTGCTTAATTATTTTGGCCACCCATGCCGCGCAGGTGCCTGCCATGCTGGGATCCATTTTTCGCGAGGCATTTACCGTGCAAGCGGCAGGGGTGGGCGGCTTGATTGGCATTTTGGTGCAAGGTGTTAAACGCGGGGCCTTTTCAAATGAAGCAGGTTTGGGCTCGGCGGCGATTGCCCACTCGGCGGCCAAAACCGACGAGCCGGTGCGCGAAGGGGTGGTGGCCATGTTGGGCCCGTTTATCGACACGATGGTGGTGTGCACGATGACCGCCATGACCATTTTGATTACGCAAAATCAAATTAGTGACGTTGCGTTGGAAGGAACCAAGGGCGATCTGCGTGGGGCTGCGATGACCGCCGAGGCGTTTGGCTCCTTGCACGCTGCGCTGCCCATCATGCTGTGCATTGCGGTGTTGGTGTTTGCCTATTCCACCATGATTTCATGGTGCTATTACGGCGAGCGGGCCAGCGAATACTTGCTGGGCAAGGCGGGCATTTGGCCGTTTCGGGTGGTGTTTCTTACGTTTGCGGTGCTGGGCCCGATGCTGAGCATTGGCAATGTGGTGGACTTCACCGATCTTTTAATTTTGTCGATGGCGTATCCCAATATTTTGGGATTGCTCATTTTGTCGCCCAAGGTGGCGGCTTTGGCAAAAGATTACACACGCCGATTGCGAGCGGGCGAAATGGTTCGGCACCGTTGATGTGCGGATCGCTGTTCGCAATCGCTCTCAAGTTTTAGGAGGGTGTTTGCGTTGACGCGCAATGGGCAAGTCATCTCGGGCAAGAGATTTTACGCCAAGACGCAGAGACGCCAAGACGCCAAGGAAGACAGCAAGAACACTTTTGCTCTTTGGTATGCGTGCGATATTCAGTGCCAGGTGGAGAGGCTCTTTTTGAAGTGACACGTAAGGCAATCGCGACGCCTTACAACCTTTTCTTCAAACAAAGGCGTTTGGGAGAAGCGGGGACTGAGCGAAAAGGCTAAGAAACCATCAAGCTCATTTCCTGCCTTTCTTGGCGCCTGAAAAGGAGAGATGCGGCAAAAGCAATCGCATCTATTGCGTCGCTCATGCTCCGCGACGGTCTTTGCGTCTTGGCGTAAAGCTTCTCCACGATGCCTTCTCGCAGAAAACGATGGACGGCTATCGCTGTTCTTGTACACGTTCGAAGGTGTTAATCACCGATAGGTCTGTCATGAGTGAACAAAACACAGTCGAAACAGGCTCATCGGCAGTCCCACCACTTGACACGCCCTTGCCCAAGCTTGCGGTGCGTGGTGCAGTGGGCGGGGCCTTGATGGGCTTGGCCAATTTGGTGCCAGGCATTAGCGGCGGCACCATGTTGCTGGCCGCAGGGGTGTATCCACGGTTTATTGGAGCCATTGGCGAGATAAGTCGCCTAAAATTTCGGCGCCCGTCGTTGGTGGTGCTGGGCATGGTGGTGGCCGCCGCATTGGCGTCGATTGTGCTGCTTGCTGGGCCGGTAAAGGAATTGGTGGTGCACCACCGCTGGGTGATGTACAGCGTGTTTATTGGGTTGACTTTGGGGGGCGTACCGGTGGTGTGGCGATTGATTCGTGAGGGCGACGGTGATGCCTCGAATTCTGAATCAGGCTCTGAAAGCAGGGCGGGCACGGCGGTGTGGGCAGGCGCGGCGGCGGGGTTTGTGGGCATGGCGGCATTGGCCCTTTGGCAATCGTCGGGCGGGGCTGGCGATGTCCATCGCGATGGTTTTTTGATGTTGTTTTTAGCCGGTGTGGCGGGCGCGTCGGCCATGATTTTGCCCGGCGTAAGTGGCGGCTACTTGCTGCTGGTCATGGGGGTGTACGTTCCGATTTTGGGCGGCGTGAGCGCCTTTAAAGATGCCTTGAAAGCCAAAGACGTGGCCGCCATCACCGATGTGGGCCTGCATGTGATTTTGCCTGTGGGCCTTGGCGTGGTGATTGGCGTGGTGGTGGTCAGCAACGTGTTGGCGTGGCTGCTTAAACGATATCGCCGGGCCACACTGGGGGTTCTTTTGGGATTGCTGGTGGGCGCGGTGGTGGGGCTTTGGCCCTTTCAAGCACCCGTTAATGCCGAGGCTGGCATGCGACTCAAAGGCCAAACCGTGGTGCAAGGGATAGATGCCGACACTGGCGAAACCGCGTTGGTGTACGACGCCACAGGCAAAACACTTGAAGCCGAAGACTTGCCCACCACCTTTTTCAAACCGGTGGGAGCACAAATCGGCGGGGCCGTTCTTTTAGTGGCCGCAGGGCTTCTGGTCACGTTGCTCATCGACCGACTGGGTCGAGAGAAGCCTGTGGCTTCTCATACACGGGTTTAAAAGATGCTGTTTTACGCGTAAGATACGCCCCTCGCACCATGCGGCACGCGAGTTCTTTTTAGTTCAGTTAATTCAGTTAGTTCATTGGAGCATTCATCATGCAAGTTTTGGTCACCGGCGGAGCAGGCTACATTGGCTCTCATGCCGTGCAACGATTGCGGGCCGACGGCCATGGCGTGGTGGTGCTAGACAACCTTTACCGTGGCCATCGCGAAGCGGTGCCCGAAGGCGTGCCTTTGGTCGAAGCCAACTTGCTTGACGGCGACGCCGTTGAAAAAGCACTGCGTGACCACAGCATTGAAGCCGTGATGAACTTTGCCGCACTGACGTATGTGGGCGAGTCGGTGAAAGACCCGCTGAGCTATTACCAAAACAACACGGCAGGGGTGTTAAGTTTGCTGCGGGCCATGGATGCCGCAGGCGTTAAAACCATTGTGCATTCATCCACGGCGGCCACCTATGGCGAGCCCACCACCATGCCCATCACCGAAGACACGCCGCAAGCTCCGATCAATCCGTATGGCCAATCCAAACTCATGGTCGAGCATATTTTGCGTGACCGTGCGGTGGCTGACCCTGAGTTTACGTTTGCCGCATTGCGTTATTTCAACGTGGCGGGCAGCGATCCTGAAACACGCATTGGCGAAGACCACGACCCCGAAACGCATCTCATTCCCGTGCTGCTTCAAGCCGCTTCAGGTAAGCGAGACAAAGCCTATATTTTTGGCGACGACTATCCCACGCCCGACGGCACCTGCATTCGTGATTATGTGCATGTGGTGGATCTTGCCGACGCCCACGCCGTGGTGCTTGCGGCACTTAAACCCGGCGACCAACGTATTTACAACCTGGGCATTGGCAACGGCATGAGCGTGAAAGAAATTGTCGACGCGGTGAAAAAAGTCACCGGTGTGAACTTTGTAGTGGAAATTGCCGAGCGCCGCGCAGGCGACCCGCCAAGTCTTTATGCCGACCCTTCTAAGATTCAAAAAGAATTGGGCTGGACCGCGAAGTGCCACGATGTTGAAACCATGGTGGCCGACGCATGGCGATGGTTCCAAGCCCATCCCAATGGCTATGCAGGCTGAGCCACCGAGAACACGTCCATCACATGATCGACCGTTTGCCGAGCCCCATGGGCCTCAAGCTCTTGGCGTGACCGAAACCCATAAGTCACCCCCAACGCGTAAAACCCCGCGTTAACAGCCGTTTGCATGTCAGCCGCCGTGTCGCCCACATAAAGCACACGCGCCGGTTCAATATGAAGCGTGCTGCATATCTCTAACGCCGAAGCCGGATCGGGTTTCACCGCATGGCCATCGCGATGGCCCATCACCGCCGCAAACGCGTGGCGTTCCATCATGCGCGACACATCGTCGCACGTGTCGGCGTGAGGTTTGTTTGAAAGCACGGCGAAGGGGAGCTTGGCCTTGGCCAAGGCGTGAAGCAAGTCGTCAACCCCCGCAAAAACATGCGCGAGGTCGCGGGCGTGCTCGCGGTAATGTTTTAAATGAGCCGCCTGAGCCTCATCAAAACGCCGCGCATGTTCAGATCCCAATATCTCGCGAATCAAATACGGCAACCCTTGCCCCGCGAGCTGGCGAAAACGATGGGTTTCAATCGTGGGCAATCCCAAGTCAACCAAAGCCCCATTCGCAGCAGCCGCAATGGCGGGCAATGAATCAATGAGCGTGCCGTCGAGATCAAACATCACCAAGTCAAAAGGGTGTGGCATGGCGCGTTTCAAAAAGTTGCTGGAAGATGTTGCTGGAGAGAGATGTGAAAAAAGGCGGTGTATGCCCCCCCCTCGTCATGACGGGGGATGCGGTCGCTTTTAGACTCTGCTCTGGGCCATAAAACGAGACAGGCCCCTGATGACCCGCAAGGCGGATGGTCAGGGGCCTGTCTGTTAAGCAAACGCCTGCAAGGCGTGCAATGGCCAGACCCGGACTTGAACCGGGGACACCTGCATTTTCAATGCAGTGCTCTACCAACTGAGCTACCTGGCCGGGTAGCACCGGGACTTTACGACCCGACGGGTGGGAAAGATACCGCGAGTGGCCTTTCTTATCAAGCTGAGGATCGGGCAAAGGCTTAGAAAGGGGGTTTGGCGGACGGACGGGCGGGCTTGTACCAGGCGAATGCGGGCTTGACAAAAGAGGCCTGGTAAAGCGGTACTTGCCGGTTTCGCTGTGTTCGTTACACTATGCGGCTCGGCAAATGATGGGCTTGTTCTCGGGCCTGTCTGACCTGTTGCCGATCCTTCCCCGCAACCAACCCTCCATACGAAAACAGAGCACGACATGGCCAAGAAAGAAATCACCTCGGTCTTCAAAATTCAGGCCAAGGGTGGCCAAGCCACCCCCGCACCGCCCATTGGTCCTGCATTGGGTCAAAACGGCGTGAATCCGGGCCAGTTCATCCAGCAGTTTAACGAACGCACCCGTGCATTAAACGGCAAAGTCGTGGGTTGTGTGATTACGGTTTACAAAGACCGCACCTTTGAGTTTGAAGTCAAGGCCCCTCCCGTGGCCGTGATGATCTTGGATGCTGCGGGCATTGAAAAAGGCTCGGGCGTGCCACACAAAGAAAAAGTGGGTTCGCTTACACTGGATCAAGTGAAAGCCATTGTTGCCGAAAAGGGCAAAGAGCTTTCAGGCCACACCGAAGAAGCGAACTGCCGCATTGTGGCAGGAACAGCTCGCTCGATGGGTGTGACCGTTGAAGGTTTAGAATAATTTTAAGTGCCGCAGCCATACGTGCTGCGGCTTTTTTTTGTGGCCGACCACGGGCCCTTGACCGTGGCAGATAAACTTGCAAAACCGCTTGGGTTTTGTGGGTCAAATCGAAAGGATTTTTAAATGTCTGCTAACAAGCACACAGGTAAGCGCTACACCGCTGACGCGCGGGTGGCCAATGAAGACAAGCTCCCATTGGGCCAAGCCATTGAGCGGCTCAAAGGCTTTAGAGCCACCAAATTCGACCAAACCGTTGATTTGGTCATGCACTTGGGCATTGACCCCAAGCAAGCCGACCAAATGCTGCGTGGCTCGATTAGCCTGCCTCACGGCGTGGGCGGGGCTTCCAAAAAAGTGATTGCCTTTTGTTCTCCTGAAAAAGTGGACGCCGCCAAAGCGGCCGGTGCCATCGAAGCAGGCGGCGCAGAGCTGGTCAAGAAAATCGAAGACGGCTGGATGGATTTCGACGTGGCCATCGCTGAACCCGCCATGATGCGTGTGGTTTCTAAGCTAGGCAAGGCACTGGGCCCCAAAGGCTTGATGCCCAGCCCCAAAAGTGGCACCGTAGATCCCAAAGTGGCCGAAGCCGTAAAAGCTTTTGCCGCAGGTAAGGTTGAGTTTCGCAACGATGCAGGCGGCAATATTCATGTGCCCGTGGGCAAGTTCAGCTTTAGCCCTGAGCAACTGAATGAAAACATTCAGTCGATGATTGACCACGTTCTGAAAAGCAAGCCTGCTTCGTCGAAAGGGCAGTATGTTAAAAATGCGGCCATTAGTGCAACGATGACCCCCAGTGTTTTGCTGGCGATCTGATTGATGTTGACGCTGGCGGCATTCAAGCCGCTGTGTTTGCGTTTCCTGTTTATCTCAACCCCACCTGATGATTTTTCTTCGGCAAAAGCCGGTTCTAAAAATCGTTTACCAAGCAAGAAAGCCTCATTATGAGCAAGACCGTAAAAAACCTGATCGCCAAGGCGTATAAAGGCGAGTTTGATGGCGTGACAGACGCCATTGTGATTGACATTCGTGGCGTGGATGCTGCGGACACCAGCGGCATTCGCGGCGGATTTTCTAAAAAGTCGGTCAAAGTTCGTGTCATTAAAAACAGCTTGGCCCGCAAGGTGTTTGCTGGCAGCGACCTCGAATCGCTAACAGACTTTATTGATGGCCCCGCAGCCATGGTGTACTCCACCAGCGAAGACACCTCGGTGGTGGAAATGGCCCGCGATTTGATTGACTGGGCCAAGACGGTCGAAAACCTCGACCTCAAAGGCGCCGTCATGGACGGCATGGTTTTTGGACCTGCTGAGATGAAAAAACTCTCCGAGTTCCCCACCAAAGAAGAAGCCCAAGCCAAGTTGGTGCAAATCGTTCTTACACCAGCTCAAAAACTGGTGGGCGCCGTGGTTGCACCAGGACGCAACCTGGCAGGGATTGTGAAAACAATCCAAGAAAAATTGGAAGCAGGCGAGACCATCAGCAAGGCCTAATGGCATTGCTGAATCGACCTTTCGATGTGTCTCTTGGTTTACCCCTGAGACATCGCGAGACACAGAACAACCGGCTTGGCCTTTTAACCCGTCAAGCCAACACTTTTTTGATTTTGAGACGTTTCTGACTGGCCCCTCGGGGTTAAATGGCCGACGTTCGGCCACCTATTAGAAACCCAATTGTTTGGAGTATTGATTATGGCAGAAGCAGCAATTTCGGAACTGGGCGACAAGCTTGTCGGTTTGACTTTGAAAGAAGCAGTCGACCTGGCTGACTACTTGAAGGAAACCTATAACATCGAGCCCGCCGCAGGCGGCGCAGTGATGATGGCTGGCGGCGGCGGCGGCGAAGAAGCCGAAGAAAAAACCGAGTTCGATGTGATCCTCAAGGCCGCAGGCGACAAGAAAATTCAAGTGATCAAGGCCGTGCGCGAAGCCACAGGCTTGGGCTTGAAAGAAGCCAAGGAAATCGTCGACAGCGCCCCCAAGGCGTTGAAAGAAGGCATTCCCAAGGACGAAGCCGACGCCTTGGCCGAAAAGATCAAGGAAGCCGGCGGCGAAGTCGAAGTCAAGTAAGGCTGCAAAGCCTGCCCGTTGCGTAGCCTCTTTATCGCGGCATGCCAACGGGTTTTGTTGAAAAACAAACGAAACCGCACCTGTGTAACAGGTGCGGTTTTTTGATGCGCGGCCTTTTTGTGCGCAACGGGCAAGTATTTCACAGTGCGTCGGTACAATGGGTGCAATGGAATCGCTTCTTGGAAAAGTGTTGTTTGCAGCCCCCACACTGCTTGATCCGCATTTCGCACGAACTGCGATTTTGTTGGTGCAGCATGTTGTTATGAAGCCCCCCATGGACGCAGAGGGGGACGCAGAGGAGGAGACAGCGCTTTGGACGCCTGATGACACCGGTGTGCCGGGCGCCATGGGCTTGGTACTCAACCGTGGCAGCGGGGCGAAAGTGGCTGACGTGCTGGCTGAGGCGACTGAGTTGAACGACGATGACCTGTGCTGCAAAGTTAACGCAGAGCTTTTTCATGGCGGCCCCTGCGACGGACCATTGATGGTGCTGCATGGGGGCAAGCTGCAAGAAAATGCCACACCGGTGATGGCCGGGGTGACGTTTTCGAGCGATGGCGATGCGATTCGCCCCGTGTTGGCGGGCAACATTGAACCCGCACGTTTTTTCGCAGGCTATGCAGGCTGGGGGCCGGGCCAATTGGAAACAGAGTTGGACGAAGGCGCCTGGGTGGTGGGAGAACTCTCCGCGACGGCCTTGCTGAACCCCCTGGCGGATCCTTGGCAACAATTGCTAGGCGGCTCATTGGCCAAAGCCATGTTAAAGGGCGCGAATCCGGCAATTCTCCCACGCGATCCGTCTTTGAATTAAGCAAG